>DAOTYC010000156.1:0-27392 GCA_034435095.1 Anaerolineae bacterium | reverse complement strand
TCTCAAGACCATGCAAGAGAACGACGGCGGCTTTCGGTACGATGACTTCTGGGCTACCGGCAGCGACACCAACTCGACCGCCTACGCGGTCCAGGCTATCCTGGCGGCTGGCCAGGACCCGACGAGCAGCCAGTGGACAATCAGCAACACGAACCCGATCAGCTATCTGCTGAACGTGCAGCTAAGCGATGGGAGCTTTCCCTGGATGCCAGGCGGAGAGTCGAATCTCCTGGCGACGCAACAGGCCATACCGGCTTTGCTCGGCCGGCCGTTCCCGCTGAAAGTCGGCGACCTGAACGCCTGCAGGACACAGTTCTTTCCGGTTATACACAAATCGGCGAATTAGACCGTGCTCGCGTTGACATTATGAGCTCCCCCACGGTGCGTGGTCGCGCCGCTCATTGGGGAAGAAACACCATTGGGGGTCATGGCTAAATCGTTTCTTAGTGGGCGCCGCCCGACTCCGTCATGCTGAGCCGAAGGCGAAGCATCTCGCGCTGGCAAGCGTTGAGATTCTTCGCTTCGCTCAGAATGACGGGAGAACGTAGTTTCTTAGTAGAAGTGCGCATGGCGCAAGATGCGCACTTCTCCGCCGGAGGTATCTGGGAGGCTGGCCTGCCAGGATCGGCCGGGAGCACAGTTTTACTGTCTGCAATTCACGGCGAACCTGGTAGTAGAGAGGAGGAAGGGAGCGCGATGAATAAACCAGGTCATTGGTTCTTGCTCTGCGTCGTTATCGCCATCATTTTGGCCGCAGCTCCACCGCCAGCGCAAGCCGACGGCCCCAATCGGGTCGGCCTGGTGGTAGTCTACGGTGGCGGCGACGTGTCTACCCGCTGCGTCTCATTTTCCGACGACCGCATCAGCGGGCACGAGGTGTTGAAGAAAGCCGGCCTGGAGCTTGAAACGGAACTGAGCGGCGGATTGGGGGCGGCAATTTGCTTCATCGAGAAGAAAGGCTGTCGGGTGTCACAAGGACAACCCTGTTTCTGCCAATGTCAGGGCTCGCCGTGCGTTTATTGGTCATACTGGCACCTGAAGGGCGAGCGATGGGAATATTCCAGTGCCGGCGCGTCCAACTACTTTGTGCGGCACGGTGACGTCGAAGGCTGGGTGTGGGGCGCGGGGCGGCCTGATGAGGCACCGTCGCCGCCGGTGATTCCCTTCGACCAGATTTGCACCCCACCAACCGATACGCCGACGCCGACCGACACGCCCACTCCCCTCTCGCCGACCGACACGCCGACGCCCATACCGACCGCGACGCCCACGGCCACCCCGCTCCCGCCGCCGTCCATCAGCTTTTCGTTGAGCGCGGCTGAGATCAGTCAGGGCGAGTGCGCCCAACTCGCGTGGAGGGTCGAACAGGCCAAAGCCGTCTATCTGGACGGGCAAGGCGTGACAGGCGAGGAATCCAGGCAAGTCTGCCCGGCGCCAGGCGCACACATCTTTGAGCTGCGCGTGATCGGCCTGGATGGAGAGGAGTATCGAAAACAGGCTTCTCTACAAGTACAGGAAAAGCCGACCGCGACGTCAACCACTGCTCCGACTATGGAAATGGCAATGGTACAGGCCATGCAGACAGCAGCCGCAGGCCCGGCAGAGCCATCCTCAACCACAGATGACCAGGCCGCAGCAACGGCTGATGTATCGCAGTCAACTGCATCGCCCGCCCCGCCAACAGTTGCTCCTCGTCCGGCGGAAGCTCAGCCGACAGCGACAGCGCTGGCTTTGGTCCAACCATCGGCAGGCGCGCCGACGCCAGCGGGCGCGCCATTAGCTGGTGCTCCGCCGGCGCAATCAACGGCCAGGCCATCTCAGCCGTCCGCTGCTGCTCCGCCTTCTGAGGGACATTTGCCTGACCTGCTGGCGAGCAAGGTGTTCTGGTTCATCGTCCTGTCCGGCACGGCGGTTGGCGTAGTCGGAGGCGGGGGGCTGGCTTTTGTGGGCTTTATTGTCTTGCTGTTCCTGATCTATCGTCGCCTTTCGCACGCTGGCGACTATGACGACGAGAGGTAGAGGGGAGCATCTTGTATCACACCCAAGCATGGCTTGTCTGGCTGGTAACCGGCCTGGTGATGGGCCTCACGACCACCAATCCATTCTATTTAACCCTGTTGGCTGCGGTCGCCGCTGTCAACTTTGACTTGCTGGGGCGGCGTTCGTCCCTGGCTGTCCACTGGCAGCCCCTGATTCGATTCACTCTGTTTTTGTCGCTGATGCCGCTCCTGTTCAACCCCCTGTTTGTCCACGAGGGGGAAACGGTGTTGTTCCATTTGCCGACCTGGCGCTGGTTCGCCGACCCAGAGGGTCGGGTGGCGTTGCTGACGCTGGGTGGGCCAGTCACTCTGGAAGCGCTGACCTACGGCGCAATTCGAGGCATGAGCCTGATCTGCATCATTCTCACGTTTGCAACATTCAATATTTTGGCCAATCCATCCTATCTGCTGCGTTCGCTGCCCAAGTCCATGTATCAGATGGGAGTGGTGACTTCTATAGCCGTCTCATTTGTCCCTCAGATGACCCTGGCCTTGCGCGACATCCGCGAAGCGCAGATGGTGCGTGGACACCGCTTCCGCGGCGTCCGTGACCTGCTCGTCCTGTTCATGCCGCTGCTGACCATCGGCCTGGAACGCGCCATGCAATTGGCCGAGTCAATGGAGGCGCGTGGATTCAGCCGCCAGGATGACATGTCAGCGGCGCAACAGAACACGTACAAAGGGCTGGTCGCTTTGGCTCTGTTCTTAGTCTTGGTCGCGGTCGCCTGGCTGGGGCTGACCGACAAAGCGCGCCTGCCCGGCTGGGCCGTGATGGCTCTGGCGGCCGCGTTGATTGGGTGGGTATTTCACTCAATGGGAAAGCGTGTACAACGCAGCCGCTACCTCACAGAGCTCTGGCGGCCACGGGACACCAGGCTGCTGGCCCTTTGCCTGACCAGTCTGGTCATCTTTATCCTCTTCAGTCGGTCGCCGGCTGGATTCATGGGTTACTACCCATATCCACGCCTGCATTGGCCCGGCTTCAATCCGCTGGTAGGGGCAGCCATCATGGCCCTGATCGGCCCGGCCGTGCTATCTCGGGAGCAGCGAGACAAGAATGATAGAATTTGACGAGGTAACTTTCTACTACGCTGGAACAGAACGCCCAATTCTGGACCGCCTGACGCTTCGGATCAACGAAGGGGAATTCATTCTGGTAGTCGGGCCTTCTGGAGCCGGCAAGTCCACCTTTTTGCGCTGCCTGAACGGGCTGATCCCCCATTTTTACGGCGGCAAATTCGGTGGCAGCGTGAGGGTAGGCGGACGCGACCCGTTGCAGGCCGAACCACGCGGCATGAGCGACCTGGTGGGGTTTGTCTTGCAAACTCCCGAAGCCCAGGCGGTGACCGATACAGTCGAAAGCGAGCTGGCGTTTGCCATGGAAAATCACAACCTGCCGCAACGCCTGATGCGCAAAAGAATCGAAGAAGTCCTGGATCAGGTCGCCATTGCTCCGCTGCGTCACCGCCGCCTGGAGACGCTATCGGGCGGAGAGCGCCAGCGGGTGGCTATCGCTTCGGCACTGACCCTCCAGCCGCGCATACTGGTTCTGGACGAGCCAACTTCCCAGCTCGACCCCCAGGCGGCTGAGGAGGTTCTCACCCTCTTACAGAAACTGAACACAGACCTGGGCCTGACCGTCATTCTCTCCGAGCATCGGCTGGAACGAGTGGTGCAGTACGCCGACCGGATATTGTACTTCCCCGGCGACGGACAAAAACCGGTGCTGGGCCGGCCGGACGCGGTGTTAAGCGAGCTCCCTTTCGCGCCGCCGCTCGTCTCCCTGGCCCGCCAACTGAACTGGACGCCCCTGCCTTTGACCGTCAAGGCTGGCCGGCCGTTTGCCAGGCACCTGCCCCTCGAGCCGCTGGCCGACCAGGCGATCTCCCTCAGGGCGACAAGCCAATCGGCACCCTCGAAGGCCATTCTGGTTCTGCGTGACCTGTGGTATTCCTATCAGGGCAAAGAAGCCTTGAAAGGAGTTTCCATCAGTTTCGAGGCCGGGCAATTGACGGCTATCATGGGCCGCAACGGCTCAGGCAAAACGACGTTGCTCAAAAACATCATCGGCCTGCTCCGTCCACAGAACGGCGTGGTGGAATTGCACGGCCAGGACACGCGCCACTGGGAGGTCCAAACTATTGCACGCACGGTCGGCTATGTGCCTCAAAACCCCGACACGCTGCTTTTCGCCGATACGGTGCGGGAAGAAATCGAGTTCACCCGCCGCTATCATCCCTCTTCCAGCCGGGCTGACACGGACGCATTGTTGGAGCAGCTCGGCCTGATGCACCTGCAGGCCCACTATCCCCGTGACCTGAGCGGAGGCGAGCGACAGCGGGCTGCACTGGCCGCCATCCTGATCGGCAACCCGCAGGTTCTGTTGTTGGATGAACCGACCAGAGGGCTGGATTACCAGCAGAAAAAACGACTGGCCCAGTTCCTGCGCGACATGGTTGGCGCGGGCAAAGCTGTCATCATGGTCACCCACGATGTCGAACTGGCGGCGCGGTGCGCCGACCGGGTGGTTCTCATGGGCGACGGACAGATTGTCCTGGATGGGCCGATGCGGGAAATCATGCGTCAGTCTATGGTTTTTTCCTCACAAATAAGCAAACTTTTCCCAGAAAGCGGCTATCTGACCGAAGACGAAGTCTTGGAAGCATACCGACGCCATGTCGCCCCTCGAAACTGACCTGACGCCCCGCCCTGCGCCCTCTGTCCGCCGAAACGATCGGGGGCAGCTCCTGAATGTCCTGATCCTGGCCCTCGCCACCGCGGTCGGTATTGGCGCATTCTTATATCCGTTTTTCGTCCATCCGGAACAGACCGACGGCATGGTGTTCGCCCATACTCAAGATGCGCCCTTTGTGTTCCTGGTCGGCATGGTCATCTGCCTGGTCACCGTGCTTGTCAGCCTGGAAACCCGGCGCATGAACGCCAAGACGGCGGCTGTGCTGGGCATACTGGTCGCCATCAACTCTGTGCTGCGCCTGATACCTGGCCCTCTGGGTTTTTCGGCCATCTTCTTCTTGCCGATCCTGTGCGGCTACGTCTACGGCGCAGACTTCGGCTTTCTGCTAGGGACTTTGTCCCTGCTCGTGTCGGCCATCGTGACCAATGGGCTGGGCCCCTGGCTGCCCTATCAGATGTTCGCCACGGGCTGGATGGGCATGGCAGCGGCCTGGCTGCCCGACCTGAGCCGTAGACCTCGCCTGGAACAGATTGTCCTGTCGCTATATGGTGGCGTATTGGGCCTGGCATTCGGGGCGATCATGGACCTGTGGTTCTGGCCGTATGTCTTCGACCCGGCCCAAAGCAACATGTATTGGCAGGCTGGCTATGGCCCCTGGGCCACGTTGCTGCGCTTTGCTGTGTTTTACCTCACCACGTCCTTGCTGTGGGATTTAGGGCGAGCAGCCGGCAACATCTTGCTGATCGCCTGTTTTGGCCCTCCCATCTTGCGCCTGCTGCGGCGTTTCAGGAACCGCTTCCACTTCGAACTTCGCCCGCAAATTCGAGAATAAGCCCAAGAATCCCGAAGTTTTCGGCGGCGCACATGTGGTGCGGTTTGCCATAGCCGTCGCGCCAGGGCCATACGGGGCCGCCCGTCATTCTGATCTCCCCCTTGGCGCGCAGGCGCGCTGATCATAGGGGAAGAAATACTGCCCGATTCCGTCATGCTGAGCCGAAGGCGAAGCATCTCGCGCTGGCAGGCGTTGAGATTCCTCGCTGCTCCTTCGCTGCGCTCAGGACTTCGGTTCAGGGCTGGTGTCATGTACCTTTGGGCGAACTTTTTTGCCGACAGCAGCAAGTTCATGTATAATAAATTGACTTCGGCACAAGCCTGTCAGCGAAGCGCTGGACCAAGCCCCTGCAGGCTCTGAGGCAACAGCAGTTCTTGCTCTGCGGAGGGCGTGGTCTGACGCCAGATGATCGGGCTACATAGATGCCTGGAAATCACACCATGCCAAAACTTGGTCTAGCAAATAAACCGGCGGGAGACCGGGAGGCGTTTATTTGAAAGCATTCATCACGGGGATTGCTGGTTTTGCGGGCAGCCATCTGGCCGAGTTCTTGTTGGCCCACACCGACCTGTCTGTGTCCGGTTTGATCCATAAGCAGACCGACAACATTGCCCACCTGCGAGATTCCCTGTCCCTATATCAAGGCGATTTGCTCGACGGATCCCGCATTCGTCAAATACTGGCTGCGGCCCGACCGGATTACGTCTTTCACCTGGCTGGCGAAGCAGACGTGCCGTTCTCTTGCGTGAACCCATGGAACACCTTTCAGGGCAACGTGCTATCCCAGCTCAACCTCCTGGAAGCTCTCAGAGAGTTGCTGCCCCAAGCCCGTGTGTTGATCGTTGGTTCGGCTGAAGAGTACGGCCTGATCCAGCCCGAGGACTTGCCGGTCAAAGAAACCACGCCGTTCCGCCCTCACACGCCGTATGGCGTCAGCAAGATCGCCCAGGACATGTTGGGGCTGCAATACTATCTCCAGCACCGGTTGCCGGTCATACGAGCCCGCGCCTTTAACCACATCGGCGCCCGGCAAACTGAACGTTTTGTGGCTTCTGCTCTGTCCAGGCAAATCGCCGAGATCGAAGCCGGCCTCAGGCCGCCGGTTCTCTACGTAGGCGTGCTCTCAACAGCGAGAGATTTCTGTGACGTGAGAGACACAGTGCGCGCCTACTACCTGCTGTTAGAAAAAGGGGTGCCTGGTGAGGTGTACAATGTAGGCTCTGGCTCGTCTCATCGTATCCAGGAGCTGCTTGACATATTGCTGAGCTTTGTGGATATTAAAATAGAGATCAGACTGGATCAGGCGCGACTGCGCCGGTCAGATGTACCGGTCAGCCAGTGCGATTACTCCAAATTGCATCTCGCCACTGGCTGGAAACCCGAGATCTCCTTCGAGGACGGTCTGAAATACACATTAGACTATTGGCGCGAGCGCGTCAAGAACGCAAGTACGGTGAAAGCGTAGGGACGAACTATGGCAAGAAAGGCGTTGATTACAGGCATAACAGGCCAAGATGGGTCTTATCTGGCAGACTTCCTGCTGGAGAAAGGCTATCAGGTCTATGGTATGGTGCGGCGCACCAGCACAGTCAATTTTGACCGCATTCAGCACATTCAAGATGAGGTCGAGCTCGTCCAGGGCGATTTGCTCGACCAGGTGTCCTTGATTGATATTCTGCACGAAATCCAACCGGACGAAGTCTATAACCTGGCCGCCCAGTCGTTCGTCCCAACTTCGTTCAAACAGCCAGTTTTGACGGGCGAGTTTACCGCCCTGGGTGTCACTCGCCTGCTCGACGCCATTCGCCTGGTCAACCCTGGCATCCGTTTCTATCAGGCTTCCAGCAGCGAGATGTTCGGCAAAGTGCAGGAAGTGCCTCAGACCGAGAAGACTCCTTTCTATCCGCGCAGCCCTTATGGCGTAGCCAAGGTCTATGGACACTGGATCACGGTTAACTATCGGGAAAGCTACGGCCTGTTCGCCTGTTCCGGGATCCTCTTCAATCACGAATCGCCTCGCCGTGGGCTTGAGTTCGTGACTCACAAAGTGACCCATGGCGTAGCCCGCATCAAGTTGGGTTTGCAGGATTCGTTACACCTGGGCAACCTGGACGCCCGTCGAGACTGGGGATATGCAGGCGATTATGTGCGAGCTATGTGGCTCATGCTCCAACAGGACGAGCCCGACGATTACGTGATAGCCACAGGCGAGACCCACTCAGTACGAGAGCTGTGCGAAGTGGCTTTTGGTTACGCCGGCCTGGACTACAGGGACTATGTTGTGATCGACCCCAAGTTCTTCCGGCCGGCTGAGGTTGATTTGCTGGTCGGCAACCCGGCCAAAGCCAGAGCAAAGCTGGCCTGGGAGCCGACAGTTTCATTTGAAGAACTGATTTGTATGATGGTAGATTCAGACCTTGAGGCCCTTCAGAGCGGCGTCTGCACACCAAAAGACCTGGTGAGCACAAGACGAAACCAAAGGGAGGCCTCACACCAGAACTGATGGGGGCTCCATTTGTGAGTAGGCGATAGGACTACGTTGAGCCGATGAGCATTAAGTTCGGAACGGACGGTTGGCGAGGTGTGATCGCCGAGGATTTCACCTTTCAAAACGTGCGGATATGTGCTCAGGGGCTGGCCCATTACCTCAAAGACTGCGGTGGACCGTCACGGGGTCTGGTCATAGGATATGACACCCGTTTCGGCTCAGAACGGTTCGCTCAGGCGGTCGCCGAGGTCATGGCGGCCAATAGCATACCTGTCTATCTGTGCCAAAGCGCGGCGCCGACGCCGGCAATTTCTTTTGCCATCAAGCAGTTGGGGACGGCTGGTGCAGTGATCATCACAGCCAGCCATAACCCTGGCTATTACAATGGATTCAAGTTTCGGACCGACTATGCCGGCGCCGCATCTGACGAGGTCCTGGTTCAGGTTCAATCTGCGGTCGCTCAGGTGTCCGGCGGCGTCATTCCGGTTCAGCGGGTCGCGCTGTCGGCTGCAATTCAGGGAGGGATCGTCCGGCCCCATGACCCGTGGCCTGACTATTTCCGGAATATCGCCTCGCTGGTCAACCTGGACCGCATCCGCCGGTCTCCCTTGCGAGTCGTCGTGGACCCCATGTACGGTGCGGGGATGGGGTATTTCCCCAGGATACTGGCCGGCAGCAGGGTGCACGTTGAAGAGATCCACGGCGAACGCAACCCTGAATTTCCTGGAATGCGTGCGCCAGAGCCAACAAGCGAGAATCTGGGCGAACTTCGGCGGGCAGTGATG
The DNA here is from genome assembly GCA_034435095.1 of Anaerolineae bacterium. Classification (GTDB taxonomy): domain Bacteria; phylum Chloroflexota; class Anaerolineae; order DAOTYC01; family DAOTYC01; genus DAOTYC01. Next base: position 18,553 of record DAOTYC010000156.1, on the reverse strand, counting down.
GCCGCGGGCGCCCACGTCGGTCTGGCCAACGATGGCGACGCTGACCGCCTGGCTCTGGTTGATGAACGGGGCGAGTTTGTGGACAATTTCATGGTCTACCCGCTGCTGTTGTATTATATGCTGTCCACACGCGGGGCGCGGGGTACAATTATCAAAACTGTGGCGACATCTTCATTGGTAGACCGCATAGCGGAACGATTTGGCGTGACAGTACACACCACCGGAGTAGGATTCAAGCATATCGCGCCGGCGATGTTGCAGACACAGGCCATTATCGGGGGAGAAGAATCGGGCGGTTACGCCTTTGGCGACCATCTGCCCGAACGGGATGGCATCCTGGCCGGCTTGCGCATTCTCGACCTGTTGTCGCACACTGGACGCACGCTCTCCAGGCTGATTTCGGAAATCAGGGCCGAATTCGGGGCATATTCCTACAGTCGCCGGGATTGGACCTTCGAGGACGGGCGGCAGCGCCAGGTGCAAGACACGATAAAAACAGTTCGCCCTACGCAAGTGGGCGGTCAAGCGGTGGTGCGCACCTGGACAACGGATGGCCTCAGGTTCGACCTGGCAGATGGAAGCTGGTTATTGTTGCGGCTTTCCGGCACCGAACCTCTGCTGCGGGTCTACGCTGAGTCATCGGCCGAGGAAAAAACAGAAAGGCTCATCAGCGAAGGGGCTGGTTTGTTGGGATTGGTATAGTGGACGATAGCCACGCTCATTTGGATTTTTCGCAGTTTGACGGAGACCGGGAGCAGGTCATTGAGCGGGCCATCAGGGCTGGTGTTTCTCGGATAATTAACGTGGGCGCGGATGTGCCATCAAGTGAGCGGTCTCTCGAACTGGCTGAGCGATACCCATTTATCTACGCTTCGGTAGGCATACATCCTCACGATGCAGACACCCTGAACGAAGCGAGCCTTGATACGTTGCGGGCGTTGGCAGGGCACCCGCGAGTGGTGGCGATCGGGGAAATCGGCCTGGATTACTACCGTGACCTCTCGCCGCGTGACAGACAGTTGGGGGCTTTCGAGCGCCAGCTTGACCTGGCCGAGTCGCTGGGGCTACCGGTAATCATCCACGACCGCGATGCTCATGAAGCGATTATGGCTGTCCTGTCGCAGCGGGCCAAGGTTGGGCGGGCGCCACGGGGCGTATTGCATTGCTTCTCGGGCGACCTGGCGATGGCTCGCCAGGCCATAGAAATGGGCCTGTACATCTCGGTCGGGGGGCCAGTCACTTTTCAAAATGCGCGCAGGTTGCCAGAAATTGTTCAGAGCATCCCGTTGTCGAGGCTACTGCTGGAGACAGACTGCCCCTACCTGACGCCGCACCCCTATCGGGGGCGACGCAACGAGCCTGCCTTTGTGGCATTGGTCGCACAAAAAGTAGCTGAGATCAGAAAAATCAGCCTGGAAGAAGTTGAGCAGGTCACTTCGGATAATGTTGAAAGGCTCTTTGGCCTGGACATGAGACAATCAGGGGGAAGGAAGCAAATTGGTCACGATTCCCGCCTTTAGCACGGTTAGCGCGGACCTGGAACAGGTCGAGCTGAAAATGAAGCGGTCGCTGCAGACTCCGAACAAATATCTCACGGACGTTCTGCTTTATATTTTGGAGAGCGGCGGCAAACGCATTCGTCCTGCCCTGGCCTTGCTGGCAACCAAATTCGGCCAGGCCGAGCCTGAGAGAGCGATATCCTTAGCTGGCGCCATCGAGTTGCTGCACACGGCCACCCTCGTCCACGACGACTTGATTGACAATTCATTGCTGCGCCGCGGCAAGACGACCCTCAACGCCCGATGGAGCGGAGGCGCCACTGTCCTGGCCGGCGACCTGATCTTCGCTCAGTCGGCTGCTTTAGCGGCCGAAACCGAGAATGTGCGGGTGATTTCTCTCTTCGCTCAGACGCTGGGGACTATCTGCCGCGGTGAGCTGACCCAACTCTTCGCCCACCCCTGGCGCGAGCAGACACGCGAAGATTACCACGACCGAATTTACAGCAAGACCGCGTCGTTGATCGCGACGGCCACAGAGGCAGGGGGGATACTGGCCGGGTTGCCGGAAACTCAAATTGAGGGTCTACGAGCATACGGGCGAAACATCGGCATGGCCTTTCAGATCATTGACGATGTGCTCGATTTTGTCGGGGACGAAAGAGAGTTGGGGAAACCAACCGGCAGCGACCTGCGACAAGGTACCGTAACGCTGCCCACCATGTATTTCATCCAAAATCATCCGGCTGATGAATCCCTTGCTCGTGTCCTTGACCGGCTGGAAACAGATGAAAAGGTCATCGCCGAGGTCGTCGCCCGCATTGCCCGGTCGGAGGCCATACCTGCGAGCCTGGATGAAGCCCGGCAGTTCGTCCGGGCGGGTAAAGACGCGCTGCGTATGCTGCCCGATCATCCTTCGCGGGAAGCCATGCTGGCCCTGGCCGACTATGTGATTGACCGCAAGATATGACTTCTCCCGCCCTGTCGGTCGTCATCGTCAATTGGAACGTGCGCGAGCTCCTGCGTCGCTGCCTGATGTCAATCTACATCAATTGGCGGCTCCCGCCGGAAGCCTTAGAGGTCATTGTAGTAGATAATGCCTCACACGACGGCAGCAGCGAAATGGTCTGCCGCGAATTCCCCCAGGTCACGCTCATAGCAAACCAGGACAATCTGGGCTTTACCGCAGGCAATAACCAGGCCCTCAAACAGGTGCGTGGGCGTTATGTCATGTTGCTCAACCCCGACACCGAGGTTCTGGGCGAGGCGTTGACGGCTCTGGTTGATTACGCGGACGCCCATCCAGAGGTTGGCGTGGTCGCCCCGAAGCTGCTCAACGCCGATGGCTCTGTACAGTCTTCACGCCGACGCTTCCCCACCATGGCGACAGCTTTCTTGGAAAGCACTGTGCTCCAACAATGGTGGGCCGATAACAGCATTCTGCGCGCCTATTACATGCAGGACAGAAGCGACGATGAGATTCAACAGGTGGACTGGAGCGTGGGCGCGTGCCTGATGGTACGCCGCGAAGTCATCGAGCAAGTTGGCCTGCTCGATGACAGTTTCTTTATGTACTCGGAAGAAATGGACTGGTGTTACCGCATCAAGCAGGCCGGCTGGCAAATCGTCTACTTTCCTGGCGCCCAAGTGATCCACTACGGCGGGCAGAGCAGCAGACAGGTGATCGCCGCCCAGCATATCCACTTTCAGAGGAGCAAGATCCGCTTCTTCCGCAAACACCACGGCCCGCTGCAAGCGACTTTGATACGACTCTTCCTTCTACTCAACTACCTCTATCAACTCACAGTAGAATCCCTGAAATGGCTGGTCGGCCACAAACGGCCCATGCGCGCCGAACGCATCCGGGCCTACAGCCAGGTCTTACGTTCGGGGCTGTGAGGACAGGCCATCTTTTCAATTGCTGGATTGAAAGACAAATTGTATAATTGATTCGTGTCACCTGAAAACCGTACCTTGAGGCTGCGCAAGGAGCAGGAGGGAAAGCGACCATGAAGTTTACCAAGTTGCATATAGCGGGGTATCGTAGCCTGGTGGACGTCTGGTTGCCACTGCGCCCTTTAATGGTCATGATCGGCCCCAACGGTTCCGGCAAGACTTCGCTGCTGGAAGTATTTCAGTTGCTCAAAGACGCGACCGGTAAGAATCTGGCTAAAGCGATAGAAAGCCAGGGCGGTCTGAACACAATACTCCCGCGAATCAAGGATAAAAACAACCAGCTATGCATCGAACTTGAGGTTGATGTCGAGAGCACGCGCTCTCCAGAACCAATGCGTTATCATTTCGTGCTGACACCTGGCAAGATTGGTTACACGATTTCCTCCGAGCGGCTGGAGTGGCAATTCGACCCCTCGGCCGACAAGCCCTACTGTTATATAGATGCGCACGAACGCCGTGTCTGGTACACAGATCTCTCTGCGCGAACAATGGTGCAACCATCTTGGGAGTACGATTATTCGGAGCTCGCCCTGGCTCAGGTGCCCCCCATGTACGAAGAGCCTGAAGCGCTGCGTAATGCGATAGCCAAGACGCGGTCATACAGCTTCTTAGATGTCGGCCCTCGCTCGATGATTAGGTTGCCTCAGCCGCTTACCCCCACCACCAGTCCGGGACCCAATGGAGAATTCCTGTATTCTGCCTTATACAACTTACGCGCGCTTCACCGAGATACTGTGTACAGGCGTTTGGAAGACCTCTTGAAGACCGCCTTCTCCGACTTTAGCGGCCTGGAATTTCCCGTCGTAGGTGCGGGACAGGTCACCATGGCTTGGTATCAATCTGGTTTAACGGATCCGCTTTATCCGAACGAGCTTTCGGAGGGGACGCTGCGCTTTCTCTGGTTGGCGACTGTCCTTCTCGCCCCAGAGCCATCGCCCATTACATTGATCGATGAACCAGAGGTCAGCCTCCATCCGGAGCTTTTGAAATTGCTTGCTGGCGTCCTGCAAGACGCTGCCATGCGCGGGATGGTGATCGTCGCCACCCACTCCGCAGACCTGATCCGCTGGCTCGAGGCGAACGAGGTCCTAATTCTGGACAAAGTCGAAGGGCAGACCACCGTCACCTGGGCAGACAGTATGAACCTGGACGAGTGGCTGCGCGAGTATACTTTGGGTGACCTGTGGCTCATGGGCACTTTAGGGGGGCGTCCGTGAAGGTCATCCTGCTAACCGAGGGACAAACAGAAACTGCCCTCAAAGAACACCTCAAGCGGTTTCTAGACGGACGCGCAGAGGCCGAGAAGCGTCCCAAATTATCCCTGGTTACCAAGAATATTATTACCTTAGACGAGCACCGCTTGCGAAGGCGCATTCAGCTGGAATTGGGCCAGCCGGACGTAGCTGCCGTGGTCGGCTTGGTCGACGTGTACCCTTACTTTCGCTCAGCTGACGAGGCCAAGCAGTTCTTGCGGCGCGTTGCCGAGCATAACGAGCGATTCCATGCTCATGCAGCTCAATATGAGGTCGAGGCCTGGCTGCTTCCCTATTGGGAACACATTTGCCGCAGGCTAGGCGTGCGTAGGGCTGCTCCCAGCGCACAGCCGGAACGGGTTGACCTGGACAGACCGCCTTCACATCATTTAACAGAACTGTATCGTCAGGCCAAGCCGCCTCGAAAGTATAATAAAACACTGGAGATGGCAGCTCTCCTGCGCGGGCAGGACCTGGCCATCGCGGCGGGGCAGTGCCCTGAATTCAAGGCACTGCTAAACACGTTGTTAGCTCTAAACAACTTGAAACCGCTCGATTGAGACAGGCGTGAACACACGGGACTGCATCGCTCCGCACTCCACCGGCCATTCCCGTCGCCCAGGATAATGGCAGTATAAAAGCGGCGTAAGGTATAATCCCCTTGAAACGGACCATGGCACAGGAAATTCCCGGTTCTTGACAAACTGAAAGAAAGACGGTAGCATGGCAAGCAAAGCAATGAGGGGGAGTGTAGCAGATGCCCAAAGCCCGCACCCAATTTGTATGCCAGGTTTGCGGCAAGACCTCCGCTAAGGAATGGCCTCGCTGTCCCGATTGCGGTGAATGGGATACCTTCGTTGAATCGGTCGTCGAACTGCGTCAGGACAAGGTCAATCTCGCGCCGATGGCGTCTTTCAGTAAGCCAGAACCATTGACCAAAGTGAAAGCAGGCGACTTCCAACGGCTGGCTGTGCCCATCGCCGAGTTCAACCGCGTGCTGGGCGGCGGCGTGGTACCTGGCTCGGTGGTGCTGATCGGCGGCGACCCCGGCATCGGCAAATCTACCCTGTTGCTTCAGGTCTCCAACCTGCTTGCCCGAGGAAACGGCACGGTGCTCTATGTGTCTGGTGAAGAGTCGGCCCAGCAAATCAAGATGCGAGCCGACCGTCTGGGGACACTGGAACCTGGCCTGTACGTTCTGGCCGAGATCAACCTGGAGCAAATCATGCTGCAAATCGAACAACTGAAACCGCGTCTGGTCATTGTGGATTCGATTCAAGCGATTTACTCAGATGAACTGACGGCGGCAGCAGGCAGCGTCAGCCAGGTGCGCGAGTGCGCCTCCAGGCTGTTGCGCCTGGCCAAGTCTACCCATATCCCCATCTTCATCGTAGGCCATGTCACCAAGGCTGGCGCGATTGCCGGTCCGCGTGTAATGGAACACATCGTAGATACCGTGCTGTACCTGGAAGGCGAGCGGTTTCATTCGTTCCGCCTCTTGCGCAGCGTTAAGAATCGCTTTGGCTCCACCAACGAAGTGGGGGTATTTGAAATGCGCGATGAAGGCATGGTTGAGGTCGCCAACCCGTCGGAGTCGTTTCTGGCCGAGCGATTGCCCCACGCAGCGGGTTCGGCGGTCGCGATCACGCTGGAAGGTACGCGCCCCCTGTTGGTGGAGATTCAGGCCCTGGCGAGCACAACCAGTTTCGGCTTGCCGCGTCGTACCAGCAACGGCATTGACCTCAACCGCCTGCTGTTGCTGGTTGCTGTGTTGAGCAAAAGGGTCGGGCTGCGCCTGGGCGACCAGGATATTTTTGTCAACGTCGTGGGTGGCCTGCGCATCAACGAGCCGGCGGCAGACCTGTCCGTCGCTCTGGCCATTGCCTCCAGTTTTCGCAATACACCAGTCCCCGCAGACCTGGCCGTTGTAGGCGAAGTGGGGTTGTCCGGGGAGCTTCGCTCCGTCAGTCACCTTGACAGACGCCTGCGAGAGGCAGCTCAACTGGGCTTCAAGCGATGTCTTGCACCCTATTCGCCCAAAATCAAGAAGCACACGCCGGAGGGCCTGGAAGTCATTCCCAGCCGGGTACTGGCCGAAGCACTTGACATTGCCTTGCAATGAGACCGTCGGGCCACAAAACCACCCACCTTAAGGCGTGTGCTGGCGCACGGCGCGCGCCTCAAGCCAGTTTAAGGCTTCCTCACGCGAGCGAATTTCACCCGCTGCTTGAGCTTCCTGTAGTTGTTCCAACAGCTCGCCGACCGCAGGCCCGGCCGGGATGCCGGTTTGGGCCGTGATGTCTTCGCCGTTCAGTAGGCGAGGCGGGGCCACTATTTCGTGATAAGCCTCGAAATAGGCCCGCCACGCTTTGTCCACAACACCAGCGATTTCCACCGGCGAGTGGACAGCTTCCCCACGTCCGAAAGCTGCCAGACGGTCTGCCAGGAAGAGGGTCAGGGCTTCGGGGCCACAGTCACGCGCCTGGCGGTAGAAACGGTGTAAAACCCGAGGGGACACATCTTGCTGCTCTACCCAGGCCATGGGCTCTAAGAATACGTTTGCCAGAGTTACGCTGAAACGGACCTCTGCGTTGCTGAAACGCAGGCCGCTCAATACCGCGCTCACACACATCGGGCCGGCCGTGTAGAGCAATAGGATCACCCATTTCAGCATCGTCGCCCGAGTACGATAACCTGCAATGCCAGCCCCAAGTCGGTCTTGGAGCAAACGCCGGTAGCGATTGATTACATCTCGAAACGCCGTGAGGGCTCGTTCAGTCTGGGAGGAGGGCGGCGGCTGTGGGCCGCTGTCGAACAAAGACTCCCAGGCGTTGAACGCCTCAACAGCCCGATGCGGTTGTAGCTCAATCGGCAGAGCATATAGCTCGCCGGGGTGGGGCAGGCGTCCGGCGACCTGCTGTGATACCACGAATCGTTCGAACAGGCTGTGCAACAACCCCAACTGGTGCAAATCGGCTACCGGCGGGCCAGCCGGGCAGAGGTCCAGAATCCTGCACACCTCGTCGCGGATGCGCTCGGCAGAGACTTGCGGCAGGAGAGGTATCGCCTGGCGGATGAGAGACTCGGTTTCGGGCTCCGCGCGCAACGCAAATTGGTGAGCCATGCGCACCGCTCGAAAGGCCCGCAGCGGGTCATTCTGCAAAGACATCGGCGATACGGGGCGTAGCCACCCTTGCCTGAGGTCGCTCAAGCCTCCAAACGGATCAACCAGCTTGCTCAGGTCAGTCACGCCGATGGGCAAGGCCATGGCGTTGATGGTGAAGTCCCGCGCGGCCAGGTCGGAGTGGATGTCCCCTCCATACAGACGGGTCAGGTCAAGCGTGAATGGCTGCCCGGCCTCCGTTGGCAACAACACGCGGACTGCTTCCCGTTCCGCATCGAGAGCGTAGAACGCCCCGCCGAACGCATCGGCAAGACGGCGGCCCAGAGGAATGGGACGGCCCTCGACTGCGATGTCCAGGTCGTGGACATGACGCCCTAATACCCAATCTCGCACCGAACCGCCGACCCAATACGCCCTTACGTTCTGGCCCTTCAGCCAGCCAAACACCGCCTCTCGGATCGAATCGCTCATCTCCAATCGAGCCTGGTTTCGAGATAGACTTTCTCCGCTTCGGCAAGCCCGGCTTCCAGGGCTTTGATGTTCATCTCTTCGGTACCGCGGGGCGCCCGCGCAATAACTGCCTGGCGAATGGCATCCTTGCTGACCACGCCAGTCAAACCAACGATGATGCCCAGCGCCACAATGTTCGCCGTAATCCGACGGCCGGTGACCTTCTCGGCGATGGCAGTGATGGGGATGCGCAGCGCACGGGTCGTCGGCACCCGCGTCACCTGCCCAGAGTCCACCAGCAAAATGCTGTCAGCTTTCATTTCCCTGAAATATTTGTCGCAGGCCTGCTGGCTCATAGCCAACAGGAGGTCAGCCAGCAGCACTTTAGGCATGTCAATGTCCCCGTTGGAGATGATGACCTCCGAGCGACTGGCGCCTCCGCGCGCTTCCGGGCCATACGATTGCACCTGCGTCGCGTTCTTGCCATCATAGGTCGCGGCAGCCTCGGCCAGGATCAGGCCGGCCAGGATGAGCCCCTGTCCACCCTCGCCGGCCAGGCGAATCTCGAAACGCCTGTCCTCCTTGTCCCTGCCAGAAGACCCGCACTCGGCCCATTTCTTGGCCGAGGGCAGACCTTTGCCGGGTGACTCAACACGTTCGGGGCGCAGATTTGCCTGGGCGCGCTCGATGATCCTCTGATACAATTCTGTGTATTCAGGCAGGTCTCGGTCAACCAATACGCCACGGATGATTTTCGTCTCCCTTTCTTCCGGGGTCAATTTCTCCGCTGCCGCAAGCGTCACGCTATTGTCCTTGAGTTCGCGCATCATCTCCACTGCGCCACCCTTCTTGTTCAGCCGCCCAAATGTGGTATGACAGTAGCTGACAACCTCTATCACGCTGAACCCTTTTTTCAACAGACCCTGCTCGATGAGCTTGTCGAGTTCGTGGGCGTGATAGACGGTGGTGCGTGCCACAAATGCGGCTCCGGACACCCGCGCTAATTCAGCAATTGGGACGGGCTGTTCAATGTTCCCGAAGGGCGCGGTAGTTGCCAGGCTTTCCAGCGGCGTGGTCGGTGAATACTGACCGCCTGTCATGCCATAGGTGGCGTTGTTGACAATGATGGTCGTGATGCCGATGTTGCGACGGGCCGCATGAATGAAGTGGTTCCCGCCAATCGCCACGGCGTCGCCGTCCCCCATAACCACGATGACATGCATATCCGGCCGAAAGAGCTTGAGGCCGGTCGCAAAAGCCAGCGCGCGCCCATGAGTGGTATGCATGGTATTGAAATCCACGTAGACCGGCATGCGCCCCGTACAGCCAATGCCGGAAATGAGTGCTACCTCATCTTTGTCCAACCCAACATGGTCAATGGCCCGGATCAGGCTGCCCAGCACAATCCCGATGCCACAGCCCGGACACCAGACATTGGGGAATTTCTTGTTATGCCTCAAATATTCGTAGACTTTTTGCTCTTCGCGCCTCACCAGTCAGCTCCTACAAAACTGCGTCAACCGAAAGACCGTTCAGCCGGTTACTTTTGCTCAATTGCGTCTAGAATCTGTTGCGGGGTGAGCATCTCGCCATCGGCCCGATTTACAGCGCGGACTTTGGCCGCGCCCACAACCCGCTCGACTTCCAGCACCAACTGCCCTCTGTTCATCTCGGGGACGATGATGTGGCGACAGTTTCGTGCTATGCGGCTGACGACGCCGGCGGGGAAAGGCCACAGCGTTTGCAAAGTCAACAACCCCACATTGTGCCGTTTGGCCCGCGCTATTTTGACCGCATGACGGGCCGAACGCGCTGTCGCGCCGTAGGCCACAACCACATCGCGCGCGCCACTGGTCCACTCTTCTTTGTACAGACAAATGCTCTCCTCGTTGAAGGCAATCTTGTTAAACACCCTCTCCAGCCAGGGGTTGATCTCATCCAGTCGCTCGGTGGGGAAGCCCGCGCGGTCATGAAACAACCCGGTGATGTGATAGCGATAACCCTCGCCGAAATTCGCCATCGGCGGCACCACAGCTGAAGCGTCCTCATAAGGGAAGTACCATTCCGGCGGCACGTTCGATTTCACCCGATTCCACACTTCAACATTTCCCGGTTCTGGCAGGTCCACTTTTTCCCGCAAATGGCCTATCACTTCATCCAAGAGCAGAATGACAGGCGTGCGATACATTTCGGAAAAGTTGAACGCCATCACGGTCATATTGAACGCTTCGCAAACTGAAGATGCGGTCAACACAATAATTGGATGGTCGCCATGGGTGCCCCAACGGGCCTGCATCACATCTCCTTGAGAGGGACTGGTCGGTTGGCCAGTACTGGGCCCCAGTCGCTGCACATCAACGATAACGCAGGGCACCTCGGCCATCGCTGCGTAACCGATGTGCTCCTGCATTAGCGAAAAACCAGGGCCAGAGGTCGCCGTCAGCGCCTTGGCCCCCCCGATGGACGCGCCGATCACTGCTGCAATGCTGGCGATTTCGTCCTCCATCTGGATAAACTTGCCGCCCCGTTCGGGCAGCTTGCGGGCCAGGATTTCCGCGATTGAAGTTGACGGCGTGATTGGATAGCCCGCAAAAAAATTGCACCCTGCGACCAAAGCTCCCTCGGCGCAGGCCTCATTTCCCTGCATGAAACGTATGGTCACTTGTCCGCGTCTCCGTGTCCTGATTTTTCTCTGGCTTCCACGAAACCTTCGGCAACTACAACGAACGCAGGTGAAGTATCATTCCGTCTTCATCTGCGCCCATCAGCGGCCTCATGTAGCCGCACGTCAAACTCCAGCTTCATCTGCATTGCCAATGCACTGCTGGACATCGCTCTGTGGCTCTTCATCAGCCACAACGACGATAGCAAAATCGGGGCAGTGCATGGTGCACCAGTTGCAAACGGTACATCGCTCAGGGTGAGCGACAACGGGATGAGACTCTTCATCCTCTTCGAAAACCTGTTGAGGACAAAAAGCAACGCATAGGCCGCATCCCTTGCACCAATTGGCAAAAACAGTTACCCGTGCGTTCTTCTTCCGCTTAGGCCGCTCATCCTTACGGCCCGTTAGCCTTTCAGTCTCTTGGGCAGAATCTACTGCAATCTTCTCTTGCGTCACCAATATTCAAGCCTCCCAACCTTGAGCTTCGTCGCCCAACCAACATCTTTGGTCAGTCATTTACAAGAATATTGTACCACGTCGTGTGTTCGTGTCAAACTCCACAGATAACGCTGAAGAAAATCGCCACGGCGCATACAAAGCACAGAACTTTCGGTATTCTGAGCATATTTTACAAAACGTAATGCGCACGACAAACGGGTTCTTGATAGATGTCAGTCTCCTCACTTGACAAGCCATGACCTCTGGTAGTATCTTCATGTGCCTGGCGAGAGATGCCTCATCGCCCCGGCTTCGTACAAGCCGGCTATACCTATGTGTAAAGAGAAGGAGCTCCTGGAAGTAGACATGTTGCAACTTGAAGCAATGCGAACCAAAGTACTGGAAGTGGCCAGGAAGGCCTATCAGGAACGTCTGATGTTGCTCACCATGGGCAATTTCAGCGCGCGGGACCCGGAGACGGGTCTGGTGGCGATCACACCGAGCGGACGCCCTTATGAGACAATGACACCAGCCGACATCTGTCTGGTTACATTAGATGGGGAGCAGGTTGATTGTCCTCATAAACCGTCATTTGAGACGCCCATGCACCTCTACGTTTACCGGAACCGCCCCAATGTGTTCGGGGTGGTCCATACCCATTCGCCGCACGCGAACGCATTTGGGCTGGTGGGCAGGCCTATTCCACCCGTTTTGGTAACCCAGCTCGTCTATGTTCGCGGGACGGTGCCGGTTGCGCCCTATCAACAGAGCGGTACGGAGGAGTTTGGCCGCCGGGCGTTGGAGGTGATGGGAGATGGCAATGTGGTGGTACTGGGCGGGCACGGCATCCTGGCAGTCGGCCCGGACCTCGATACAGCCCTCTCTCTGGCCGTTTACACTGAAGAAGGCGCACGGGTCTATTTCCTGGCCCTGCATCTGGGGCCGAACCCCAGCACGCTGACGGAGTACCTGGAGCGGGGCGACGTTACCGGCAAATAGCTCGCAGGACGCGACCTGTTACGGCGCGTCTTTGGGGCGAAGCGCACAGAAACGCTGAAAGTGCTCGTCAAAGCCTGTGTCAGGGCCCGGCTCATAGCAATCGCGGCGTACCGATGCGCCGATGACCTGCCGGGCCGAGGCCAGGTCAGCAACCTTGCCGGCGGCGATGGCCTGTACGACGAGATTGCCCAACGCGGTGGCCTCCGCCGGCCCGGCCACGACTGGCCGGCGGCAGACGTCCGCAGTCAGTTGGCACAGCAGTCGGTTGCGGCTGCCGCCGCCTATGACGCGGATGACTTTGATTTCTCGCCCGGTTAGCTCTTCCAGCAGTTCGATGACCTGGCGATACCGCAGGGCCAGGCTGTCCAGGCAACAGCGGACGATCTCGCCGATGCTTTGCGGCACCGGCTGATTGGTATCGCGGCAGTATTCTCGGATGGCAGCAGGCATATTCAGCGGACAGCGAAAGGCGGCGTGGTCGGGGTCGAGCAAGCAGCGAAAAGGAGGAGCTTCCTGGGCCATGGCCAGCAGCTTTTCCCAGTCACATTCCAGGCCTTCACGTTGCCATTGCCTTTGGTTCTCCTGAAGCAGCCACAAGCCGGTCACATTCTTCAGAAACCGGATGGTGCCATTTGCGCCGTGCTCGTTCCCAAAGCTGAGCTGAAACGCCCGGTCGTTGATGAGCGGGTGCGACAGTTCGACTCCGACCAGGCTCCAGGTGCCACTGCTGATGTAAGCGCTGTGTGAGTCCAGGTCGGGCACAGCCGCCACCGCACTGGCGGTATCGTGTGTGGCGGGGGCGATGATGGGCGCGGCATTGTGCAACCCGATTTCCCGTTGGAGCGAGGGCAGCATTTCGCCCAATATGGTGCCCGGTGGCACGAGCGTGGGGAGTATCTGTACCGGCAGGCCCAGTTCGGCCAACATTTCGGTGGCCCAAGAACGGCCATGATAGCTCAGCATCTGGCTGGTGGAGGCGTCCGTTTGCTCACAGGCCTTTACCCCGGACAGCCAGTAGTGAAAGAGGTCCGGCATCATCAGCAACGTCTCGGCAATGGCGAGGTGCGGGTCGTCGTTTTCGACCATGCTGAGCAATTGGTAGAGGGTGTTTTGCTCCATAAGTTGGACGCCGGTCTCGTAGAAAATCCGTCGAGCGGTGACGATGCCATCCGCCCGCTTCAACATCCCGTCTACACGGGAGTCGCGGTAATGATACGGGTTGCCGATGAGATGTCCCTGGGCGTCCACGAGTCCAAAATCAACGCCCCAGGTGTCGATGCCGATGCCAGCCAACGGCTGATCGAACTCAGCGACGTAACGGATCAGCCCCGCCTTGACCTCTGCCCACAGGTTCAGGATATCCCAATGCAAGTGGTCGGCTAAAATCACTGGCCTGTTGGGGAAACGATGCAGTTCATGTAGCGAGCAGCGGTCTTCACCCCATTGGCCGAGTAATACCCGCCCGGCGGACGCGCCCAGGTCAACGGCGATGAAATGGTCGTTCATTTCTAAGAGGTCAGCTCTCCAATGCTTGCGTCCTGGTCAGATACGGCGGGCGGACAGTAAACGTCTGGCGGTTTGACTGATGGGCAGCCAGCTTCAGGTTATAAAACAGCTTCAGGCGGTTCGGGTCAAGTTCAACCTGGAGCTTGTAGATATAGAAGCTCGGCTTGCCGCTCGGCGCCAGGTACTGACGTGGGACATGTAAGGAGAACCGCCCATGCGCATCGGTCTTGGTCACGGGAAAGAACGCGGGCGCATTTATCAGCTCACAATACCCGGAAGCACAGTCCGCGCCGGAAGCTCGCTGGGCAATCAGCATGACTGTCGCGGCAGCGACTGGCGCGCCATCTTCAAATTTGACCTCGCCATGCAGGTAGCCATCTCCGAGAACCTGGGTCAGAATGATTTCCCGCTGAGTGAACCCCACCAACACCATTGCGGCTATGACTATGGCAAGCAACCCTAACCATTTGGTTGAACGATGCACTGCTTTGCTCCCTCTCCAAATGATATTCTTATTGGTCAGGACTTCAAGATAACTCACCAGTCGCCAAATGTCGGTAATTCAGATTACATTGTTCTGAACGTGTGACCCAGGCTGTCCTTTCGACTGGTCTTGTTGTTAACCCTTGATCGCTCCCAGTGTCAGGCCGCGCACCAGGTACTTCTGAATGAACATGGTGAAGACCAGCATAGGGATCATCATGACCACTGCCGCTGCACACATGTGCCCCCAATCAATGCCGGTCTCGCGCATAAAGAGCTGGACGGCGACCGGCATCGTCCTGGCCCTGGTACCAGTCAGGATCAGCGCGAACAGGAATTCATTCCAGGTGAACAGGAAAGTGAAGATGGCCGCGGCCGCCAGCCCTGGCGAGGCCAGGACAAGCGCAATTCTCAGGAATGCCCCGTAGCGGGAGCAGCCATCCACCATCGCACTCTCTTCGAGTTCGATGGGCAGGTCCTCAAAGAAGCCGCGCATCATCCAAATCATGAATGGCAGGTTGAACGTCGAGTAGACCAGAATCAGGCCTTCCAAAGTGTCGAGCAATCGAAACGTGCGCAGCAGAATGAACAGGGGGATAATCGCCGCAATGGCCGGTGTCATCCGCAGGGACAGAATCCAAAATGCCAGGTTGCTTTTGGCACGGAAATTGTAGCGAGCCAAAACGTACGCGGCGGGCGCGCCCAGCACAACGGCGACCACTGTGCTGGCAATGGCCGCGATGGTGCTGTTGAGAAAGTATTGGGAGAAATCGTACAACTGGAAAATGCCCATGTAATTCTCGAGTGTGGGCTTGAAAATCCAGACTGGCGGCACAGCCAGGGCATCAACGCGGGTCTTGATCGAAGTCAAGAAAATCATGATGATGGGGAAAATGAAAAACACAGCTACCAGTATGATGAGAATGGCCCTGATAATTTTCTGCCGTTGACGACGGGTCATTGTGCTGCTTACTCCTTCTGAGCGACTATCGTTTCTCGCGCCTCGTCACAAAAATGAAGACGTTGGCGACGACAATCATGATGAAAACCATGATGTAGGCCAGAGCCGACGCATAGCCCATCTTGAAAAACTTGAAGCCGTACTTGTATGTGTACAGGCTCATGGTCTGAGTGGTGACTCCCGGCCCTCCCAGCGTCAGGACATAGATCAAGTCGAAAGTCTTGAAGGCGTCCATCAGTCGGATCAGGAAGGCCACGAGAAGGGCGGGCAGGATCAGAGGGACAGTTATGTACCGAAACACCTGCCAGGAGGAAGCCCCGTCGATAAGAGCCGCCTCGTATGGTTCACTCGGCAGTGCCTGCAGCGCGGCTAACACGATCAGCGCGACAAAAGGTGTCCACTCCCAGATGTCGGCGAAAATCACCGCCGGCATGGCCGTCTGAGGGCGGCCCAGCCAGTCGGGACCGGTGATGCCAATCAGGCTGAGCAGATAGTTCACCATGCCACGGTCGGGATTGTACATGAAGCGCCAGATCAGGCCGACGGCAACCGGTGTGGTCATCAGCGGCAGCATGACAATGGGACGGACCAGACCCTGGCCGCGGAACTCACGGCTCAGCAACAAGGCAATGGCCACACCCAGAATCATTTCAAACGTTACGGCCCCGGCCAAAAAGATAAAAGTGGCCTTGACAGCCGAAGTGAAAAACGGGTCATTGGTCAGAATGGTGATGTAATTCTTGAGGCCCACAAACGTCCAGGTCGCTGTGCGGTCGGCCAGGTTCCACTCGTTGAAACTCAACCACAGCGAGTAGATGAACGGGAAAACGGTGAGAAACACCAATAACACAACGGCCGGGCCCAGCAAGACCCATGGAGCGCTGCGGTCAAACTTTGAACTCAGGGTGCTAAGCGTAGGCTGTGCCCTTACTCCAGGTACCATGTTGAAATCTCCAATCCACCGTGCAACAAAGTCGAGGTCTTCGCTTGCTTATATGTATTATAATCCATTTCGCGGCGAAAACAAAGGAGGGAAGGATTGTCCTTCCCTCCTTGTATTGAACCAACCCAATGCACCTTACTTCTGGTAGCCGGCAGCCATCAGGATTTCGTCAATCAGCGGGTTGACGTCCTTCAGCGCTTGCTCTGGCGTCTTGACTCCCGTCATGGCCTCTGACAGAGCCGCCTCGATCAGGTCGGCCATCTGCGGCCACTCCGGAATGCGCGGACGACCCATTGCAAAGTCCAGCGACTTGAGCATGGCGTCGTACTCGATGTACTTCGCCTTCAGCTCCGGATCGGCCAATACGGACGGACGCGAGCTAGGCATGGCGTAGGACAGTTTATGCTCCATCTCCCGGGTGGTGGCCCAGACGATAAACTCCCAGGCTGCCTCCTTATTCTTGGAGTCAACGGAGATTCCCATGTCCCACCCGCCGAAGCACGGGGACCGTCTGATCGTCCCGTCTGGCTGCTTCACGCCAGGTTGCAGGTACACAGCCCACTGGCCGAGGACTTTCGACTTCTGAGGGTCAGCGAACACTGGCGCAGCATTTTGCCACTGCAGGTTTGTCGCCGCTTTGCCTTCAGCAAAGGTCGCCGCACACTCATCCCAGTCTTGAGCCAGCACGCCCGGGTTTGCTAACGGCACCAGGCTGACAAAATACTCCAGGGCGGCTATGGCCTCGGGCGAATCCAGGGTAGCTTTGTAGTTCTCATCGTAGAAATTGCCGCCGAAGGCGCCCAACATGCCTACATAGTTGCACAGCAGTTGCACGCCGCGCTTGCCCATGAACGTCACCCCGCCGATGCCCTCTGCATCCTTGATCTTCTTGGCGATCTCCCGCAGCTCTTCCCATGTGTCGGGCGGCTTCAGGTTGTGCTTTTCAAAGATGTCTGTGCGATAGTACATCACGTGCACGGCGTTAATGAACGGCAAGCCGTAGAGCACCCCCTCCCACATGCACTGCTCTTCCAGGATGCGCGGATGGAAGTCATCGAGCTGCAAGACCGCCGGGTCAGTCTGCGCCACGAAGTCAGTCACGGGATAGAGCCAGCCCTGGCCCGCGTACTGTCCCATCCACACGCAGTCCACGTGGATGATATCATACGCACCGGTCTGCTGGGTCACAGCCGTGAACTGCTTCTCCTGTAGCGTAGGGTAGGGCAGGATGTCCAGGTTGACTTTGATGCCGGTCTTCGCCTCGAATTCCGGCAGTTCCTTCTTGAGGGCATCCGGCTTGGACTCCGCCACCAACGACACGTTAAGCGTCACCCCCTCGTATGGCTTGCCCTTAGCCGGAAACTTATATTCCGGGTCGGCAGCATAGGCCGGGACAGCCACCAGGGACAACAGAACAGACAACATCACCACAACGACGACATACCGAGCCATTTGATCTACCTCCTTAATGGATAGAACTGCCCATTCAGTTTGCCAACAGACAACAACAGTCATACATTAGCTCAAAAGATTTAACGTGCTCGTTACTCACCTCCTTCCCATCACTGATCCGGAGAAACAAACCAGCGATTCAGTTGCCTGCCTCGCGACAAGATTTTTTATTTGGTGAAAATAACTTTTACTATATAATATTATACCAAAATTTTGGGCGTATGTCAAGACATGGAATCTTAAAAATCTGGGACATCCTGTAACGGAGATATTCTTGTGCATGACCCCTTCACGGGCCATCAGTGTTGACTACAGGCCGTTGAGAATGCCATCGGTCACCACATCATCACCCCCTGGACCGGATACTCACCATATTCGTAAGCAGCTTCGAACATGGACACGATGTTCTCTTCACGCCGCGGGTTGAACTACAGGTCGCCTTGCTGTGGTTGGTGTGTCAATGGTTGCGCCAATGTCAGGCTTGATTTTGGCCGTTGCTTGCGGCCTTATCATCGCCTGCGCCTTGAACTCGAGCGGCAAGTTCGGCGTTGGGGCGAGCTCTGTCTAAGCCTGATACAATATCTGGCTCATTCTCACACTTGCCCCAGAAAGCCACTGTAACGCATTGTACGCGGTTCTTGAGGCCTTGCAGCGTTTCCTCTACACGAGGCGAGGCCATTATACAGATACGTTCTGGTGCACAAATTTTAAGCTGTAGTTTCGCCAAAGTAGGCGTATTGTACCTTGAAAATGGATGCAAAGACGTTGACTTGACCTCTTACCGATGAACGCGGGGAATGGGAAGCCAAGAGGTGAGGCACACCTCC
>DAOTYC010000155.1:0-6506 GCA_034435095.1 Anaerolineae bacterium | reverse complement strand
GGGGTTGGGGCTATGACACCGTGCAGATGATCTACGATAAGCTGGTCAACGGCAAGCAATTCGAGGACTTCACCAACTCCGGCATGGACCTGGTCACCGCTAAGAACGTCGACCGCATGGCTGAGATGTGGGAGAAGAAAGACTTCACCATGGAATTGCCGCCGCCGTTCTGAGTTTTGTCGCGGCACAGGAAACTGTGGGGAGGCTGAAAATCTCAGCCTCCCTGTTTTCCCAAAAGGGAGGTGAGTTTTGGCGGATAAACCCATACTCTTGATGGAGGGCATATCCAAACGATTCCCGGGCGTCCAGGCCCTGGACAACGTCACTTTCGCCGCCTATCCTGGCGAAGTCATGGCGTTGGTGGGTGAGAATGGCGCGGGCAAGTCTACACTGATGAAGATTCTGTGCGGCGCATACACCAAAGATGCCGGCATAATCCGCATCGGCGACGAGGTAGTTCAGATTGACAACCCACACCGAGCCCAGGAACTGGGCATCTCTATCATTTATCAGGAATTCAATTTGACCCCGAACCAGACGGTGGCTGCCAACATTTTTATCACCCGTGAGCCAAAGTCCAAGGGACTTGGGGGATTGTTGGGCTTTGTAGATAAGCGCCAGATGGAGGCAGAAGCCCAAAGTCTGCTCAAACGTGTGGGAGCCCGGGTGCCGCCTCATGCCAAGGTTCGGCAGCTCTCCGTAGCCCAACAACAAATGGTAGAAATCGCAAAATCGTTGGCCGTCAACGCGCGGATTATTGTCATGGACGAGCCAACTTCTGCGCTTGGCGAGGAAGAGGTTGAGGTACTGTTTCAGATTATTGAGAACCTCAAGCAACAGGGCATTGCCGTCATTTTTATCTCTCACCGCCTGGAAGAAATCATGAGGATAGCAGACCGGGTGACGGTGCTGCGAGACGGCCGTCTGGTTGGTTCCCGTCCGATCAGTGAAGTAACGCCGGAAATCATGATTAACATGATGGTAGGACGAGAACTGAAAGACATTTTCGTCAAGAAGCCAGCCGAAATTGGTGAGCCCATTCTTGAAGTTAGAAATCTGACGCGCGGCTCGGCCGTCAAAGACGTCAGTTTCCAGTTACGGCGGGGGGAAATATTGGGTTTTGCTGGCCTGGTAGGTGCAGGCCGCACGGAGACGATGCGGCTGATATTTGGCGCCGACCGTCGGGACGCGGGAGAGATCATCGTCGAGGGCAAACCAGTTGACATCAAGAGCTCTGCGGATGCCCTGGAAGCTGGCATTGCCCTGGTGCCTGAGGACCGAGGTAAACAAGGACTGGTATTGCTCTTGTCGGTATTTCACAACATCATCCTTCCCTCGCTGGATGATCTGTCTCACGCGGGTTGGCTCAACACCAAAGCGGCAATCCAAATCGCCCAAAAGTACACGGAACAACTGTCCATACGCACGCCACATCTGGCGCAGAGAACCATGTTTCTATCAGGTGGCAACCAGCAGAAGGTTGTCCTGGCCAAATGGCTGGCCGCTCATCCGAAGGTCCTGATCTTGGATGAGCCGACGCGAGGAATTGACGTAGGCGCCAAAGCGGAGGTGCATGCCATTATGAGCGAGCTGGCCCGGCAAGGTTTGGGCGTTATCATGATTTCGTCAGAAATGCCAGAAATATTGGGCATGAGTGACCGCATAATCGTCATGCACGAAGGGCGTATCGCAGGCGTACTGGAACGGGCAGGAGCCACTCAGGAGAAAATCATGGCCTATGCCAGCGGTGAGATGTACGGCGATAGCGATTCTACAAGAAGGGAGACCACCTATGAGCGCAATGAAAAACACGCCTTCCCAGCCTGAACCTACCACGCCAACGGTACAAGTTTCAGCCGGACGATGGACAGACCTGATCCGCGGCCAGGAACTGGGAATCACGGTTATACTCCTGGTAATGATCGTCTTTTTGAGCATCCAAACCGGTACATTCCTCACCGCGACCAATATTTTCAATGTGCTGCGGGCGTTTTCGTGGATCGCCATCAGCGCGTTTGGGCAGTGTATGGTGATCATCACGGCCGGCATTGATCTCTCAGTGGGTTCTAATATGGCGATGTCCGGCCTGGCTGCGGCCATGCTCTACGCCAACGGCGCCAGCGTGCCGGTGGGCATCCTCGGCGGGTTGGCCATGGGGCTGTTTATTGGAATAGTCAACGGCCTGCTGATCAGTCGGGCCAAACTGCCCCCGTTTATCGCTACATTAGGAATGATGAGCATGGCGCGCGGTACGTGCTACGGTCTGACCGGCGGTTGGCCGGTGCGCGACCTGCCCAAGGGTTTCCAGATGCTGGGCCAGTATGACGCGCCTATCTTCGGCCTCAATGTGCCCCTGCCGGTGATCTTCATGCTCGTCTTAGCGGTGATCGTCTCGATTTTTCTCAGCCGAACCGTGTGGGGCTACCGAATATATGCTGTCGGCGGCAATGAACAGGCAGCCGCTCTTTCCGGTATTCACACAGGCAACATCAAGCTGTTGGTCTACGCCTTGTGCGGGTTCCTGACCGGCATCGGCGGCCTGCTGATGACGGCCCGGCTCGGAGTCGCCGCGCCTACGGCAGCTCAGGGCTATGAGCTGGATGTCATTGCGGCGGTGGTCATTGGTGGCACCAGCCTCATGGGTGGAGAGGGAACCATTCTGGGCGTTCTGATCGGAGCAGCCATCATGCAGGTGTTGCGCAATGGCCTGGTTCTGATGGGCTTCCCAGCCTATTGGCAACCCGCGGCTATCGGCCTGGTTATCATCGTAGCCATTATGCTGGATCAATTGCGCAAGAATCGCTAGATCGGGTTCATTCTATCATTAGACTGCACAAGAAAAAAGGAGAATAAACATGGGATTGCAAGATTTGAGGGGACAGGCCACGCGCCGGACACCGGAAGAATTGGTCAGGCATTTGAAATCATTTGAGCTCGACCTGAAGTTTTCTGCCGGCATTTGGTTTTTTTCGCCAGGTGGCGGGCGTTTCCATGACCGCTACACACCCAGCCTGTCTATCGCCGAGCGACTGGACATCGCGGCTAAATTGGCCGACTATGGGCTGAAAGGCATGGAAGCCCACTACCCGAACGAAATCAACGAAGAGAACCTCGAACTGTGGAAGTCATTTTCCCGCGATACGGGCATCAAGATTCTCACCGTCATACCCAATTTATTCTACGATGCTCAGTTTGAGTGGAGCTCGTTGGCTTCGCCCATTCCTCGTGTACGCCGGGCGGCTATCGAGCGAGTCAAGATTTCTTTGCAAATGAACAAAGAGCTGAATACCGATTTCGCCGTGGTATGGCCCGGCGGAGATGGTTACGAAAATTCGTTTGGGATGGATTTCGTGGCTGCCAAGGACCGTTTCGCGCAGGGGCTGGCCGAGGCGATGGATGCTGTGCCAGGCGTGCGCGTGGCCGAGGAACCCAAGCCCTACGAACCGCGCGGCCATATTCTCTACGGCACCAGTTTCGAGGGTATCTTGCTGGGGCAGAAGGTCGAGGCCATGCTGCAACATCCCGAGAACAGGAAACTTCTGGCCGAGGGCCACGCCTTGTGCGCCATGAACCCTGAGGTAGGACACATGAAAATGGCGTATGAGGATGTGCCTTACGCTTTCGCGTCCATCATGGAATACGGCCGGCTGGCCCACACACACTGGAATAGCCAGCCCTTCGGCAACTATGATCAGGACCTGAACGTCGGCGTGCTTGCGCCGGAGGAGACGGAAGCGGCGCTCTATACGCTCAAGATGTACGGGTATCAGGGCTTTTTCGGGATAGACATTGACCCACAGCGTATGCCGGTCGACGTCGCCCTGAAGAATTGTATGGATGCCCTGCGCGCGGCCAACGACCGCATCAACGCCGTTGACCATGAACAAGTCATCTGGTCAATTGAACATCCAGAAGAATCGCGTGGCTGGTTGGAAGCCTACCTGATTCGCCTGCGGGCGCCGCACCCTGAGAGGCTCGCGCCCTTGCCCCAATTGCCGGTCAAACCAAAGGAGCAAATGACTGAAGACGCAGCGGAAATCCTGGACCTCTAGCCCTGGCACAGGAAGTGAAACAAACACGCGCAGCCCCGGCTATGGGCGTCTCGCTCGCAATTCGTCAGCGGCCGGGAGTGCGCGAGAAGGGTCAAAACTTATCATTAGGGGGAAGACATGGCATATCTGTTAGGCATTGACATCGGCACAACCGGCGCCCGCGCGCTGCTGGTGAACGAGCGGGGGACAGTTGTCGCGGGCGCGACGGAGGAGTACCCGCTCTACACACCGCAGCCGCTCTGGGCCGAGCAAGACCCCCGTGACTGGTGGCAGGCGACCGTGAACTCCGTGCGGCGCGTACTATCTGCCGCTGGCGTCAGACCGGATGAGATCAAAGGCGTGGGGTTGACCGGACAGATGCACGGGGTCGTCCTGCTCGATGAGAAGCATGAGGTGCTGCGTCCGTCGCTGATCTGGTGCGACCAGAGAAGTCAGGCCCAGTGCGATTGGATCACGGCCAGGGTGGGTGCGGCGCGGCTGATCGAGCTGACCTGCAATCCGGCCCTGACCGGCTTCAGCGCGCCCAAGCTACTATGGGTGCGCGACAACGAACCGGCCGTTTTCTCAAAAGCCAGAAAGTTCTTGCTGCCCAAGGACTACATCCGTTTCAAGCTAACGGGCGAGTTTGCCTCAGAGGTTTCGGATGCATCTGGCACAAGCCTGTTCGATGTACGCAATCGCCGTTGGTCAGATGAGGTGCTTCAGGATTTGGGCATAGACCGTTCGATGTTGCCGGAAGTGTATGAGTCTCCGGTGGTCAGTGGGCGAGTGAGCGGCGAGGCTGCCCAGTTGACCGGCCTGCCTGAGGGCCTCCCTGTGGTCGGCGGGGGCGGCGACCAGGCCGCCGGCGCAGTGGGCAATGGCGTGGTTGAGCCCGGCATCGTGTCGTCCACAATCGGCTCGTCTGGCGTAGTGTTTGCCTTCACCGAGCAACCGAGCTTAGACCCCAAAGGTCGGATGCAGACCTTCTGCCACGCGGTGCCAGGCAAATGGCACGTCATGGGGGTGACGCAGGGGGCGGGGCTGTCTCTGCGCTGGTTCCGCGACCACTGCGGCGGTCCTGAAATGCTGGTCGGTATGTCGGCTGGCATTGACCCTTATGAGCTGCTGACCCAAGAAGCGGCGCGGGCTGAACCGGGCTGTGAGGGGTTGCTCTTCTTGCCCTATCTGATGGGTGAGCGGGCCCCACATCTCGACCCCAACGCGAAAGGCGTCTTCTTCGGGCTGACCGGGCGGCATGGGCGCGCCCATGTGATCCGCGCCATACTGGAGGGCGTGGCCTACAGCCTGCGCGATTCTATGGAAATCATCCAGAAGGAAATGAACATTCCGGTAACTCAGGTGCGGGCTTCAGGCGGCGGAGGGCGCAGCGCGCTGTGGCGACAGATTCAAGCCGACATCTTCCAGACAGAGATCGTGACCATCAACTCGACCGAAGGGCCGTCATACGGCGCCGCGCTGTTGGCCGCCGTGGGCGCAGGGTTCTACCACACGGTGGAAGAAGCCTGTCACGCGGCTATCCGCATCGTGGAACGCACCGAGCCCATCGCGGAAAACATGTCGCTCTACGAGGAGTACTATGGCATCTATCGCGACCTGTATCCCGCGCTCAAGCCGAGCTTCGACAAAGTCACCCAAATCGTGACCAAACACACGGCTTGAACGGGCTTCGCGCAATGATTGACATTGATAAACAAGTCTCTTATTGGCGCAGCAGCGCGTATGAGGATTGGCAAGTAGCACGCGAACTTGTCAGCCTTGGCCGAACCCGCCACGGTTTGTTCTTCGCCCACTTGGGGCTGGAGAAGATGCTGAAGGCCCTTGTTTGTGAACGGACTCGGGACCTCGCACCAAGACTACATAATTTGGTGCGTCTGGCAGAGATTGCATCGCTCGACCTGGATCATCAGCAAACCGATGTCCTGGCTGAGATGAACATGTTCAATATAGAGTGACCCTACCCGGATCTCTTGCCTTCCACGCTTACAGTGGCCGAGGCTCAGGTTTACTTGGCGCGCGCCGAGGGGGTATTCCATTGGTTAGCCAGTCTGTTGTCGAAGCGGTGAAGCACTACCTGCGTCGCTTGCTTGAGAACGGCTTTGATATTCACTTTGCGGTGATTTTCGGCTCTCAGATCACTGGTCAGGCTGACCCATGGAGCGATATCGATTTGATCGTCGTATCCCCAAAGTTCGACGGTGACCTTAAACGTCAAGACCTGGACCTGTTGTGGCGATTAGCAGCGCGTACAGATAGCCGAATAGAGCCAATCCCATGCGGGGAACATCAGTGGTTAGAAGATGATTCCAGTGCCATTTTAGAAATAGCGCGACGCGAAAGTCAGATCGTAAAAGTTTCGGATTAGAGACGTCAGGGCGCAGAGGGGTAAGGAGTCCCCGAAACCTTTGCGCCCTGACGCCGTGTTGTTCCTATGGGAACACGTATAGTGGGCTT
>DAOTYC010000154.1:0-16214 GCA_034435095.1 Anaerolineae bacterium | reverse complement strand
GGGTTGAGTCGGTCGTCCGGGTCGAACAGCGACTTGACCCGGCGCATGTAGCCCGTGATGGCCTCACCCCATTCGCGGGCCAGATAAGGCGCGCGTAGCCGCCCCATGCCGTGCTCGGCGGTGATAGTCCCATCGTAGCGGAACACCACCTCGTAGACTTCATCGGCCACCTGTTGCAGCAGCGCGGGCAGGTTTGGGTCGCTCAGGTCGAACAGCGGGCGCAAGTGCAGGTTGCCACTTCCCGCGTGACCGTAGATGGCCGCCACCAGGCCATGCCGGTCAAAGATGGCCTCGACATCGCGAATGAACGGCGCCAGATGCTGCGAGGGCACGCCCACATCGTTGACCACCGACAGTGCCTTGTAGCCAGGCCGATAGTTGCGCAGCGTCGGCAGCAACGCTTTACGCACCTTCCACAGTCGCGCCTGCTCCGCCTCACCTTCGATGGTCGCCGGCGGCGCGGCCAGCGCGTAGTCTCCCTCGCGCACCAGTCGTTCCACCTGAGCAATTTGCTCAAACCGTTCCGGCCCCTCAAACTCGACCATCAAGAGGTGAGACTCGCCATCAGGGACCTCGATATCCGGGTTGCGCGACAGGATGACCTGAATAGAACGATAGTTGATGATTTCGATGGCCGCCACGGTCAATCGCTCAATGTGCTGCACTGCTTCGCCTGCTTCGTCCAGATGGCGAAAATAGAACAAACTCGCCGCCCGTCCTTCGATGTAAGGTTCAGCTCGCAGCATCGCCCGCGTGACGATTCCCAATGTGCCCACGCTGCCCACCAAAAGCTGCGCCGTCCACTCACCGGGCGTGCTGTGACGCAAGAAGGTAAACAAGTTGTAGCCGCTGGCCAGTTTCATATCCTTGCGCCGTTCCAGTCGTGTCGCTGAGGCCGCATCGGCCAGCACATCATCGCGCAGACGGCACAGTCCCTCGCGGATGCGCGATGGGATGCTGGCTTCGTCCGCTGTATCAACCACTTCACCCTCAGCGGTGACAAACTGCACAGCGCACAGGTAGCGGTCAATCGAGCCATGCTTGAAGGCATGTGGCCCACTGGCCTTGGTCGCCACATTGCCACCCAAGAGCGCGATGTTGCCGCTGGAAGGGTCCGCCGGCAGATAGAGCCCCTGCTGACGCAGGAAGCGCTGCAGCTCATCGTGCAGCAGGCCCGGCTCAACGACGACACGTGGCTCGCCGTCAACTTCGTCAAAGCTGAGCACGCGGTTCATCGGCCCCGCCCGATCAAAGGCCAGCACAATACCGCGTCCCAGGGCCGCGCCAGCCGTGCCGCTTCCACCGCCTCTGGCCGTCAGGGGAACGCCCGCCTCCCGCGCAAAGCGCACGGTCTCTACCACATCGTCCAGGTCCCGCGCCAAAATGACCACCAATGGCCGCACGCGGTACATGCTTTGGTCAGTGCTGTAACGCTCCAACGCCCGCTCATCGGCCAGCACCTCCCCTTTCACCCGCTGCGCCAGTGCACCGGCAATCCGTTCGCTCAAGTCCTTCGATGCCATGCTCCAATCCTCTTCTCACGGTTTACATTGCGCCGGCCATGCTGTCGCCTCTCAGCGCGCCAGCATTTTAGCACAACCCTGTATCAACAGAAAAATCGTTGCCTCGATTTTGTGCCTCGACAACTTTGCGTTAAAATGCTGCTCGGCCATCGGCAAAACATCAGGAGGTTGTTTCATGTCGCATTTGCGTTACTGGTGTGTGTTGGTTCTGACAGTATCCCTGTGGGCTGGCGGCGTTCTGGCGGCCGCGGCCAACCCCGATACGCCTGTGGAGACTCCGCCCCCATCAGCGGAAGGGCCGCAGATCGAACACATTGTAGCTGCCGGGGAGTCGCTGTCGCTCATCGCCCGGCGCTACGGCCTATCAACAACCGCGCTGCAAACAGCGAACGGCCTGGCCGACCCCGACCGTCTGATCGTCGGGCAACGGCTGATCATCCCCGGCGTAGCTCTGCCAGGCGCGACAGCTACGCCCGCCGCGCCTGACGCAGGTCGGTTCACGGCAATCCACGTGGTGACGGCTGGCGAGTCGCTCAGTCGCATCGCAGCGCGATACGGCGCGACCACAGCAGAGCTGGCAGCAGTCAACGGGCTGGAAAATCCAGACCGCCTCATCGTCGGCCAGCGGCTGCTGGTCCCCGGCGACAGCGACAGCGCCATCGAAGTTGGCTCGAATGCCGACAGCCTGCCCTGGCCCTTTACTGCGTTTGAGCTGCGCTCGCCGAACCCCTCGCAGGGCGATACAGTGCTCGTGTGGGTCGAGACCGCCGAAGACGCGGAAGATGTCGCCGTGAAAGGCAACTTTGAGGGGCAAGAGATCCGCTTTGCCCATCAGGGTCGGACGCACTGGGGGGTGCTTCCCATCCACCCAATGGCTGCCGTTGGGCCGTATGAAGTCCGCGTGCAAGCGAGCGCATCAGGCCAAGCACCGACCTCTGTGGTCGGACATCTGCGGGTACGGGCTGGCGGCTTCGACGTTGAACACATCACCATCCCGCCCGGCAAAGCGAATCTGTTGGACCCGGAACTGATTCGCATCGAACGCGAGAAATTGGGACAGGCTCTGGAGGTGACCGACCCATTGCCTTTGTGGCACGGTCTTTTCATCTACCCTGCCGGAGATGCAGTAATCTCCTCTGACTTCGGGACGCGCCGTTCCTATAACGGCGGCCCGGCGACCAGCTTCCACGAGGGATTGGACTTTGATGTGGACGAGGGCGAGCCGGTTATGGCCGCCGCGGATGGGCGGGTGGCCATGGCCGAACCGCTGACGGTGCGAGGGAACGCGATACTGATCGATCATGGGCTGGGAGTGCACACCGGCTACTGGCACCTTTCCGAAGTCAACGTCGCCGTAGGGCAACAGGTCAAGGCTGGCGAAGTGATCGGCAAGGCCGGCAGCAGCGGCCTGTCAACAGGGCCACACCTGCACTGGGAAATTCGGATCGGCCAGATCAACGTAAACCCGGTGCAATGGACAAGACAGACGTTCCCGTGACAGAGTTTACCGGAACAGCGCCTCCAGTGTGTCGGTTACGCCTTCTTTCTGCTCTGGCTCCGGCACACCTCGCCGTTCCTTAATGCTCATCACAATCTTCTCGCCGCTTTCATCTGCATCAACCAGAATGACATCGCCCGGTTGAAACTCGGTAGAGAGCAGCTTCTCAGACAGGACGTCTTCCACTTCGCTCTGAATAGCGCGCCGGAGCGGGCGCGCGCCAAAATCGCGGCTATATCCCTTGCGGGCCAGATATTCTTTGGCAGCATCGGTGACTTCGATTTCCATCACGTGTTCGGCCAGAAGTTCGCGCACCTTGCGAAGCTCGATGTCCGCAATGCGCTTGATTTCCTCTTGTGTCAGTGACTTGAAAATCATCACCCCATCCAGGCGGTTGCGAAACTCGGGCCGAAAAGCGCGTTCAAACTCGCCCATCACTTTCTTGCACATGTCCCTGTAAGCCATCTCGGCATCTTCGGCTGCCTGGGCCTCTTCTTTGCGCCCAAACCCCAACGACAGGCCGCGCTTGATGGTCTCCGCGCCAATGTTGGAGGTCATGATGATGATCGTGTTGCGGAAATCAACCTTGCGCCCTTTGGCGTCAGACAAATGGCCGTCCTCCATGATTTGCAGCAGCATGTTGAACGCCTCGGGGTGCGCTTTTTCCACCTCGTCGAGCAAGATCACAGCATAAGGACGGCGGCGGATGGTTTCAGTGAGCTGCCCACCTTCTTCGTACCCCACGTAACCAGGCGGAGAGCCAACCAGCCGCGAAACATTGTGTCGTTCCATAAACTCGGACATATCCAACTGTATCAGGGCATCCTCGCTGCCAAACATGAACTCAGCCAGCTTCTTAGCCAACAATGTCTTGCCCACCCCGGTCGGACCGAGGAACATGAATGAGCCAATGGGGCGTTTGGGGTCCTTCAGGCCTGCTCGCGCCCGGCGCACGGCCTTGGCAATAGCAGCGATAGGTTCATCCTGCCCAACGATGTGATCGTGTAAGGCTTCCTCCATCTTGAGCAGGCGTTCCGATTCCTCGCCGGCGATGCGAGTCACCGGCACGCCAGTCCACATCGAAACCACCTCAGCAATATCATCGGGGGTCACTTGCGTCTCTTCGTCAATAGCATCCCAGGCTGGACGCATGCGCTGCAACTGCTCCTGCAGCATCTCTTCTTGGCTGCGCAAGGCGGTGGCCTCTTCATACCGCCGATCGTTGACAGCCGCCTCTTTGATTCGCTGAATCTGGCGCAGTTCAGTGAGGGTCTTGTGCAAATCGTGGTTGGTCGGCGCTTTGTAGATGCGTACGCGCGAGGCAGCCTCATCCATCAAGTCTATGGCCTTGTCAGGCAGAAAACGGTCAGGCACGTAACGCGCTGCCAACCGGGCGGCTGCCTGCAACGCCTCATCGGTGATGTGCAGCCTGTGGTGAGCCTCATAGCGAGACTTAATGCCGCGCAGGATGTCAATGGTCTCTTCGATAGAGGGCTCATCAACCATCACCGGCTGAAAGCGTCGTTCCAGGGCAGCGTCCCCCTCAATATGCTTGCGATACTCCTCGAGCGTGGTCGCACCGATACACTGCAGCTCGCCGCGTGACAGGGCCGGCTTGAGGATATTGGCTGCATCCACCGAACTGCCCGCCGCGCCAGCTCCAACCAACATGTGCAATTCGTCAATAAACAGAATGCTGCTTGACCCCCTGATCTCGTCAATGACTCGCTTGAGCCGCTCCTCGAACTGCCCCCGATACATCGTACCAGCGACCAGCGAGCCTACATCGAGTTGGATGACCCGCTTGTCCAGCAAGGTCTCGGGCACATCACCGTTGACGATGCGCTGCGCCAGGCCTTCGACAATAGCCGTCTTGCCCACCCCAGGTTCCCCGATCAGGGCCGGATTGTTCTTGGTACGCCGCGACAAGATCTGGATAACCCGTTCCACCTCTTTTTGCCGTCCGATGACCGGGTCGAGTTTGTCTTCGCGGGCCTTCTGGGTCAAATCAACGCCCATTTGGTCAACCAGAGGCGTCTGCTTTTCATCTTGTTTCACTTGTGGCTTCCTATCTTCTTCTTTGCGTGGCACATTTTGCTGGAGAGAGCGTCTGGCCTGTTCCTTGATGGCCTCCAGGTCAGCGCCCAACGCACGCAGAATTCCCACGGCCGTACTCTGGGTGTCGCGGAGCAGAGCCAACAGTAAGTGCTCCGTGCTGATGTACGGATGCCCCATTCTTCGCGCCTCATCGAACGCCAGTTCAATGACATGTTTGGTTTGAGGAGACAGGCTCTGCTTGCTGAACATGTAGGAGCGATTGCCCCACCCGACCGTCCTCTCCACCGTATGGCGCACCACTTCGGGCGTGATGCCCATGCTGCGAAGTATGGTGACAGTCACGCTGTCTTCATCGTAGATCAAGCCCAGCAGTAGATGCTCAGTCCCAATATAGTCATGGCGCAAACGCTCCGCCTCTTCCTGAGCATTGGTCAACACTCGTCGAGCTTTTTTCGTTAAGCGGTCTAAAGCACCCGACATAATGTCACTTCCTTCCTTAAAGCGTGAATGGCAACGGTGAAGGCCATTCGTTGCAGTTCTCTCATTCCTGCTTTAATTTTAACTCACAAAACGACCTATGTAGGTAATAATCATTACGAACCGACAAAAGAGAAAGGCCACAGGTCAGCTCCCCATGGCCCCATTTTCTCGATTGTCAGTCCCACAAGCAGGCAGCGACTGCGGCTGCCCGCCGTATCACTCTGCACAGCAGTGACGGGCCGCTCGTCACTCAGCGTCCTCGGCACTCTCTCCAACAGCAGAGTTTTCCTCCGCCAAATCAGTTTCAGGTTCATCGGCCACCTGCCAATCCACTTCAGGCATCTCCTCTGTCCCTTTGAGGCTCAGGCCGATCCGCTTGCGTTCTGCATCAATGCGGATAATGCGGACATTGAGTTCCTGGCCTTCCTTGAGAAGTTCTTTGGGATGAGTGATGTGACGTTCGGCCAGCTCCGATATATGGATGAGGCCCTCAATTTCATTTTCCAGGCGCACAAATGCGCCAAAAGCGGTCAACTTGGTGACCGTACCCTTCACGATCTGGTCAATGGAGTATTTCTGTGCAACCAGACTCCACGGTTCCGGCTGAAGCCGCTTGAGGCTGAGCCCGATGCGTTGCCGCTCCGGCTCAACATTCAAGACGTATACCTCGACTTCATCGCCCACCGAGAGGACTTCGCTGGGATGGGACACCCGTCCCCAGGACAACTCAGAGATGTGAATCAGGCCATCTGCCCCACCCAGGTTAACAAACGCCCCGAAATCACACAGATTGCTGACTCGCCCACGGACGATAACCCCCTCTTCTAAACTGTGCAATAGCTTTTCTTTCTGTTCCTGGCGGAGCTCGCGCAAGGCGGCTCTCTGGGACAGGATCAGCCGGTTACGCTTGCGGTCCACTTCGATGACTTTCACCTGACACTCGCGGCCCACCATCTGGGCCAGGTCGGCTGACTGCCCTTCCTCGCCCTCGCGCGGTGGGTTGATAAGCTGAGAGGCGGGAATAAAACCGCGCACCTTGCCCACGTGAGCGATCAGGCCGCCCTTGTTGTACCCGGCAATCACGCAGGGGAAAGCCTCTGCTTCACGGAAACGTCGTTCTGCCTCGCGCCAATCTCGTTCCAGTTGGGCGCGCGACAAGGATAGTACAACGTTGCCACCCTTGTCTTCAGGGGTAAGGACATACACCAGGACTCGTTTGCCTACTTCCAATTCGTTGCGTTCTTCCGGGCTCATCTTCTCCCATTCTCGAGCGGCAAGCACCCCTTCCGACTTGGCGCCAACATCAATCAAGACCTCCGTCGGGGAGACGTGCACGATAGTCCCTTCTACAATATCGCCATGTTGGAACTCTCGCACTTCGAAAGATTGGGCCAACAATTCTGCCATGGGATTGTCATTGCCTTTTCCACCCGCCGCGTTCTGTTGCTGCTGTCCTACGAAGTCCTGACCTTCCATGAACGTGTTTTCCCCTTCACACCAAAATTGATATGTGGCTATTATACTTGAAAAATCTTAAAAGGCAACCCTGCCTAATTGACGACGATGTTCACCAGTTTGCCTGTGACATAGATGGCCTTAACAATTTCTTTGCCATCCAGGAATCGTGCCACTCGCGGGCTGGTCAGAGCTTGTTGAATCGCAGCCTGTTCCTCAATATCGGCCGGCGCCTCGAACTTGTCGCGCACTTTGCCATTGATTTGGACAACCACGGTGATCATCTCTTCGGCTGCCAGCGTTTCATTCCACTGTGGCCACGGCTGCAGGTGTACGCTGTCGGTATGGCCCAATCTGTGCCACAGCTCCTCTGCCAGGTGCGGCGCCGAGGGAGCAAGCAACAGGACAAGCGTCTCAATGGCTTCTTTCCAGACCGCTGTGTAGATAATCGGAGTCGTCTTCGCTTTGATCAGGTAGTTGTTGTACTCCATCAACGCCGCCAACATGGTGTTGAATTTGAAGGTCTCCAGGTCGCCGCTCACCTTGCGAATGGTCTGATGCATGATGCGCAGCAAACTGCGCTCGGCAGCTTCCGGATCGTAACCATCCGTCGCAGGCGCGCGCGGTTCATCCAACACCAGGCTCCACACACGGTTAAGAAAGCGAGCGATCCCTTCGATGCCCTGGCTGTTCCACGGTCCCCCCTCGTCCCACGGGCCAATGAACATCAGATACGAACGGAAGGCATCCGCACCGTACCGCGCCACCAGGTCATCCGGGTCAACCACATTGCCGCGAGATTTGCTCATCTTCTCGCTATCCTCCCCCAAAATGATACCCTGGTTAAACAGGCGCAGCATCGGTTCATCGAAATCCACCAAACCGATGTCGCGCATCGCTTTGGTGAAGAAACGGGTGTAGAGCAAGTGCATGGTGGCGTGCTCAATGCCACCGGTATACTGGTCAACGGGCAACCAGTACTTGCCTTTTTCGGGGTCGAAAGGAACTTCGCCGTCATAATACGGACTGATGTATGCGTACTGATACCACGATGAGCACAAGAACGTATCCATCGTATCCGTCTCGCGCTGTGCCGGCCCGCCGCACTGCGGGCAGGTCGTGTTCAGGAACCCCTGATGATACTTGAGCGGCGATTCGCCGGTAGGCAGAAACTCCGCATCGTCAGGCAACAGCACCGGCAGGTCTTTGTAGGGCACGGGCACGGTGCCACACCGATCACAATACACAATCGGGATCGGCGCCCCCCAATATCGTTGACGACTGATCAACCAGTCATGCAGGCGATAGTTTACCTTGCGCTCTCCGATACCATGCGCTTCCATGTAGTCGGCAATGCGCTGCCACCCTTCCCGGCTGGGCAACCCATTGAACTGGCCCGAGTTGACCATCACGCCCTCGCCGACATAGGCCGCTTCGAGAGGCTGTCCGTCCCAATCAGGCGGAGCGATGACGACCGGTATGGGCAAATCATAGCGCCTGGCGAAATCAAAATCACGTTCGTCATGACCAGGCACAGCCATAATGGCTCCAGTGCCATAAGTCATCAAGACGTAGTCGGCGATAAAGATGGGCACCTTCTCATTGTTCATCGGATTGACGGCATACGCGCCAGTGAACACCCCATCACGCACTTTCTCGGTGGACAATCGCTCGACCTCAGACTGGCGGGCCGCTTTGAGCTTGTATTCCTCCACTTCTGTGCGGTGCTCGGCCGTGGTGATGACATCCACCAGCGGGTGCTCAGGCGCCAGGACGGCGAAGGTCATGCCGAAAACCGTGTCGGGCCGGGTGGTGAAGACGCGCATTTTGTGCGGGTGGCCGTCAATGGGCATATCGAATTCCACACCTTCGCTGCGCCCAATCCAATTGGTCTGCATGGTAACCACTCTTTCCGGCCAATCAATTTTGCTGAAGTCCAGCAATTCCTCAGCGTAGTGGGTGATGCGGAACAGCCACTGGTTCAGGTCCTTCTTGATCACCGGCGTCCCACACCGTTCGCAATGGCGGTCTTCGCCCCAGACCTGTTCGCGCGCCAATGAGGTGTTGCACGATGGGCACCAGTCAACCGGCGCCTTGGTACGATAGGCCAGGCCTTTTTCGTAGAACTTCAGGAAGAACCATTGCGTCCATTTGTAGTAGCCAGGCTCACAGGTGATGGCTTCGCGGTCCCAGGCCCACATCGCCCCCATTTGACGTAGCTGGCGGCGCATGTTTTCGATGTTCTGGTAGGTCCATTTGTAGGGATGAATGCCATGCTTGATGGCCGCGTTTTCGGCAGGCAACCCAAACGCATCGAACCCGATCGGGAAAAAGACGTTGTAGCCTTTCATGCGCAGATAGCGCGCCCGAGTATCGGACG
Organism: Anaerolineae bacterium; assembly: GCA_034435095.1. Classification (GTDB taxonomy): domain Bacteria; phylum Chloroflexota; class Anaerolineae; order DAOTYC01; family DAOTYC01; genus DAOTYC01. Next base: position 6,820 of record DAOTYC010000154.1, on the reverse strand, counting down.
GCGCCATCGCATACCAATGGCCGATGTGCAGGTTACCGCTGGGATAAGGGTACATGGTCAGGGCATAGAACTTGGGGCGGTCAGGCAACTCGCGTGTGGCATACAAGCCCTCCTCCGCCCATTTGGCCTGCCATTTCGGTTCAATATCTTGAGGTATGTAGCGATCGGTCACGATTTGGAACCTCCCCGAAAGTAGAAAAACCCCTCGTCCTTACGGCGAGGGGATAGTTTCTGCATTATGGTACCACCCTATTTGAACGCATCGGCACAGCGCCTTTTGTCGTGGCGCCGCTGAATTCCACATGACCGCACATAACAGATGCCAACGGTTGCCGATTACTGGGCATACCCACGCGCCGGCGCAGCCTGAGAATGGCCTCAACGCTGATGATGCCCTTGGCGAGGTCGTGCCGCTGTCTCAATACGTTGACCCTTCGAGAGGACAATCAGGCTACCGCCGGTCCCAGCCTTAACGGACTACACTTTCAGTATACCGCTTTTGCGTTATGTTGTCAAATGTCATGAAAGAGCTGCGGCAGCCCTCTGGCCCATTCGCAAATGGCATCCCCGTCGCGAATGTCACCCGGCTCGGCCTTCATGGCTTTCATCACCAGCCTGAGTGGCAACAGTATCACAAGAAAATACCCAACGGCAAGTAAGCAGATACGATATAGTTGGGCGCGTCCATGATTTGGCTGATTTTCAGGTCAAGTACCACACCGCACAGGCAATAGGCTTGTTCACGGGTCAATCCGCGCTCAGCGACCAGGTAGTCAATCATATAGCGAGTGGCCCGCTGGGCGTTCTTGAACAGGTCGGGGCCTGCGGCAGTAGTCACAAAGTATCCCCCTGTATCGGCGTTGGTCAGCTTCCTGGCCGGCGGGGTAATGAAGCGCAGCTCGGGGAGATTCGCGCCCTTCAGTACGTTGAACCGCAGCGTAACCGTCATGGGCGACTCATTGTTATCAGTAACGCCACGAATGAATGTCACGAAACACTCCCTTGATAAATTTTTGACAAGCTGATGGAAAAAAGTTATAATGGTTACTGAAACACAGTTTTCCCAAATAACAGATGTTGAATACAATTCGGAACCAAGGAGATACCTCTGGTCATGCTTGATGAGCTGAGATCCGAAGTGCTTAGATACGCCAAACGGATGGCCGCATTAGGCCTCGTTCCCAATACTCAGGGCAATGTAAGTGCGCGTGATTTGGCGACTGGCTTGATCGCCATTACCCCTCACGACTACCCCTACGATGCCATGGTAGCGGACGATGTTGTAGTTGTGGATGTCAACGGGCAGAGAATAGAAGGACGACACGACCCGTCAAATGAGACGCCGGTACATTGTGTCGTGTATCGGGAGCGACCGTGGGTGAACGGCGTCGTCCACAGTGAGCCCATTTATGTAAATTGTTTTGGGGCACTGAGCCAACCGATCCCGCCTGTCGTTATTAGCCTAGCCCTGGCCGTAGGCGGTGAAGTTCCAGTCATGCCTTTCTCTCCTTCCACCGGCTCGGAAAGCTTCGGGTATCGTATGTTGGAAGTAATGGGTGAGCGGAAGGCGGTAATTTGGGCCAACCACGGACTGCTGACTATCGGGAAGTCGCTCGATGCGGCCTTTCGGTGTACGGTGGTGGTTGAGAACGCAGCGCAAGTTTACCATCTGGCCCGTCAACTTGGTCAACCTAACCTGGTTTCACTTTAGCCTTGGTGCAAGGCTAGACGAACAGCCAGGTAGAAGGAATAACCCAGATATGAGTTTCGTCAAAAACTCTGTCTCGTGCTGCGGAGAAAGGAGGTGGTAAGGCTTCCCCACGAAAAGCTAACAAGCGATGAAGCGTTTTCCGGTTGTTTGGAGTGTTGAACTAAGTGACTTTAGTGTTGATTCAAAGAAGGGAGTGTTTGACAATGAAGCAGCCTTTCAGAATTCTCAGTGTTCTGGTTTTGGTGTCGCTGATGTTCATGATCGGGGTAGTTCAGCCAGCGGTCGCTGAGTCACCTCAGAAAACGGTCGTTACTTTTCGTTCGTGGAGCCCCATTCTAGAAACAACCCAACAGATGATCAAAGCCTTTGAGGCTAACAATCCGGATATTACGGTCGAGGCCACCATCTTTAACTATCCTGAGTATATCATGGACCTGAAGACGCGCGCCGCCTCAGATACCATGCCGGATATTATTGGTCTGGAACCTGGCGCATTGACTCAGGAGTACCGTGAGTTTCTGATTCCGTTACAGGACTGCGCTCAGAAGATGTGGGGCGAAAACTGGCAAGAGAAATTCTACCCTATTGGCATCGATCAGGCTCGTTTGGGTAACCCGACAGGCGACGAAAACTTCTACGGTCTGCCCATACTGGTTCAAACCATCAACCTATGGTACACCATACCTTTGTTCGAGGAAGCAAAGCTGACCCCTCCCAAGACCTACGACGAAATGCTGAAAGTAGCCGAATACTTCAACAGCAAGGGAATCGCCCCACTGATGGTCGGCGCTGCTGACGGTTGGTTGCGTCGTGACATGTACATGCACCTGATCCATAATATCGCCCCCGGCAAGATTTACGAAGCCGAGGTAGGCAACGCCAAATTCACCGACCCTGAATTTGTGGAAGCGATGCGCTGGTGGAAAAAGCTGTTCGACGACAACATCATCCAACCCGGCGCGTTGGGGCTGAGCGCCTACCCCGGTTCGATGGAGCTGATCGAAGCCGGTCAGGCGGCCATGTTCCCCATGGGCGCCTGGTGGCAGCAGCAAGCTCGTCGTTTGAACCCGCCACCGCTCTCCGTCGGTTTGGTTGGCTACGCCCCGTTCATGTTCCCTGATGTTACGGGCAAAGGGGCCCCGCCCGAAGACCCTCTGGGTGGGATTGACGTCATGCTCGGCGTGACCAAAGCAGCCAAAGACAAAGACGCTGCTTGTCGGGTCCTGGCCGATTTCGCTGGTGGGGCTGGCGCTCAGGCTTTGATCAACACCTTCAATGACTTGCCTGCCTTCAAAGGCATCAATCCTCAGACATACGATAGTGAGAATCAAGAGAAGGTCTGGAAGCTCTTCACCGAAGATTGGCTGCCCAAGGTGAAATACGCCCGTCAGTTGCGAGACCCGCAGGTGAAGCAGGCTCTGGAAGACGCGCTGGCTGCTGTCGCCGCCGGCGAGATGACCCCTGAGCAAGGTATGCAGATGGTTCAGGATGCCTGGACCCCACCCAAATAGGCATCAGGACGGCTAAACCCAATTCAGGGACATTCAGGACACATATCGGGGAGAGAGTATGCTCTCTCCCCGATGTCAGCACAGGAGGTGACAGATGTCCACAGCTTCCAGCTCCCGCCCAGATACGGTGAGAAAGTCCCGCCACCAACGTCTCACCCGGCAAGAGGGCCTGGTGTTTGTGCTGCCGACTCTGGTGATGTTCTTCGTCTTCGTTCTTTATCCTATCTTTTACATCTTTCAGGCCAGCACCATGGAATGGAATGGCATTACACCGGGCGTTTTCGTGGGCCTGCGGAACTTTGTTCAATTGTTCACACAAGACCGCATATTTCATATCACCTTGCGCAACTCGTTCTACTGGACCTTTCTAACCATTTTCCCGCAAATGTTTCTAGGGTTCGCGTTGGCGATGATGGTCAACAGCCGAGTTCGAGGCCGCGTGATCTACCGTGCCATTTTCTATATGCCTGCCATCATCTCCCCGATTGTTATCGGCATCATCTGGCAAAGAATTTATAACCCGTTCGGTGGCCTGTTGGCAGACATCGCCAAACTAACCGGCTTGACTTTTCTGAAGCAGGCTTATTTGGCCGACCCAAAAATCGCCATTTTCTCATGTATCTTGGTCAACGTATGGCAGTGGACAGGTTTTTCTATGCTGCTATACCTGGCCGGGCTGCAAGGGCTCTCACAAGATGTGCTGGATGCCGCGTCGGTTGACGGCGCCAATCTCTGGCAACGTATTCGATACATCATCTGGCCTATGCTGAAGCACGTACATCTTACTTTGATCCTGCTAGGAGTGATAGGAACTCTCCAGACATTCGCGCTGATCTTCATGCTCACTAAAGGCGGCCCCAATCATGCATCAGAGATGATGCCAACTTATATCTTTTTGAAAGCCTTTCAACTACAAAGCATGGGTTATGCCTCAGCCATCTCGGTCGTGCTGCTGATACTGGCGTTGAGCCTAAGCATATTCCAGGTTCGCGTCTTAGGTGCACGCTTTTTCCTATCTGATTAGCTTGGATGACAGGGGGAAATGGAAAATGGTCGGTGGGCCGAAACGGACAAGGTTTTTCAATTCGCTAATCTTACAAGTCTTGCTTCTGGTCATGGCTTTTCTTTGGCTAATTCCCATCCTTATGATGCTTACGGTATCGTTCATGCCTCCAGAACAGCGGGCGCCAGAACTGGGCGGCCTGATCGTGACGCGCCCAAGTCTTTTCAACTATGAGCTGGTGTTCAAGGAAAATCCCATCCCCCGTTACTTTCTCAACAGCCTGATAATCACTGTACCATCTGTCATCCTGGTAGTTGCTTTGGCTTCATTGGCTGCCTTTGCCTTTTCGCGCTTGAAATTCTGGGGCCACGACTTTTGGTATTATCTCCTCCTCCTCACCCTGATGCTGCCCATTCCGACCCTGGTCATTCCTATTTTTCAGCTGGCCAAGAGATTCAACATCTACAACACCTACCTGGGCCTCATTCTCCCCTATACGGCGCTCGGCATCCCGTTCGCAATCGTCATTTTGAGAAGTTTTTTCGACCGGTTCCCCCGTGAGATCGAGGATGCGGCCCGTTTAGACGGATGTTCATCGCTGGGCGTGTTTTGGCGAATCATGTTGCCCCTGAGCGGCCCGGCCTTGTCAGTGGTCATCATCTGGCAATTCATGGTGTCATGGAATGAGTTTCTCTTGGCGTTGGTCACCATCGAGTCAAATCCTCTGAAACCACTGACTCTTGTGCCGCTCATCTATAGCGGCCCCTACATGGCTCGACCCGGCGCTATGTTTGCCACTTTAACTTTGATTACGGTGCCGGTCGTTTTGGTCTATCTATTCATGCAGCGCTATTTTGTCAGCGGCATGACCGGCGGGGCACTCCGTGAGTGAGGCCGCGTTGATCCCACAATTCATCATTTAGCAAGGGGGACTTCTTATGAGCCTGCTGGGTTTGGATGTTGGCACCACCGGCTGCAAAGCTGTGGCTTTTGACCGAAGCGGTCAGGTTCTGGCGAAAGCCTACCGGGAATATCCGCTCCTGCGTCCCCGGCCCGGCTGGCTGGAGCTAGACCCGGAAGTGGTTTGGCATAATCTACAGGCCTGCATTCGAGAGGTCAATGCCCAATTGCTCAACGACCCGGTTCAAGCATTGGCCGTATCCTCGCAAGGTGAGGCTGTTGTACCCGTATCCGCGAACGGTCGAGTATTGGCCAACAGCCCGGTGACGTTCGACACCCGCTCACGCCCTCAGGGCGAATGGTGGGAACACACTCTTGGCCGACGGCGATTGCACGCCATCACAGGCCAGCCCGTGCATCCAATGTTCACCATCAACAAAATCATGTGGTGGCGCGACCACGAACCGGACATCTATCAGCGCACCTGGAAGTTCTTGTGCTATGGCGATTTCGTGCTCTGGAAGCTCGGTGTAGAGCCGACAATTGACCATACTATGGCCGCACGGACTATGGCATTTGACATCCGTTCCCGCCGTTGGTCAGAAGAAATTCTGGCTTTGGCCAATCTAGACGCAGACAAGTTACCTCAAACCGCCCCAAGCGGCGTGGTGGTCGGAAAAATCCCTGCGCCCATCGCGTCTGAGTTGGGGTTCGAGGCCGGCGTGCTGGCGGTAACTGGCGGCCACGACCAGCCTTGCGGGGCATTAGGGGCCGGCGTCATGCGAAGCGGAGAAGCGATGTACGCCATTGGCACGACTGAGTGTATCGCACCTGTGTTCAATCAGCCGGTCGAGCGACTCGGTGACGATGGCTATCCTTGCTACCCTCACGTCGCCCCTGATATGTACATTACATTGGCTGGCAATTTTACTGGCGGAGCGCTTCTCAGATGGTATCGCGACGTCTTGGGGTTTGAAGAGCGACAAATAGCCGCGCAGACCAATCAAGACGTCTATGATGTCATTATTGGGCAAGTTACTGAACGGCCCAGCAACCTGTTGGTGCTCCCTCACTTTGCAGGTACGGGGTCGCCTTTCAATGACCCTGCCGCTAGAGGCGCCATCGTGGGCCTGACCTTTGACACACGGCGAGAGGACCTTGTCAAAGCCATACTAGAGGGTGTCACATTTGAGCTGGCCCTGAACCTGAAATACCTCCGACGGGCCGGGATAGACATCACCGAACTACGAGCCATCGGCGGCGGAGTCAAATCCAGGACCTGGCTGCAGATCAAGGCCGATATTATGGCGACGCCAGTGGTGGCCTTGGCCGTTTCCGAAGCGGCATGTTTAGGTGCCTCTCTGCTGGCCGGCTGGGCAACCGGAGCTTACGGCTCACTCCGCGAGGCGGTAGAGACCACGGTCAAAGTGAAGGAGACATTTGAGCCGGTTGCAGCACGCGCCCAATTCTACAGTGAAAGATTGTCAGTTTACGAGAATTTGTACCCCGCGCTCAAGGCTCTCAACCCCCTAATCTAACAGAGCAGTTTCGGCGCTACCTCGCCGAGACAAGCTCCGCTTTTGACATTCACACCGCGCAGTGCTATAGTTCACGCATGTTGAGGAGAAAAGAGGACGAGATTTGGCCGCCATCGAACCACTTGACAGTCAACTCTCCTGGCAGCAGCGAACTTTT
>DAOTYC010000153.1:0-12170 GCA_034435095.1 Anaerolineae bacterium | reverse complement strand
AGAAATCAGTGGCACAACCTGAAGTACTACACCTGGGTTGAACAGCAGGGCAAGACCGTCGAAGAGCTGGATGCGCAGCGCAAGCCAGAATTCTGGCTGGCCGAGCAGGACAAAGTCGCCGAGGTCGACCGGCTCATTCTGGAATATCGCCGCGCTCACGGCTACACGACCATCTGAGGCCAGCGAATTTAGAGAAATGCACGTCTAATTGCAAAGCGGCCTTTACAACGGGGGCGTCCAGAATTTTAGGCGAGTTAGCAAAAGCCTCAACCGCGTCATTCTGAGCTCCCCCACGGCGCGATTTGTACCAGCTCGATGGGTACGCCATCGGGGTCCTGCATGTAGCACCACCACGCCCACGCCAGGTCGTCCGGATTGCGCTGCGGCGGCGTGTTGAACCGCACGCCCTTCGCCGTCAGTGCGGCGTATAGCCCGTGAATATCTTCCACTTCGAGAGCCATGTGCATACAGCCCACATCACATGGCCGCGGCGCAACTCGATTCCTGTCCGACGGCGAGCGATACTCGATCAGCTCCAGGACCAGGTTGCCCTGCCGCAGGACCGCCAACTTGAGGGCAGCATCTTTCACGCCCAAAGCCTGAGAAAGGCTCTCGCCAGACGCCTCGGCGTATTCCGATGGGGTAAAACCCAACATGTCGCGATAGAACGCGACGGATCGCTCCAGGTCACTTACCGTGATGCTGACATGTTGATAACTTCGGATCATCGGCTCTCCTCCATGCAGCCCCTCAGGGACGGTGGCCGTCCACGTCAATCACCTGCAGGTGCAGGTCGCGCAATTGACCATCGCTGGCTACCGAGGGCGCGTCGGTCATCAAGTCCTGCGCCCGATTGGTCTTCGGGAACGCGATGACCTCGCGGATGCTCGTTTCCCCGGCGATGATCATCACCAGGCGGTCAATGCCCAACGCGATGCCGCCATGAGGCGGCGCGCCGTATTGAAACGCATTCAACAGATGGCCGAACTGCGCCTCCGCTTCTTCTTCGCTCATCCCCAGCGCGGCAAACATGCGGCTTTGCGTGGCGCGGTCGTGGATGCGGATGCTGCCACCACCAATTTCCCAGCCGTTGATGACCACATCATAGGCCTGCGCCCGCACGCGGCCCGGGTCAGTCTCCAGAAACGGCAGGTCCTCCGGCATCGCCGAAGTAAACGGATGGTGGACGGCCTGATAGCGTTTCTCTTCCTCGTTCCACTCCAGGAGCGGAAATTCGGTGATCCAGGCGCAGGCCAGCACGTTGTCATCGGCCAGGCCCAGCCGACGGCCCATTTCAGCCCGCAACCGGCCGAGGCTCTCGGCCACAACCTGGCTGCTGTCGGCCACTCCGACGATAAGGTCTCCCTCTTGGGCTTCTGTGCGGGCCACAATGGCCTCCAGTTGCGCCGCTGAGAGGTACCTGGCAATCGGCGAGCGGACCTCGCCTTCTTTCAGCGCGAAGGTAAACAGACCCTTGGCGCCAAAACCCCTGGCCAGTTCGGTCAGCTCGTCAATCTCCCGTCGGGTATAGCTGCCGCAGCCTGGCAGGCGCAACGTCTTGACTCGCCCGCCGGCGGCCAGAGCCTCCGCAAAAACGCGAAACTCACTGTCCCGCACACAATCGGCAATGTCAACCAGCGGCAGGCCGAAGCGCAGGTCCGGTTTGTCGCTGCCATACCGTTCCATCGCCTCAGCGTAGGTCAAACGTGGGAAGGGAACCATCTGAACGCGCTTCTCCGGGAACAGGCCGATGACGTGAATAAGCAGGCTCTCGATGAGCTGCAGCACATCGTCGCGCTCCACAAACGACATTTCCAGGTCCAACTGGGTGAACTCCGGCTGTCGGTCGGCCCGCAGGTCCTCATCCCGAAAACAGCGGGCAATTTGGAAGTAGCGGTCAACCCCCGAAACCATCAGCAATTGTTTGAGCTGCTGAGGAGACTGCGGCAAGGCATAGAAACGGCCCGGGTGCAACCGACTGGGCACCAAATAGTCCCGTGCGCCCTCCGGCGTGCTTTTAATCAAAATGGGCGTCTCCACATCGAGGAAGCCTCGCTCGTGGAGGAATTGTCGGATGGCGTAGACCACCTGATGACGAACCTGAAGGTTGCGCAGCATCCGCGGACGGCGCAGGTCGAGATAACGATAGCGCAGGCGAAGCGTTTCATCCACATCGCCGTCCTTGTTGATGTCGAACACCGGGGTCTTGGACTCATTCAGGATTCTGGCCTCTAGAGCGACGATTTCTATGGCGCCCGTCGCCAGGTTGGGATTCTCCAGGCCCGCCGGCCGCGGCCTGACTCTGCCCTTGACCTGCACGACATATTCGCTGCGCAACTGCTCGGCCAGGCGGTGCGCCGCCGGCGACGTGGACGGATCAAAGACCACCTGAGTCAGTCCATATCGGTCGCGCAAGTCAATGAAAATGAGCCCGCCATGATCGCGTCGTCGGTTGACCCAGCCAGCCAACACGACCTCCTGGCCGATATGCTCCGGCCTCAACTCCCCGCAAGTATGAGTCCTCAACACAACCTTCTCCTCCGTCACCAAAAAATCAAGGCGCCCAAGAAATGCGCTCGCCAATCCAGCCCTGTGAGTTCCACGCCGGTTCATCCCGCACCAGACCATCCGGAGAACCGGGCATGTCGAACAGCTTTTTCAGATTTTTGCCATCAGGGGTGCAGGCCCAAATGGCCCAATTCCCATCGCGATTGGAAACGAAAGCGATATGGCTGCCATCAGGCGACCACGTAGGCAGCCAGTCAGCCGCGTCGTCATCGGTAATGCGCAGCGCCCCACTGCCATCGGCTCCGATCAGAAAGATGTCCCATCGGCCGTCCTCCCGCGTGGCGTAGACGATGCGATTGCCATCAGGCGAGCCGTCCAATGACACGCGGTCCAGCGTGTCAACCACTTTGCTGGCGCCACTGCCGTCGGCGTTGACCACATAGACGCCACACCCTTGCGTGCATGAGCTGTAAGCGATGCGGCCCACGCCAAGCCAGGCCGGGCTCGAACCCAAGATGCTTCGCCCCGTCTCATCCAACAATGAGCGGTCCGCAGCGCCAACCCAATAGCCAATTGTGTACAGGCGGAACCCCCGGTCGCTTTCTCTGGACGAGTCGAACACCAGCACGCCGTCCTGAGACCAATCTGGGCGGCTGTCTTCGGCAAAGCCGGTCAGACGCACGTACTGACCCGACGTCAGGTCGAAGACCATGATGCGACGGTCCTCGTTGGCCCAAGACCGATAGGCCAGATGCGCGCCGTCCACCGAGAGAGCTGGCGAGCCGGCGTCGGAGAACAGCGCAGTCATGCCGCTGCCGTCCACGTTAGCCAGGTACACCATGTACCGGCGTGGACTGGGGTCATAAACCGAAAAGGCTATCTTGCCGGACAGGGGAGCAGGAAGTTCTTCGGTCGGCTCCGGTGTCGGGCTGGGCCGCGCCGTCGGGCGGGTATTGCCTGCTTTTGCCTCACGCGTTTGCTCTGCTTCCGTTCCCTGTGAGGGAAGAGCCTGTTGCATCGCTTCCTCAACTGCTGGCGGGACTCTCAGCGCGTTACCAGGTTGCAGGGCAGAGGCCATGCCCTCGCCTGCTTCAACGGTTGACGTCGCCGATGGGGCAGGCGTCGGCGTTGGCAGATCGGGAATCTGCAACGACCGCACCGGAGGCCCCAGTTCCTGTGTAGCCACAGTGCTCGGCGAGGGTTCCCCTTCCAACAACGTGGCCGTAATCAGCTCGACAGGAGCAATGGCGGGACCGGTAGACTGTGACTCCACCAGGGGCGTCAATTCCCCGGCCGGGGACTCGAAACCGGCCGAAGCGACTGTTTGGGTAGGCGCGGCCAGGCTGAGAGATGGTTCGCCCCACGTCGCACCTGACGGAGTCAAGAGGGCAGCTATCGAGGCCACCAGGTTACCCCCACGTTGCATACCCGGCGGATAATACGATTGCCCCACGATAAGCAACAAACCGAGTGCCGTCATGCAGCACAGCAACACCCCAATCGAACCAAAAGCAATGGTAGCAAAGGGCCATCCTTTCCTCTGCGGCGCAGTTTCGGCCATTTCTTCGTCGTATTCGCTGACCGGCCGAATGTAAGTCGGGACTACCTCGCGGTTGACAGACTCAGCCTGGGCGACATAGGCCTGCAATTGCCTCTGGCGGGCCAGTTTAAGCTGCGCATCAACGTCTTTGTAGTCCGGCGCACGGGCCTGGACGCGCTCAAAGTACTCGATAGCCAGGGCCCAGTCGCCCCCCACCAGACAGCGCATTCCCTGCTCATACAGGGCAGCCAGCTCAGTCTGCTCTTGCAGGTTTCGAGCGTCCCGCAGCAGGCGGTCCACATCAGCGAAGCCGGCCTGTTCACGCTGCAATTTCTCGAAAATCTCGATCGCTGCCTGCCAGCGGCCGGCGGCCAGGTGCTCTTTCCCTTTGGTGTACAACGTCATCAGCCTGGCGCGAATCTGCTCCCGGGCATACGCCAGTTGGTCGGCGGCATTCTCGTAATTCCCGTCAATCTCGACGATTTGGTCGAGATGTCGGACCGCTTCAGGCCAGTCTTCGGCCTTCATCGCCTTACGGGCATTCTCGTACAGTTCGGCCAACTGAAGCTGCGTAGTCGCCGACTGCAAACGCGCCGAGGCGTCTCGAAAATCAGGGTCACGTTCAATCACCCGCGACAAGAAGTCTATCGCTTCGACCCACTGTCGGCTTTCAAAGTACCTGAGTCCGGCCTGATAATACTGCACAGTCTCCAGTTTTTGTTGTGCGCTCTTGAGCAGGTCGCGGACCTGGACATCGGCCGGGTCTATTTCAACGGCCCGGCGCAGAACTCCTATCGCACCTTCGTAATCATCCTGTTCGTACAGGGACTTTCCTTTTTCCAGGAACTGGAGGAATCGCTGGCGCTCACGGGCTTGTTCAAGCTGAGTTTGAACATCACGATACGACGCATCGGTCTCCATCACCTTCTCGAAGCATTCAACCGCATTCTGACAGTGTCCCTGCTCCAGGCTGCGGACCGCCTCGGCGTAGAGGTCGGCAAGGGTCTGTTGTTTGCGCGCTTCCGCCAGCCGCGCCCGTACATCCTCGCTCTCCGGCTCAAGTGTCAGCAGTCGCTCAAAGACCTCTACCGCCCGCGCCCACTTCTTCTGATCCATGAAGGCCTGGCCTTCCTGATACATGGTCACAATTTTCTTGCGCAGACGGGCTTCCTCCAATTCCTGAGCCACATTCTGATAGTCCTTGTCAATTCTTAAGATGCGTTGGTAGACCTCTATTGCTGCATCCCACTGCCCGGCGATGCGATACTCCTGCGCCTTGGCGTAAAGCGTGGTCAGTTCCTCTTGCTTATCAATTTCCCGCAGTTTCAAGCTGCTGTCCTGATAGTTGGGCTCCTCTTGAACCAACTTTTCAAACAACTGAGAAGCCTCTTGCCACTTCTGTTCCTCATAGAGCTGAATGGCCTGTGCGTACATCTGCGCCAGGTCTCGCTGGCGGCGGCTTTCGCGCAGTCGCGCCATCACACCCCATTCATCATCCGGGTCAAGCGACAGCATCTTCTCGAACGCAGCGACCGCGCCCGCCCAGTCTCCCTCGGCAAAGCGCGATTCGCCCTCCCGGTACAGGCCAGTGAGCTGACGCTGGCGACGGGCTTCCATCAGCCTGGCCATCGCGTCGCGATAGGCTTCATCCTCGGCCACGACCTGTTCCAGGTGTTCAATCGCTCGCGTCCAGTCCTTTTCATCCAGGCATTCCAGCCCACGCTTATAGAGGTCCTGAAGGCGGTCTTGTCGCTGCGCTTCCTGATACAGATAGGCAGCGTCGCGATATTGCGGGTCAATCTCGAGCACACGCTTCAGGTCAATCATCGCATCAGACCATTTGCCCGCCCGAAAAGCGGATGCCCCCTGTGCATACAGGTCAGCCAGCCGTTTCTGGCGTCTGAGCTCGGACAGGCGGGCCTGCGCATCTCTGTACTCCTCGCGTTTCGCCACAATCTGCTCGAACACGGCTACAGCCTCGGACAAACGATGGCCCTCGGCATAGCGGTTGCCCTGTTCATACAGATTGGCCAGCTCAATTTCGGCCCGCGTCTCCACCAAACGCTGACCAACATCCTGGTAGTTCGGGTCGATGCTGGACACGATTTCAAAAGCCCGCAAGGCCTCTCTGTGCCGCCCCTGCTTCAAATGCTCGAGGCCGGCCTGATAGGCATCCTGCAAACGTATGGTATTCCTGCACCTGGCTAATTGAGCAGCCACATCTCGGTAGGAAGCGTCAAGGGCCATCAACTGGCTGAATGTCTCCATCGCTTCGGCCCATTGTTCGGTGCGGGCCAGCTCGCGGCCCCGCGCGTAGAGCCAGCCGGCGCGGACCGCGGAATCATTGGGCGAAATCTGCAGGACCGCGTTGAAACTTTCCATGGCGTCGGCCCACAGCCCGGCGACCAGGCACTCCATGCCTCGCACCCGTTGCCGCTCCAGGAAATCTTGCTGCTCGGCCATTTTGAGAAGTTCTTGCGAATTCTGATAGTTGGGGTCGAGGGACACCAGCCTTTGCAGCAGGGGCACAGCGTCGGCCCATCGCTTCTCTTTTGCTGCCTGAGCGGCGTTGGTATACAGGGTCTCCAGTTCCAGTTGCCGTTCCGCCTCGGCAAGAATTTCCAGGGCCTGACCCCAGCGTGGGTCGTCGGCAAAATAGGTGGGGTCGAGTTCTCTGACCTGCGACAGCAGTTCGACCGATCTGGCCCACCTGCCCGCCTTGAAGTCGGCCTCACCCTGGCGATATAGCGCCTCCAACGCGGCCGTCTGACGGCGACGTTCTTCTATGACGATCAGCTCCGCCAGAGCCTTTTCACTCAGCTCCCGCGCGTCCCGATAATCGGGCTCGAGTGACAACACTTCCTGAAGCAAGTCATAGGCATCCTGCCAATGGCCTTCGGCTGCTTGTTGCTGTGCCCGCTCGTAGAGCATTCCCAATTTGGACTCCAGCAGGCGCCGTTCTTTTTCGCTCTCCAGCCTGGTTCTGGCGACGCTGGCCAGTTTGCGCGCGTCTCTATAAGCGGGCGCGAGTCGGAGGGCCTGCTCGAAAAAGTCCAGAGCCTCTTGCCAGTGGCCGGCGTCGAACTGCTCCACACCCCGGTCATAGAAGAACTGAGCGCGCTGTTCTGATTCCGATTCGGAAACGACCCAGCCTTGTTCATCCTGCGGCGGGGGCTCGGCGTCCTGTTGCGCCGCCCGACCGGGAGCCTTGGGCCGGCGAAACACCTGTGTCACGTCGCCCTGGGCTGCCTGCGGCTTGGCCTCAGCCCTCGGCCCGGCTGGAGCAGGCGATTCTACCCGTTCGGCAGGTGTGGGCTTGTCGCCCGCGCCGCTTGACTTCGCCTGAGCAAGGGCGGCAGCCACTTCTGCCTGGCATTTGTCGCACAGATGGGCGTCCACGTTCTGCACCGGCTGGCCGCATCTGGAACATAAGATGGCCGGCTCGAATTTAGGCGGCTCGTCGCTGACCCACTGCCCATTCTCTTCGAAATACCAGTTGCCGGAAGAGGCGTCGATCATCCAGAGTTTGCCTTGCTCATCCTGGAACTGTAGCTTTTCAACTTCCTTCAGGAACTCATCCTCAGTGATGCGCCCCTCATCTCTCTGCTTTCTCAGCCTGTTGAAACGGTTCTCAACGGCCTTGATAAAACTCATGTATGCCTCCCACCCAGCTCATCACCGGCCTTAGGCGGCAGGTTGCTGTGGTGAACTGACCCTACCTGGGGCAATACCCGGTTGCCCCAGGCGCAACGATGTCCAGTTTGTTCTTCGCTTTTGGGGGGCCGCAGCGCCCTGCTACGTCGTGGTTCGTGGCCGATAAACCAATCGGGCCAAGATAACGCCCACCTCAAAAAGTATCACCAATGGCGCCATGACCAGCATCATGTTGACCGGGTCTGGCGTTGGGGTGATCACAGCCGCGAGGATCGCCAGGAGGACAATAGCGTACTTCCGGTTGCGAGATAGCATCTGTGGTGAAATTATACCAATACGCGCGAGAAATGCAATAATCAACGGTGTCTCAAAGATCACCCCTACCCAAAACATCAGCGTGGTCACGAAGGAAATGTAGTAGTCTATCGAGTAGGTTGGCTGAATGATGTCGGCCAGGAAACTCTGCAGGTACCTGATGGTAAAGGGCAGCATCACAAATGTCGCAAAGGCCACGCCGCCGGCAAAAAGCAGGGTCGCGCCGGGCACGATAATCTTCAAATACTTTTTCTCGACCTCGGTCAGGCCTGGCAAAATGAACCGCAGCATCTGGTAAATGATCACCGGCATAGCCAGGACCACACCACAGATCAAAGCCACCTTAAAATAGATGATAATGGTCTCGGTCGGTTTCAGCGAAATCGGCTGGCGGTCGCCCATCGGCGCAATCAAGAACTCCAGGAAACGCGGGGTGAAGGCCAGGCTGATGGCTGTCCCGGCCAGTAGAGCCAATACTGATTTGATCAGCCGGTCTCTGAGCTCAGTGAGGTGCTCAATGATTGACATCTTCGCGAGTTCTTGTTCGCTGTAATCAGCAGACATATCTGTCTAGCCTCACTCTGTTTTGTCTGGATCGGCCGGTTCGACGGCAGCGGCGGCATACTCGACCGGCATATCGTCGCTGCCCGCCAGGCTTGTCGGCTCGTCCGCGGGCGAGGACGTGGCTGAAACCTCCGTGCTCGCGCCAGGTTCGGGCGGGGCTATAGCAGTTGGCTCCTCTTTTTGAGGTTTCTGCTCGGCGGAGACGAGAGGAGCATTCAAGGATGCGCGCAGAGAGGACAGCGTCTCGGTCAACGGCGTGACGTCACCTTTCACCTCGTCTTTGACCGCCGCCGCCGTGTTCAGTTCCCGCCGAAGCTCGGTTTGGAATCCGTCCGATATGGCCCGCAAATCCCGCATCGTCTTGCCCAAAGCGCGCGCCACTTCTGGCAGTTTGCCCGGTCCGAGCACTATCAAGGCAATAATGATGATGACAATCAGTTCGGCCGGTCCCATACCCAAGAAATTCATCGCACTCACTCCACTTCCGAAGAAATCATCCCGTTTGGACCGCGCCCTACGGTTTGGGCATTGCCCTTGCTCCAGGTTGCACGGCCGCCGTCCGCCACAAAGCTGCCCAATACACCATTGACAAAACGCTGTGAACTATCGCTGCCGAACATCTTGGCCAATTCAATAGCTTCGTTAATCGCGACTTTGACCGGCGTGTTTTCGTAAGCAACAATCTCGTACATAGCCAGGCGCAAAATGTTGCGGTCAATGATTGACATCTGGTCAACAGGCCACTCGGGCGCGTATTTCGCAATGAACCTGTCCAGGTCAGCCATGTGCGAAACCACACCAGTCACCAGCAGACGCACAAAAGCCTCGCCGCTGGGAGGCAAGTCGTTCTCCTCCAGGCGACAGTCCAGTACAGTCTGCACGTCATGACCCACACAGTCAATTTCGAACAAAGCCTGCAGGGCCACCATTCTGGCGCGGCTACGGACTTTCACTTACTTCCTCGATTTCTCACGACGATTGCAAATCCATTTCAACGTTGTCAATGTGCACGTTGACTTGCTTGACGCCCATGCCGACCATGTCGCTGAGCGCGCGGGCGATCTCCGATTGGATCGCTCGCCCCAATTTTAGCATATTCACCTCAGACTTGACAATGACATGCACATCGGCGGACACCATGTCGTCGTGGACTTCCAGCCGAATGCCTTCGCCGACGTATGCTCTGCCGAGGAAGCGGTTGACCTCCTCGGCCAGATGCCCGCTCATGCGCACCACGCCTGGAATGGACAGCGTGGTCAAACGCACGATGGTCAGCAATACGTTGGGCGCAATGATTACCTTACCCAATTGATCTCTCATCGTCTCTGACCTCCTGCGTGGCCTGGAAACAATCCACCCGCTGCAAGCCGCTTACGTTCTCTACATGACCAACCCACCATCCACCGCGAGAACATGGCCGGTGATGAAACCTGCTTCCTGAGATGCCAGAAAAGTCACCGCATAGGCCACATCCTCGGGCTTCCCCCAGCGGCCCACGGGCGTCATGGCCAGGATGGATTTTTTCAGCTCTTCGCTCAGGTCCGCCGTGATGTCTGTCTCAATGAAACCGGGAGCGACGGCATTCACCGTGATGTTTCGGGAAGCCAGCTCTTTGGCAGCGGCCTTTGTCAGCCCAATCATGCCAGCTTTGGCCGCGGAATAGTTCGCCTGTCCTGCATTCCCGGCCACTCCCGAAACAGAAGTCACGTTGATAATTCGACCGTAGCGCTGCTTGACCATGGTCTTGGTCACACTCTTGATGCAATTGAACGCGCCCTTCAGATTGGTGTTCAGGACGACATCCCAATCCTCTTCGGACATGCGCATCAACAGCGTGTCGCGGGTGATTCCGGCGTTGTTTACAAGAATATCCACCCGCCCAAAAGATGACAAAACAGTCTCGACGAGAGACTGAACGGCCTTCATGTCAGCGACATCGCCCTGCACGGCGATTGCCTCCCCGCCCAAGCCCTGTATGTGCGCCAGCACCGCCTGAGCCGCTTCCACATGGCGATTGTAGTTGACCGCCACCTTCGCGCCACACGCTGCCAGTTGAATGGCAGTTGCCCGCCCAATGCCTCTGGAGCCGCCCGTTACAATCGCAACACGGCCATGCAAATCAACTTGTATCACCGGTCCTCTCCTAACTTGAAGCTACGCCTGTCATCGCGAGCGCAGCGAAGCAGTCCCAACCACCGCCAGCCCCAGACCGCTCGCCAGCGCGCGGTTTATGCATTCAGTGCATCCGTAATTGACCGAACGTCGTTGATGTTCACCGTTTCCACATCTTTAGCAATGCGCCGCACCAGGCCGGTCAAGACATTGCCTGGCCCAATTTCGACAAATCGTCCCACCCCTCGCTCCACCATTGCCTGAACCGAACCGGTCCAACGCACGGGCGATGTCAGTTGCGCCATGAGCTCTTGCTTCACTGCGTCGGCCGACAGCAACGGCCCGGCCGAAACGTTGCCGATGACTGGGACCTGCGGAGGCGAGATGGTCACCGCTGCGATAGCTTGTTGCAGGCCCTGCGAGGCGTACGCCATCAGCGGGGAGTGCGTCGCCACGCTGACCGCCAGCGGAATAATTCGCCTGGCGCCGCGTTCCCTGGCAAGATCACAGGCCCGGTCTAAAGTCGCCCTGTCTCCCGAAATGACGATTTGTCCCGGCGAGTTATAGTTGGCGATCTGGACGACGCCGCCCGTTTCCTGCGCCGCCTGACGGCAAACCGATTCGAGCGTTTCATCATCAAGGTTCAGAACCGCAGCCATGCCCCCCGGCGACCTGTCCCCCGCCCGCTTCATCCATTCGCCGCGCTGTCGGGTCAGGCGCACTGCGTCCGCAAAGCTCAACGCGCCACTGACCACCAGGGCCGTATACTCTCCCAAGCTGTGGCCGGCCACGCAATCGAGTGCCATGAAGCGACCGCCGACTACCGCGTGGAACGCCAGGCTGGTCACCAGAATGGCTGGCTGAGCGTTTGCCGTATCGGTCAGCTCATTCTCTGGCCCCTCAAAGCACAGCCGCGACAGGGCAAAGCCCAAGATTTCGTCCGCTTCATCAAAGACGCGGCGTGCCTCGGCATAGGCCCGATAGACATCGGCGCCCATTCCGACGGCCTGTGATCCCTGACCGGGAAACAACAAGGCTGTTTTCATGAAAGAATTCCCTCGCTTTCAGCCGCCAAAAGGCTGCCGCTCCTCGCCGTGACACCTGGCGATACTTGTTTCTGCATCGGCGGCGCGACTCGCGCCATACGCCAACTGGCATAGAGGCCAGATGGGACGTACTGCTAAAAGAATAGCCGTGCATCGTTCCATCAGGGCACGGCTTGTTGCCTCACAACATAACCTCACATAGAGATTGGGAAGGTCCTTCGATTTCATGCTGAGCAGATAACTGACGGAACGTCGGGATCGGCGCGCGCAATCAACAAAGGCTGGCGAAGTCGCTGCCCCTGTTTATGCAGTAGCCGGCGTCTTCTTCTTTTTGACTTCTATTTTGAGGACTTCCATCCCCCGATAGCTCCCGCACGATGGACACACCTGATGATGAGGGCGCATGGCATGGCACTGCGGACACTCCGACA
>DAOTYC010000152.1:0-6900 GCA_034435095.1 Anaerolineae bacterium | reverse complement strand
GACGGGGGGACGATCCGGCGGCTCGCCGATGTGAGGGGCCCGGCCACAGGCTGAATACTACGTGATAATGAAATGCTTCGCTGTTCCTTCGCTGCGCCCAGGGCTTCGGTTCAGCATGACGCAGTTGAGGCTTCTGCTAACTCGCCTGAAATTCTGGATGCACCCGGTGAGAGTCAGGATTTTGTTGTCTCCTGCTGGTGTGGTATCATAATGTCTGTCAAGCAAAGTCAACGAAGGGATTGTAACACGGGATGCGAGGTTTTGTATGTTGGACAGAGTACGAGTTCTTGACCGCCTGAAAAAAGTCATGGATGTAGAAGCCGCACGGGAGCTTGCCGACATCATCGGCGCGGTGCTGGACGAAGCGCGTCGCTCGGTCACGAAAGCAGACTTTGATGAGCTGAAGGGAATTGTGCGCGAGCTGGCCCAGGCGCAGAAGCGTACCGAGGAGCGCGTGGAGGAACTGGCTCAGGCACAGCAGGAACTGGCCCAGGCACAGAAGCGTACTGAGGAGCGCGTGGAAGAGCTGGCCCAGGCACAGAAGCGTACCGAGGAACGCGTGGAAGAGCTGGCCCAGGCACAGCAGGAACTGGCCCAGGCACAGAGGCGGACCGAGGAAGCCCTGCAAGCCTTGATGAGGCAAGTCGGCGGTCTGAGCGAGACCATCGGCGGCGACATAGAAGACATTGCCTACATTGTCTTGCACGACGTGCTCAAGCGCGAGTTCGGTTGGAAGGTTGGCGTGTTGCAGCGCACCTGGCAGACCTGGGACAAGCAGCCGGAGGAGGTCAATATCTTTGGTCAGGCGTTCGACCCGGCACGGCCGGACGTGACCATCTGGATCGTGGGCGAAGCCAAACACAATCTCAGTTTGAAAGAGGTCATCCGGTTCACGAAGCAGTTGGAGCGGGCCCGGCAGCGACTCGGCGGTGAGATTTTCCCAGTGTGCTTTTGCTATCGCGCCCGGCCGGAGGTGCAGGAGATGGTTAAGGCGAATCGCATCAACCTGGTGTTCTCCTACGGACGCCTGGAACGCGCTGAGTCATGAGGAGCCCCGAGCTCCGGACATTGTGGGAGATGTCTCAGATTGTTGGCTATGACGAAGCCAAAGCCTTCTCGAAAGCCAGCCGTTTTCCTTGTAGGTTCCCTGGCCGCCTATCTCATCCTGACGTTGGCGATGACCTATCCGCTGGTGCTGCATCTGTCCGATGCCATTCCTGGCGATGGGTTCGATGGCTGGCAGAACTACTGGAACCTGTGGTGGATGAAGCGCGCCTTGATTGACCTGGGCCAGAGTCCCTATTTCACCGATTTTCTGGATTATCCTGCCGGCGTCAGCCTCCATTTTCACACGCTGAACCCGTTCAACGGTCTGTGGTCACTGCCCATTCAACTCGTGGGTGGGCTTATTCTGGCCTACAACACCGTGGTGTTTCTGTCGTTTGCACTGGGCGGACTGGGCGTCTATCTGCTGGCGCGATATGTGCTGAGGGGCACCTCGATCTCGCCCTGGCCGGCCTGGGTCGCCGGGCTCATCTTCACGTTTTCGCCGTTTCACTTTGCTCACTTGCTGGGGCATATGCAGGTATTTTCGCTCGAATGGCTGCCGTTCTACGTGCTCTTCCTGCTGAAGGCAGTCGAAGACGCCCGACGGCGGCGTTTGCGTGCCCTTACGTCCCTGCTGCCGGCCCTCTTTCTGGTCTTAGTGGGCCTATGTGACTGGTACTATGTGATGTATTTGGGCCTGTTCACTGTTCTGTACCTGGCCTATGCACTTCTGAGGCGGCAGTTGACCTGGGCCGGTCTGCTGAGCGTGGCCGTAGCCGGGTTTGCCGGCCTCGCGGCCCTGTCTCCCCTGTGGCTGCCGATGGCGTTGGAGGCCGGGCGGGCCGGTTACATGCGCCCCGACCCTGAGCATATCCTGCGCCTGTCGGCGGATTTGTTGGCTTTTGTCACGCCGAACGAAATGCACCCACTGTGGGGCCAGACCTTCAAGGCATGGAGCGAACGATTCACCACTACCACGTCGGAGCGAATGGTATTTGCTGGCTTCGCGCCGCTGGGTCTGGCCGCCTACGCGCTTTTCCGCCCACGGTTGAGAGAACGATGGTTCTGGCTGCTCAGCTTACTGTTCTTCGGGGTGTTGTCGCTGGGCCCGGTGTTACACGTAGGCGGGCGAACCGACCTGCCGTTGGTGGGCGTTGTGCCATTGCCATACGACCGGCTCAATCGCCTGGTGCCTTTCATGGACATTTCGCGTTCGGTAAGCCGCTTCGATGTGATGGTTATGCTCTCGCTGAGCATACTGGCGGCCATGGGGTTGAGCGCGGCCTGCGGTCAGGGTGGGCGTGGTGAAGCATCTCTCGCCCCTCCTGGGAGGAGGCCGCCTGACCGCACGCAGAGCGACGACGGCGTCCCGCATCGCCGCGCCAGACTGCTCGGCCTGCTCGCTACAGTCGCAATTGGCTTCGAGTTCCTGCCCGTGCCATACCCGCTCTCGCCGCCAGACACGCCGGCCTTCTACTACACTCTGGCGCAGGACGGCGCGGATTACGCCGTCCTCAACCTGCCGATGGATTGGGACCGGCCGCAATACCTGCTCTATCAGACGGTGCATGGCAAACGGCTGATCTCGGCCTACACCTCGCGGGACAACCCCCGCTCGCTGGTGGACCGGACACCGGTTTTGCAGGAGTTTCGCCGCCCAGGCCGGGCGCATGTCGTAAGCGGAGATCTGACAGAGGTGGGATTGACCGTGCTGCAGGCGTTCGACATCCGCTATGTCGTCGTTGACTTTTACCAGATGCCTGACGAGGGACAGCGCTCTCAGACGCTTGGTTTGGTGCAGCAGATTTTCGGGCCACAACAACCGATTTACCGCGATGAACGTCTCATCGTATACGAAGTCAAATCTGGGGATGGACGTTCGCCGTTTGTGCGATTGGGCGAAGGCTGGTCCGCTGAGGAGGACACATCGGCCGGGCCGCAGCGTAGACTGAGCGGTGAAGCGGAGGTGGTGGTATACAGCCCGGTCGGGCAGACCGTTGTGCTGCAGCTCGCCTTGCTCAGCCCGGGTGGTGGACAGGTCATCGTGGATGGCGGAGGGCTGCCTGGCAAGAGCTACACGCTGATCAGGAATGCGCCGACTCGGCTGGAGCTGCCGCTATCGGTCAGCGATGGGGACAACCTCGTGTTGTTGCGTTTCGAGGGCAGCGGTGGCCTTGCACTGAGGCGTGTCTCGCTGGTCGAGGCAAAAGACCAATCGCCCGTCCGGTGAACAAGCGGGCCGTGGCCTTGCGTGTCGTTTCGACGTCTTTCGTGGCGGCGGCAAAATAAAATGATCGGTTGAAGGGAGGAGACAGCATACTATGGCAATACAGAATCGGCATCTGGCTGGCAAGGTCGCCTGGGTGACCGGCTCGTCGCGCGGCATCGGTCGCGTCGTGGCCGACCATCTGGCGGCCTGTGGCGCAACGGTGGCTGTGCACGGGACGACGCCAACATCCGCCCGGGCCTTCAACGAGGCCGAGTCGCTTACTGCGGTGGCCGAGGCCATCGCGGCGGCGCACGGCGTCGAGACGCTGGCGGTGCACGGCGACCTGTCGCGTGAGGCAGAGGTCAAACGCGCCGTCGGGGAGATCCGTGCCCGTTTCGGACGCATTGACATCCTGGTCAACTGCGCTGGCGGCGACATCGGAGCGGCGGGCACGGGCGCGCCGGATGCCGGTCGTCCGCAGCGCAACGACGCGCTCAACATCTCCCCGGAAGACATGCAGGCAGTGTTCGACCGCAACCTGATGAGCTGTGTGTGGTGCTGCCGGGAAGTGGCTCCAGAGATGATGGCACGGCGCGCGGGACACATCGTCAATTTTGGCAGCAACGCTGGCCTGGTAGGGGATGAGATTGGCGCGATGTACGCCACGGCCAAAGCGGCCGTGACTCACTACTCGCGCTGCCTGGCGGCGCAACTGCGGCGTTACAATGTCGCCGTCAACGTCGTCGCGCCGGGCACCATCGTCACGGCGCGCATCATCGCCAGCAATCAGGTGGAGCCAGACCGCCTGAACGAAAGCGGCCGCCTCGACCGTTACGGCTGGCCCATTGAGATCGCCCGCTTGGTCGAGTTCCTGGTCTCCGACACCAACACGTACATGACCGGCCAGGTTCTGCGCATTGATGGCGGCGAACAGCTCTGGCCGGCATGAAGCAGCGATAAGGTGTCTGACGCGAAAATTGCAGATTTTTTAAGGTAACTCCTATTGACACAGCGGGGCGACTCGTGATATAATATGATCGTTCACATGAACGTTCCTATGAACGTTCATGTTGGTTTGGCAGCTTCAACAACGGAGATTGGTTTGCCAAATGTCCTCTAACGAGCCGTCCCGCAATCGCGTAACTGAAAAACGCCACAAACGTCCGACCATGAAAGACGTGGCCGCGCTGGCAAACGTCTCAGCGCAGACCGTCTCCGCGGTCATCAACGGCAAGCCTGGCATCACCGAGGAGACTGCCCTCCGCGTCCGCGAGGCGATCAAGCGACTGGGCTATCGTCCGGATTATACGGCGCGCAGCCTGCGCAGCGGTCGGCGTAGAACCCTCGCCCTGTTCGTGTCCAACGTGGCCGATACCGTGCTGGGCATCATGGCCAGCGCGGCGGAAGAATACGCCTACAAGTCGAACTACAACCTGATCCTCTACAACACCCACGACGACGCGGAACGCGAAATGGCTTACGTCAATTCGGTAGCCCAGGGTTCGGTTGATGGCGTACTGTTCGTAGCGGCGACACAGCCGCACAGGGGGCGGGAAATCTTGGAAGCCGTCGGCATCCCATCGGTGGTCGTCGACCGTATTCCAGAGGGCTACGCCGGGCCGTCGGTAGGCATGGACAACATTAAGGCCGGGGAACTGGCCGCTGAGCACCTGCTGGCGCTGGGTCACACCTGTTTTGCCCACATCGCCAATCCCCCCTCTGGCCTCCGTCTCTCCCGTGAACGATGCGAAGGTTTTGTCCAGGCCATCGAACGTTCTGGCCGGGCGGCCGAAGTCTATGTGGAGACAGTGGCTGATTGGGGCTGCGGGCCGGCATGTGAGGCCATGCGACGTCTGCTGCATCGCAATCCGCCTCCGACGGCGGTCTTCGCTGGCTCAGATCACGCGGCTGTTGGGGCGATACACGCCATCCGTGAGGCTGGCCTTGCTGTGCCGGGCGACATCTCCGTCGTCGGCATGGACGATATCGAAGTCATCTCTTTTCATTATCCCCCTCTGACCACTGTCCGCCAGCCCCTGGCAGAGATGGCTGGCTTAGGGGTGTGGATGTTAATTGACATTTTGGCTGGCAAAGAACCAGCTAATCCACAGGTTGTTTTGGACCCTGCTCTGATTGTCCGTCAGTCGACCGGGCCGCCGCGTAACCCCTAGGCGGAGAGCGTCAGGTTTATGCGCTGCACAAAGTGGAACGTATCGGCGATTACGAAAGCGAACAATCGCAACGAAAGGATACACAGGACCCTAATGAGTATTGCCAGGTTTTTCAACCGTCTGAACCGCAATCGAGAAATTCCGGTTGACATCCTCATCGTGTTTGTGGTGGTGCAGGTTGGTTGCATCATCGCAGCGCTCATCTATCCCTCCAGTTTTCGCTATCTGAGCGACGCGAATATTTCGGTGATGCTGAAAGCCATCCCGGTACTGGGGATCATGGCCATAGGCGTGGGGGTGCTCATGATCTCCGGCGAGTTCGACCTCTCAGTTGGGGCGAACTACACGTTCACCGCAATTGTTATGGCTACTCTGGTTCAGGATGGCTGGTCGGCGTTCATTGCTGCGCCGGTGGCGTTGGCTATTGGCGTGGTCATCGGCCTGCTCAACGCATTGATCACGCTGCGGTTTAACATCCCTTCCTTCATCGCCACGCTCGGCACCATGTTGTTTTGGAAAGGCATGACTCTGTTGTATCACGGCGCCACATCGCTCCGGTTTCGGCCTGAGCCGTTTTTCACCAACCTGATGGCTGGCAGTATTGGACTGCTGGAGGCGGCCTTTATATGGTATCTGGTATTGACCGCAGTTTTTTGGGTATTGCTGCATCACCACAAGCTGGGCAACCACTTCTATGCCGTGGGAGGCAATAAACAGGCGGCGACAGCCATCGGCATCAACCCCGACCGCACCAAGACCATCGCTTTTGGGCTGGCTGGCTTCTGTGCGGCCTTTTCCGGCATCCTGGCCACCGCCCGCGTGGGAAGCATCTTGCCTGGACAAGGACTTGGCCTGGAGCTTCAAGCCATTGCTGCCTGCGTGATCGGCGGGCTGTCGCTTACCGGCGGGCGTGGCACGGTGCTGGGCGTCTTTTTGGGCGCTACCCTGATGTACACCATCCAGGATGTCCTGTTGTTGGTGCGTGCCCCCGGCTTTTATCTGGACATTTTCGTGGGGGTGTTGATCATAACGGCGGTCGTGTTCAACGAAATGATCGGCCAGAGCAGAAAGTGAGGTGAGTTTTCAATGGTAGGACAAGGGCAAACCGATAACCCGTCGGTTAATGAGGTCCCTCTACTCGAATTGAGGGGTATCAACAAGCGTTATGGCGCGGTACAGGCCCTGCGCGACCTGGATTTTCACATCAATCCATGCGAAATCGTGGCGTTGCTGGGCGACAATGGCGCAGGAAAATCAACCCTCATCAAGATAATCTCCGGCGTAGTCCAGCCCGACAGCGGCACAATCTACGCGTTCGGCAAACCGGTTGAGCTGAAATCGCGCCGTGACTCCGAGGAGCTGGGCATCGAGACCATCTATCAGGACACGGCTTTGGTAGACACCATGTCTATCACCCGCAATATTTTCATGGGGCGTGAGATCACCAATGGGCTTGGTCTCATGCACCACAAC
>DAOTYC010000151.1:0-25904 GCA_034435095.1 Anaerolineae bacterium | reverse complement strand
TCTATCATAGGACGGAGCGCAGGGAAGATGTGCTGGTAGACTTCCTCGAATAGCCTGGTATAGAATTTCCCTCGTTCTTGATCCGGATAGTAGGTTTCTCCCAGGCGCACCATAGCGGCGGCCGCCTCGCGCGCATCGCTGTAGAAGCCAGCCGCGGCCGCGGCCAGGATGGCTGCCCCCAGACACGTCGCTTCCGGACTGGCCGAGCGGGTGACCGGCTTGCCGGTGATGTCGGCCACAATCTGACACCACAGCGGGCTTTTCGAGCCACCGCCCATGGCGATGAATCTCTCCAGCGGGAAGCCTATCACCTTTTCGACGCCGCTGGTCATCAACCGTTGCTCAAAGCCGATGCCTTCCAGAATGGCGCGGTACATGTGCGCCAGGCCGTGCCAGCCGCGCCAGCCGACGATCGTCCCACTGGCCATCGAGTCCCAATAGGGCGTCATCACATTGTTCCAATACGGGACCAGCAAAAGCCCCTGTGCGCCGGGGGGTATTTTCCTGGCCGCCGCCTCAAGAACCTCCTCGACGGAGACATCCAGATTGAAGTCCTTGGGATTAAAGGCATTGAATTTTTCGACGAACCAGCTAACCGTAAAAGTGCCGCCGCGAATGAGAGTTTCCAGCAAATAAGTGCCCGGCAGCCCTCCGCCCATCGTCCGAAAAGCGCGGTCTGCCAGATATTGCTCGGAAAACGCTCCTGAGACGACCGCTGTGCCCAGATTCAGATAGACTTGGCCCGGCGAGGTGATATTTGCGCCCAGTCCAGCCGATTGTCCATCTCCCAACGCGGCGACCACGGGCAGGCCAGCGGGCAGGCCGCATATTTGCGACGCCTGTGCCGTCACCGCGCCAATGACCGTGCCAGGGGGGTAGGCGTCGGGGAACTGTTCCACCCGCAGTCCCAAAGCAGACATTAAATCCTCGGCCCAGCGGTGGTGCACCATATCGAAAAGCCCCATGGGGTCGGCGCAGGCCCAGCTTGTCTTGAATTCCCCTGTCAACTTGTAGACCAGGTAGGCATGGACATCGAGATACTTATAGGTTCGTTCGAAGACCGTCGGCTCATGTTTTTTCAGCCACAGGATTTTGGGGCTGGAAGGCGTAGTCGAAAGGGGCTTGCCGGTCACTTGATGGAATTTTTCTGCTCCGTATAGCGCAGCGATGTCATCCAGTTCGGCCCAGGCTCGTTCGTCCAACCACAAGATGCCATTGCGCAGAGGGTTGGCGTCCTCGTCCACAGGCACGAAGGTCTCTCGTTGGTGAGTCATGCACAGCGTGGCCAGACGAGAAGGGTCAATGCTGGCGGTCGCGGCGCGTAAGGCGCACGCAGTGGCCTCCCACCAATCTTCGGCGCGCTGCTCCCACCAGGTGGGCACGGGGTTAAGCAACGGAAACGTGGCGCGACCCTCCGCCACAATGTGGCCCACTTGATCCCACACAATAGCCTTGCTGGCGCTGGTGCTACAATCAACGCTGATGACCAAATCTTTGCCCACAACAACCTCCCAAAACTTTGTCTGTTGAACATCGCACAAGAAACTCTACGCCCCCCACGGGGGGCGTAGAGTCAGCTTCCTGGTCAAAGGTGACACGTTTCTACAGGTAGATGCCTACTTCCTCGTCTGCCAGCTTAGCCATGACATCGGCAGCTTCCTTGGGGCTCTTGTATTGACCGGTGGTCAATTTGCCCAGTTCGACAGCGAAAATGTTGTTGGCGATGGTGGACCAGGCAGGCAAGTGAGGCTCAGTGCCCATACGTTCCTTGATGGCGCGTTCGGTGACCGCGAAGTGGCGGGTCGTGCCGGGGGCCACAATCGCCTTGTCCTTGACGCGCGGGTCGTCGAACGTGGATTGACGGACCGGGCTGGCGCCGCCGCCCATGATGGCCGCTCGAGTCTGGACATCGGAGCTGGTGGCCCACTGGAGGAAGACCCAGGTGGCATCCGGCTCGCGGGAGTAGCGTGACAGGCCATAGACGCTGCCGCCCTGATGCGAAATACCGGGCCATTCCTCAAAGCCGCATTCCTCAGGCTTGCGCAGGGCATCTTCTTTCGGACAATCGGCCGCCTCCATGAGGCCCACCACCTTGCTCTTTTCGGGCGTGTCGTACATGGGGAAGAATTCACCCCAACAGATGTAAATACCAGCCAACCCTTGCGCTACGGCTTCGGCCTGGCCACTCCAGTCCCAGGTGGTCACGCCCGATGGCATATATTTGCCCAGCTCGAGCATGTATTCCAGCCCCTTCAGGCCAGCCTCGTCGTTGACCACACACTTGCCTTCAGGATTGAAGACCGACCCGCCGTGAGACCACAGCCAGCACGTCCAGTCGCACTCCAGGCTATAGTGGCCGGACTTCCATTGGCCGACGGTGCCATACGTGGTGGGCGCTTTGGCTTCGTTGATGGCCTTGATGACGTCCATATACTCAGTCATCGTGGTGGGCACTTTCAAGCCCAATTCCTCGAAGATGTCCTTGCGGTACATCATGATGTAGATAGGGATGTCGCATACCAGGCCACCCCAACGGCCCTTGTAGGTAGCGATGTGGTCCACCAGAGGCTTGAGCAGGTCGTCTGGATTGTAATTGGGGAAGGCCAGGTCGGGCTTGCTGACCCACAACTCGCGCGGGTCAACGGTGTCATTGATGAAGCGAGCGACCCATGCCTGGTCCTGGTAGTAGACGTCGTTGTGGCCCAGGCCACCGGCAGCATCCACGCTGATCTTGAACAGCACTTGCTCCAGCGGCAGCAGCTCCCACTCGACATTGATGCCGGTCAGCGGCATGAACTCGGATTTGGTCAGTTCGTCGATTGCACGGCTGGGAGGCGTTGCTTCAGAGACCACTCGAATTGTTTTGCCTTTGAATTGCCCACCCACTTCTCGAAGCCATTTCTTGACTTCTTCTGTTGGCCCTTCCTGTGCAGAAGGGTCGGGCAGCAATCGCGCTTCGGCTCGCCTCGGCGCGCCCAACGATTGTAGGCCGTGCAGGCTGAAGCCCAGCCCGGCCGCAGCACAAACCTTGAGGAAATCGCGTCGGCTGAGATGCCCCCGAATAAAAGACTCCGATGCTTTGGCGATTACCCTCTTGCTCTCTTCCTCTCGCATAGCACCCATATTTGCACCTCCTTAAGGCAATCCAGGGCAGGTTAACACGACAACACGCTAATCCAGAACAAACAGCCGCCTACACCCTATCGTTTCTCTTTGCTTTTGTCCGATTACCTCACCTCCTTCAGCAAAGTGGCTGCGATGCAGTCTGCGCTGAATCAACCTTTGACGGCTCCCAAAGTCAAGCCACGGACGAGATGTTGCTGAACAAGCAAAATGAATATGAAGACGGGCACCATGGCTGCCGAACCTAAGGCGGCCAGGTAGCCCCATTCTACGCCATATGCGGTGATGAAAGTGGAAGCGGCGACAGGCATGGTGCGGACTCCGCCTTTGGTCAATACCAGAGTAAGCAGAAACTCGTTCCACGAGAAGATAAAGCTGAGGATGGCGGTAGCAGCCAGACCGGGCCTGATGTAATGCAACACGATCCAGAAAGCGTGCAGGCGGTTACCCCCATCTACCAGAGTGGCTTCGTCCAGCTCGCGCGGCACATCGTCGAAAAAGCTCTTTAACATGAGAATCGCCAGCGGCAGGTTCATGATGGTGTGCAAGATGATGATGCCGTGATAGGTGTCAATCATTTGGAAGTTTCGCAGAAAAGTGGGCATGTTGGGATTGGAACGGAACATGTTCTGGATGTTCAAATACATCAGGTAGAAGGGCAAGGCAGCCACGATGGGCGGCATCATCCGTGTAGACAGAATCCAGAAAACCAGGTTCTCGCGACGGCGGAAATTAAACCGTGACAGGCCATAAGCGGCCAGCGAAGCGATAGCAATGACCAATGCGGTGCTCACTGTGGCAATAATGGTGCTATCGCGCAGGTAGGGGATGGAGTAATACAGTCCTCCGCCTTCGCCGGTGATGGCGCCTGTCTGTGCCAATTCTGTAGATTGGTAGAAGACGCCGCCCAGCACAACCTGGTACCAGGTTAAGGTCGGCTTGAAAATGAAGATAGGGGGCAGGTGAAAGATGTCCCCGTAAGGCTTAAGTGAGCACAAGAACCACCACAGAATGGGGAAAAAGAAAAAGAAGGTGATCAAGAAACAAACGACGGTCAGGATAATTCTATTTCTTTTTTTCGCTTGCCATTTCCAAGCCATTGACTCACCACTCCACTTTCAGCACCTTGGTGCCCACAATAGCGATAAGGTTGATCAGGATGAGAATAAACATGCCCAATGCAGAGGCATAGCCCCATTTGGTAAAACCGAAGGCCTGAGTATAGGTATAGTAGCTTATCACTTCAGTCGCCCGACCTGGCCCGCCAGCGGTCATCAGGTAGATATAATCGAAGACACGGTAAAGGTCGATCAGCCTGACCAGGATAGCGATGGCGATAACCGGCCGTAGCAGGGGCACAATGACGAACCAGAAGCGTTGCCACGCGCTTGCTCCGTCTACCAGGGCTGCCTCCAATGGCTCCGGCGGAAGCGCCTTGAGACCGGCCGAGAAGATGAGTATCATAAACGGCGTCCACTGCCAGATGTCGGCGAACAACACGCCCATCAAGGCATGTCTGCCAGTTCCGCCCAGCAGAGGCTCACTGGGTTGGAGCAAACCCAGGCCGTACAGCACCCAGGATAAGACGCCAAATTCGGAATGTTCCAACAACTGAAAGATCAGGCCCGTTACCGCTGGTGGAACCACCATGGGCAGAATGATTACCGATGTGAGCACAGGTAAGCCCAGCGGCTCCTGGTCGAACAGTAAGGCGATAACCATTCCCAGCACCAATTCTATCACCAACGCGATGGTGGTGTATTGAAGGGTGACCCACAGGCTGTTATGCACGCGCGGGTCTTGGATCAATTCCGTCCAATTGCGCGTCCCGATGGGCAGGAACACTTTGGTTGAGGGGTCGAACCTGAAGAAACTGCGGTAAAGGTTAAAAAAGAGAGGGAAAATACTGAACAGAAAGAGCGAGACAACAGCCGGGAGCAGCCATATTACGGGCCTCTCTATCGAAAGAATTCCCCGTTTCTTAGCTGTTCGCTGCACACGAGCTTTGCCGATACTCGCTACCGACGTTTGAGCCATACCAGGAGGCCTCCTTACGAATACCTGCGCAACGAAAAATCTCTTCCACACTAACAGTTGCGCCCAATAGGTTTACGTGAACCCAGTGGCAGCCTGCAATGGACAGCGGAGTATGCAATTAGACTGAGCTACAAACAAACCGACGGGCTGATCACACGGCGGTGGAATTTCGGGTTGCTTTCAGGCAACCCGGTCTGCTCTGAACAAGACCTTTGAAAATTTGTTCATCGCCTGAACTTATGCATATTATAGCATGTTTTGCCTGCTCAGTCAAGGGGTTGTATAATTTTTTAATCTTTGAAAATCTCTAGCAATGAGGACGAATCACTTTATGGAGAACCCGTCAATCCAAACGCTGTTGGAATTTGCTCTTGATGCGGCCTGGCAGGCTGGCCGCATTACGCTGGGTTATTTCCAGGCTTCAACCGGGGTAGAGCGTAAAGCCGACAATAGCCCGGTCACCGTTGCTGACCGGGAGGCAGAAAAGAAACTGCGCACCCTGATCGAACGCTATTGGCCAGACCATGGCGTCATTGGTGAAGAGTTTGGTCGCTCGGGCGAAGGGGCGCGGTATCAGTGGATTCTGGACCCTATTGATGGCACGAAATCCTTTATCTGCGGCGTGCCTTTCTACAGCACGCTGATTGCCTTGCTAGACGGCGACGAAGTGCGCCTTGGCGTGATCCATCTCCCGGCGCTGAACGAGACGGTGTACGCGGTGCGCGGCGGTGGCTGTTACTGGAATGGCCGACGGGCCCATGTCTCCACGCAGTCGGCGATTGGGGACGCGGTGGTACTGTGCAGCGACCTCAACACCTTTGCCCAATATGGCAAGGCCGAGGCCTGGCAACGCCTCGTGCAGGCAACCTACTTTCAGCGCACCTGGGGGGATGCCTACGGCTATTCGCTAATTGCCACCGGCCGCGCCGACATCATGGTTGACCCGGTGATGTGCCTGTGGGACATCGCCCCTCTCCAGGTGATCCTGGAGGAGGCCGGCGGAACGCTGACTGATTGGCAGGGTCGTCGCACGATCCACGGCGGGGAAGGGATTGCCACCAATGGCGTCCTGTTCGACCGGGTGATGGAACTTGTCAGGCGAGGAGGCTGAGTGGAAGCCGCCCGAATAGCGCCGCACGAGGGCGGAGACGAGGGTTTGGAGCGGCAGCTTTTGACTTTGCCCTCAAAGTTGATTATAATCTCGTGGTCTCTTGATATGGGACGGCGTGGCGAAACAGTTGATCTGTTGTCGCTCTGTAATGACTGGAGAAGGGATGGGGCTTGTGCGGCTTTTCAGGGGAAAAGTGTCGGCCTTCAAGTGGCTTTATCCCGGAATGAAGGTCAAACGCTGGCTGGCGCTGCTGCTGGTGGGCGTGACCATTCTGGCTTTGGGCTTTGCTTACTTGCTCAGAAGCATCTATGAGACCTGGACCTTTCCAAGCATCGTCTATTACCTGACCCTCCAGTTTATCTCCCGTGAGCTGCGGGCGGTGCTGTTTGGGGCAATCGGGTTGGGGGCGATCATAGTGGCTGTCTTGCAGCTCAACCGGTCATTGTTGGCCGCATTTCTGCCTCCCGGCCAGGAAAAAGTGGTTGACATCGTATACCGCCACCGATTTCAGAGCAACCGTGGGCCGAAAATTGTGGCAATTGGCGGCGGGACGGGCCTGTCCACCCTGTTACGAGGGTTGAAAGAGTACAGCAGCAACATCGTTGCCATACTGACGGTGGCTGACGATGGTGGGAGCTCGGGCCGAATCCGCGAACACCTGGGCATGCCACCGCCGGGCGATTTCAGAAACTGCATTGTTGCCCTGGCGAACGATGAGTCAATGGTTACCAGACTCTTTCAGTATCGCTTTGGCGGGGACGACGAACTGGTTGGTCACAGCTTCGGCAATCTGTTCATCGCCGCCATGACAGGAATAACCGGCAATTTTGAACGAGCGGTCCTGGAGTCCAGCCGGGTTCTGGCTGTCCGCGGCCAGATTTTGCCGTCAACGCTTGAAGATGTGACGCTATGCGCCGAAGTGGTGGAAAAAAATGCCCAGGGGGAACGTATCTGCCAGGTGGAGGGCGAATCGCAGATCCCGCAACCTGGCCGTATGATTCAAAGGGTCTATTTGAAGCCAGATGGCGCACGGGCCTATCCGGGAGCATTGCGAGCCATTCTAGAGGCCGATTTGATTGTAATTGGGCCAGGTAGCCTGTATACCAGCATCATTCCCAATCTTCTCATCGCCGAAATCGCCAGAGCAATTCAAATCGCGCCTGCTCCCAAAGTCTACATCTGTAACGCTGCTACCCAGCTCGGCGAGACTGAGGGCTTCAGTGTGGAGCGGCATATTGAGACGCTCCAAAGGTACCTGGGCAAGGTGTTCTTGCATGTTCTGGTCAACAACAACTTCAATGTGGAAGTGCCGGCTGATTGGGCCGTCAGCCTGGTGCGCCGGGAGGCTGCCGAATCTCAGAGTCACCCTGATTACAGGATAGAGGAAGCAGACCTTGTGGACCCGGTCAATCCCTGGCGGCATCATTCGCAGAAACTCGCCAGCCGGTTGATGAAACTGTATGAGTCGCTCCGTGAAGGCAAAAAGAGGAGCGAACGACATCTCTTAGCTGAACAAAGTGAACCATTAACGCTTAAGGAGGATAAACTTTCATGAAAGTCAAGGTAGGAATCAATGGTTTTGGCCGGATCGGCCGGCAGTCGTTCAAGGCGATGTTGGACAATTACTCGGATGTCATTGATGTCGTTGCAATTAACGATTTGATGACGCCCGATGTAAATGCTCACCTACTCAAATACGACAGCAACTATGGTGCCTTTCCTGGCACTGTAGAAGTTGAGGGCAATGACCTGGTGGTCAATGGCAAGAGGCTTCAGGTGTTTGCCGAGCGTGATCCGGAGAAGCTGCCCTGGGCCAGTCTCGGTGTGGATATAGTGCTCGAATCAACTGGTATCTTCACCAGCGGCCCCGATGCGGCCAAACACATCAAGGGGGGTGCGAAGAAAGTCATCATCAGCGCGCCGGCCAAACAAGAAGACATCACGATTGTGCTGGGCGTCAACGAAGATAAGTATGACCCGGCCAAACATAACATCATTTCCAACGCTTCGTGCACGACCAACTGCCTGGCGCCGGTGGCCAAGGTCATCCATGATAACTTTGGGATTGTCAAGGGACTCATGACCACCATCCACGCTTATACCAACGATCAGCGCATTCTGGACCTGCCGCACAAGGACCTGCGTCGGGCCCGAGCTGCCGCCCTGAACATGATCCCCACGACCACGGGAGCAGCCAGGGCATTGGCGCTCGTGATTCCCGAACTGAAGGGCAAGTTTGACGGCATCGCTATCCGTGTCCCTACGCCGACCGTTTCTTTGGTGGACTTTGTGGCCCAAGTCGAGAAGCCGGTCACCGTGGCAGCAGTGAATGCTGCCCTCAAGGCTGCTTCTGAGTCGGGGCCGATGGTCAACATCCTGGGTTACACCGAGGAGCCGTTGGTGTCAATGGACTTCAAAGGCGACCCGCGCTCGTCCATCGTAGACGCGCAGAACACGATGGTTTTGGATGGCAATATGGTCAAAGTCCTCGCCTGGTATGATAATGAGTGGGGATATTCCTGTCGGGTGGCAGACCTCATCCATTTCATCATCAAGAAGGGCTTTTAACCGGGCGGTTCGGTTTTTCCCGGCTTTGTCGAGCAGACAGATTTGGCTAAATCTCAAGGGAGGGGTCAGAAATGCGGCCCCTCCCTTGACGTAATTTGGGCTTAAGGGGCCTGAGGAGCAGACAATGCTAAATAATCTGAATGAGATCGGGGATAAGATACTCGCCGACCTGGAAAAGAAGAATCGCATTCGCGACCTGGCCCTCGTTCAATCCCGCGAACTGATACGCTACTGCGCCAATGCCATACGCGCTGCTCACCGGCTCGAGTTTGTCGAAGCAGAGGTGTTGCTGCGGAAAGCGCGTGGGGCAGCGGAGACCATGGCCCGCGAGCTGGAAGGTCAGCCCGACCTCTACTATGCGGGGTATACTCAAGACGCGCTGAAGGAGCTGGCGGAAGCTCACATTACGTATGCGTTGATCAGGGATCTGCCGTTGCCTGACCCAGACGAGCTCGGAGTGGATTATGCCGCGTACTTGAACGGCATGGCAGAGGCTGTCGGCGAACTAAGGCGTTACGCTTTGGACTTGATCCGCCGCGACGAAGTGGACAGCAGCGAGCGCATCCTGGCAGCTATGGATGACATTTACAGCCTGTTGGTCACCGTTGATTACCCTGATGCCATTACCAGAGGACTGAAACGGGTCACAGATGTTACCCGCAGCATTCTGGAAAAAACACGGGGTGACCTGACCATGAGCCTGCGTCAGGAACGATTGCAGCAGGCGCTTCGTGATTTCGAGGAGCGTATCAACCTGCGATTGGACGAAAATGAACAAAAGTGATATAGTGCAGGCCAATGAAATCAGTTTATATGTTTATTGCAAACGCGCCTGGTGGCTGAAACATGTAAAAGGCGAACGGCCGCGCAACCTGCAAGACCTGGAACAGGGCCTTCAGGTTCATGAAGCGCACGGCCGAACCGTGGTGGGTTCCATCCTATGGCGGTATTGGGCTTACTTCTTTTTCGGCCTGGCGGGTTTGAGTGGCCTGCTCTTTGTCTTACGGCTGATTACGACCTGAGCAGATAGGTAGATGACATGCGCAAATTCGTTCTGGTAGCTGCTTTTCTGGCTGTGGCGATTCTGAGCTATTGTGCGATTTACTATTCAGATTTGGGTTCGCCTTCCGGAGCAATCTTGGCGAGCGAACTGACGTCTCCGGCTGAATTTGCGACGTCTGACCTGACCCTCACCTTGCAACCAACCGTCTTGCCCGCTACGTCTATTCCTATTCCAACGCTAACACCAAAGCCTACTGTGGGTTACATTGACGTTTCATCCGACCCTGCGCCCGACGATGCGGCGAGGCCGGCCGCCAAACGGGCCGGCAAAGAGTGGGACCCAATGGAACGCGCCATCATGATCGATCAGAACGCCCAGCAGATTTATGTGTATGAGAACGGCTTCAAGATTAAGACGATCCCGTGCAGCACTGGCAAACCGATCTTGGATCATTTCACACCAACCTGGGTAGGTCGGGTGGGCGAATTGAGGGGCACCATTTTCTCTTTCGGCGTGTATGCTGACAACGCCTGGGAGCTGTTCAAGGCGTCTGGAACCATTCTGATACACGGCGCGCCGTATGTATACATTGATGGCAAGAAAGTCTATCAGGATTTGGACTCGCTGGGCCATTACCCTAGCTCCCATGGGTGCATCCGAGTCCATCCGGCGGACGCCGACTGGTTGACAGCATGGGACATAAGTGGAGTGCCCGTTGTCGTGACGCCCTGGCAGGGGGGCTTTACCGAGTGACGTATGTTTTTCTATTTATCTGCCTCGTTTGCCTGGCCGTAGGGTTTGTTCTGTTGTGGCGTGCGCGCCAGTTGAGGGCGCGGACGGGATTGCCGCCGGGCGCGGTGGTGTATGTGGATACGACACAATGGAAAGCCTGTCAGCGCCCTCTTTTTTCCGAGCACTACCGCCTCGTCGGAAGGCCCGACTATGTGGTCCATCAGCAAAATCGCGTGATACCGGTGGAAGTCAAATCTTCGACCGGGCCGGGCAGGCCCTATGATTCACACATACTCCAACTTATGGCTTATTGCTTGTTGATTGAGGAGACCGAGAGACGCGCTCCACCCTTCGGATTGTTGCATTACCCCGACGTAGACTTCCGCATCGAGTACACCGCGCATGCCAGAAAGGAACTCATTACTACCCTCGCGCAGCTCAGATCAGATTTAGCCGCGGCCGACGTATCACGCAGCCATAACAACCCCGGCAAATGTAGAAGCTGCGGCTATCGCCATGCTTGCACCCAAAGTCTGTAGACAGCTCAGTCGAAATCGTTTATAATACTCCCGCACTTGCTGAATGGGAGGACAACTGCATTGAAAATGGACAAAACGGCCTTGCCGGCGGCCTCTCCAGAACTGGAAGTTTCCTCTCCGAGATTCAAAGCCGTGGGTATCCTGCAGCATCCTAAAATCCAAAAGGCGCAGGAGTTTGGATGCCAGATGGCTGAATACCTTGAAGGCTTGGGCCTCGAGGTCTACCGCAGTTCCACCTGGGATGACGCTGAAGTCGAATCCTGGATAGACCGGGTGGACTTGCTCATTGCCTTGGGTGGGGATGGAACGGTTCTAAAGGCGGCCCGTATGGCCTTTCGTTCTGGCACGCCCATCTTGGGTATCAATTTGGGACGTCTGGGGTTCTTGTCCGAGCTTAAACCCGAGAACTGGGAGGAGAAAATCCGCGATATACTGCACGGACAGTATTGGCTGGAAAACCGATTGATGCTCCAGGCGAAATACTGGCGGGGCGATGACCTGCTCGCCGTGTATGATGCTTTGAACGATGTCGTTGTCAGCCGCGGCAGCCTGGCCCGCACGGTGCGGCTGGACACGTATGTTGAGAAAGAATTCTTCACCACCTACAAGGCGGATGGGGTCATTGTAGCCACGCCGACCGGCTCCACTGCCTACGCCCTTGCCGTAGGTGGCCCGATACTCCCGCCTCAATTGAAAAACATGCTCCTGATTCCGATTGCGCCTCATTTGAGCATGGACCGGGCCATTGTGCTCTCTCAGGAGACTATAGTGGATATCAAAGTATCAACCGACCATCCGGCCATTCTGACCATAGACGGGCAGTTCGAGGTCAGCCTGAAGGATGGCGATGTGATTTCCGTAACGGCGGCGCCGGTAGAAAGCCATTTTGTCCGCACGCAGGACAAAGCGTATTTCTATCGCACACTCATGGAGAGGCTGAGATGAGCGATACGCCCCAGCCGGCCTCGAATTCGGCGGTAGACCAGCCCCTTTATTGCGCCAATCACCCTAAAGTGCAGACACGACTGAGATGTAACCGATGTGGCAAGCCTATCTGCACCAAATGCGCCAGGCGGACGCCGGTGGGATTTCGCTGTCCGGAGTGCCTGCACGAACAGCAAGCAGTCTTCTATTCGGCTACCTCGCGTGATTACACGCTGGCTGTAGTTGTCAGCCTGGTGTTGTCGGCCATCGCGGGCTATATCATGAGCTACCTGGGCTGGTTCTTTGCCATCTTCCTCGGCCCGATCATCGGTGGGATCATCGCCGAGGCAATACGTCGAGTGTCTCAGAAGCGCCGAGGGCGATGGATGTCCTGGGTTGCCGTCGTTTGTATCGTCTTGGGTGCATTGCTCCCGGTCATTTTGGGCATTCTTTTCTTTAGAGGCTTTCTGTCGAATTTGCAGATGTCTGATTTCCTGAGCGTGGTTCTTTCCCTGATCTTGGGCAGGGTGAACGTTGTCTACGTGGTGTTGGCTGCCATCACAGCCTATGCGCGGCTGCGCTGAGCTGCTTGTCCCGGTGAGAAATTGAGTCAACATGCCTGCCATGCTTTGAAGGTGTATTGTGCTAAAAGAGCTGATTATTTCAGACTTTGCGATTATTGAGCATTTAGACCTCCATTTCTCGCCAGGTCTCAATGTTCTAACCGGTGAGACCGGCGCCGGCAAGTCAATCATCATTGACGCGGTCAACGCCCTCCTCGGCGAGCGCGTTGACAACGACATGATCAGAGCAGGGGCATCGAACGCACGAATTGAGGGCTTTTTTGAGTTGGACGACAGGACGAGCCAGGCCGTGCGGGCTATCCTGGAAGCAGAAGGTTTGGAAGGCGATGAACCAAACGCGTTGCTCCTGGGCCGTGAAATTCGCCAGGAAGGCCGGCATCTATGCCGGGTCAACGGCAGAGTCGTTACATTGGGACTGTACAAGAACATTACCGATCACCTGGTTGACATCCATGGCCAGGGGGACCACCTGTTGCTTTTCCGCGTGAAATATCATCTCGACGCGCTCGACCACTATGGAGGCCTGGCGGAGCAACGCAAGGAAATGGCGGCCATATTCCGGCAGATTCAGGAGGTCAGACGCGAATTGCAGCGCTTGCGTCAGGATGAGCGAGAGGCGGCGCGCCAGATGGATTTGCTGACTTATCAGGCGCGAGAAATTGCCTCGGCCTCGTTGCAGGTTGGAGAAGATGAACAGCTAAGGGCGGAGAGAAACCGTCTCGCCAACGCCGAACACTTGATGGAATTGGCCGCCGAAACCTATCGGGCGCTACAGGAAGGCGATGAGGGGCAGATGTCAGCTCTCGATCTAATCGGCCAGGCCGTGCGCAATCTCGGCAGCCTGGCGCGTATTGACAGCGACATGCAGCCGTACCTTCAGGCAGCGGAGACGATTGAAGCTCAGATTGAGGACCTGACGCGGGTCTTGCGTGCCTACTGTGACGACATCGAATACAACCCGGCGCGTCTGCAGGAGGTTGAAGAGAGGCTGAACTTAATCTCGAACCTCAAGCGAAAATACGGCGAATCCATCGAGGATATCCTCGCTTTTGCCAAGGAAGTCGAGCGCAAACTGGAGAATATTTCTCACAGCGAGGAACGACTGGAGGCACTGCAGGCCGAAGAACAGCGGCTCTTACAGCTCGCCAGCCAGGTAGCCCGCGAGCTGTCAGAGCTCAGAGGACAACAGGCGGTTGCTCTCGCTCAAGAGGTGGAAAACCAACTGGCCGACCTGCGTATGGAGCGCGCTCGTTTTCAAGTGTCTATCACTCAAGTTGAATCAGAAGATGGGTTGCCCGCTTGTGGCAAGGCTTATGAGTTCGATGAAACAGGTTATGACAAAGTTGAGTTCTTGATCTCGGCTAATGTGGGCGAGCCGCTTAGACCCTTGATGAAAACCGCTTCCGGTGGCGAAGCCTCGCGGCTGATGCTGGCCCTGAAAGTCGTGCTCTCTGAGGCGGACCCTGTCCCGACCTTGATCTTCGATGAAATTGACGCGGGAATCGGGGGCCGCATCGGCAGCGTTGTGGGCATGAAACTGTGGGGCCTGACGCCTCGCCACCAGGTGTTATGTGTGACTCATCTGCCTCAGATTGCTGCTTTCGCCGATCACCATTACCGGGTTTACAAGGAAGTCGTCGGGGAGCGGACACAGACCAAAGTGAGCCTGCTGGAAGGGCCGGACAGAATTCAGGAATTGGCGCAGATGCTGGGTTCGGATACAGAGATGACCTGGCGCAACGCGCAAGAGATGTACGAGCAGGTCGCCCGTCAAAAGGCGCAGGCCAGAAACATGCAGCGCGGCGTATGATAAGGTCCGTCAGTCGCTTTTTTTGGGGGCCTCTTCGGTTTGTTTGTGGGCGATGGGTAATCTGACCACGAAGACGCTTCCGACCCCGACCTTGCTTTCCACTTCGATGGTGCCCCCGTGGCTCTGTACGATGCCATAACTGACTGATAAACCAAGCCCCGTGCCTTGTCCTATTTCTTTGGTGGTGAAGAATGGGTCAAATATGCGCTTGAGGTTCTCCGGCGGGATGCCGCTGCCGGTATCGGCGAACAGGACCTGGATCTCATCGCCCAGTTGGCGGCTCGTGATTCTCAGCTCACCCCCATTGGGCATAGCCTGATGCGCATTCATGATGATGTTGGTGAAAACTTGTTGGAGCTGATTGGCATCGCCCATTATGGGTGGGAGATTGGGCTCATAGCCCTTGATCAATTTCGTGCCCTGATCCTCAAGCTGGTGGGCCAGCAACTCACAGGTCACATCCAGTACACGGTTGATGTCCAGCAACTTCAGGGACGGGGTGGTTCGGCGAGCGAAATCCAACAGATTGTGGACGATGGCTTTGCAGCGCAAAGCCTCACGCTCGATAGACCTCAACGGTTTGTAGAATGGATCTTCTGGTGAGACTTTCCTGACCAGCACTTGGGCGAAGCTCAATATGACGCCTATCGGGTTGTTGATCTCGTGGGCAACGCCTGATGCCAATTGCCCAATGGAGGCCAATTTTTCGGATTGGACGAGCCGGTCCTGAGCGGCCCTCAGCTCTTTGGTTCTCTCGGCAATCCTTTGTTCCAATTCTTCGTTCCATTTGGCGATTTCGGCGCGTGCTTTTTCCAAGTTCTCCACCACTCGGGCATTCTCAATGGCTATTGTCGCCCAGTCGGCCAGAGCCGAAAGCAAGTATTGGTCGTTGGTCGAAAAGAGCCGTGTCGAGAGGCGATTGTCCACAGACAAGACGCCGATTACTTTGTCGGCTGTTTTGAGAGGCACATTCAGCAGAGAACGGACCAAATAGCCGGTTTTGATCTTAAGCCCTTCATCGGCCTCTTCTACCTGAGCGATAATCGGTTTCCCGGTCTTGACTACTTGTCCAGCGAGGCTGTCCTCGACTCTCAGTCTGAACCCGCGAGCGTATTTATCTCCCAGGTTTCGCGCGGCGCGAAGATACAACTCGCCAGTGCTCTCATCAACCAACAGCAGCGTGCCTTCTTCTGCCCCTGTGATATAAACAGCCGCTTCAACGATGCGATTCAGGACCTTCTCTAAGTCGAGCAGCGAAGTAACCGATTTCCCTATCCCGAACAAAGCGTTCAGTTCGCGGATTCGCTGGGTTAATTGCTGATTGCTGCGCACCAGCACTTCGCTCAGTTCCTCTTTCTCTTGGCGGAGTCGAGTCTCAGAGAGGGCGCGGTTGATGGCCCGGTGCATTTCATCCATCTCGAAAGGCTTGATGATGTAATCTTTTGCGCCGAGACGGAAGGCCTGAACAGCGGTTTCTTCGCTCCCATGGAAAGTCATCAGGATCACCGGAATAGTGACCTGGCGCTTGTTGAGCTGTTCCAACACTTCTAATCCGGACATGCCCGGCATACGAATATCCATGATGATGAGGTCGGGCTTTTCGGCCAGCGCTTTCTGCAACGCGGAAAGGCCATCTCTCGCGATGATGTACGAATAACCCTCCGAAGCCAAAACATATTCCGTGAGGAACTGTAGATTGTCTTCACGGTCATCAACGATCAGAATCTTTTCCCCGGCCACAGTCCCCTCCTGTCATTTACCTGTCACCCTCCTCAGGATCGGAATGAGGTGCCAGGTTGGTCGCTCAAGCGGCCGCCCTCGTACCGCGCAGGAATACGGCCGGCCACGGAGCATACCGACTGAAGAAGCGGTCTTTGTGAATCACCTTGCCGTTCTCAAACACTGTCCTCTCCACGATGACATCAATGCCATCGCGCGCCCACTCGACCTGCTTTTCTATGCCTATTGGTAAAGCAGGGTCATCCTGATACACTGCGGGCCCGTGCGGCACCGGGTTAGACTGTACGGGGCCGGACATCTCGACCGTTCGGCCCTGGCTCGTGCCGTAAAGGCGAAATGTGACGGTTGCCTCCTGGGGGTCCGTCTCCGTTTGGATGAGAATATAGGAGGCCATGTCGTTCTTGAACCTAAAATCTACCGTAGGAGCATAGACCGTCGCGTCCATGCCTAATGGGGGCTCGTACCAACTGACGCGGTAGCCGTGGTTGTAGCGTTCGAGAATGGGCAAGCCGGCCCAGAAGGCCGCACGAAACGCGGTGGTGGAGACCTGGCATACGCCTCCCCCGATACCAATCGCCGTCCGGTCTCCCCAGATGATTTGCGATTCCTCATACCCTGTGGCTGCGCTGACTTCACCCAGGTATCGGTTGAAAGAGAATTCCTCTCCTGGCGCAATGACCACGCCATCGAAGCGGGCAGCAGCCGTCTGAATATTATGTACTCTGGCCGCAGAAGAGCCCTTGAAGGAAGTCGTTGCTTCAGCGAGCAATTCCTTGATGCCCATCTGCGGTATGTTTTCCACCGCCACCGATGGCCTGATCACTCGCACTGGCAACGTGATTTCATGATCGGGTTCGACGGCTTGCGCGTTCGCCAGAGCCACAGCTTGCTCGACGTCCAACACATAGCCTTCCTGGCTCATGGCTGTAGGGGTCAGTTGTCCGGTTTCGGGATTGAACTTGAGGCGGGCGTCTCGCGCGGGTCGGTTGATTTGGGCGGCCAGCCGTTCAAAGTAGGAGAACAATTTCGTTGTATCCAGGCCCACCGTCACAGAGACGCTCCCATCGGCGGCTTTGACCTGCCGGGGGACTATCATCTCCGCCAGCAATGCACGGTCCAACGCCCAGCGTTTTTCGAGAACCTGTGAATTGATGGAATTGCCAACAAAGTTCCGTTCTCTAAAGACAAACACGAGGGGTTGGGCCAGGATGTTTTCGGCCTGGACACGCGCTGTTTCAACATCAACTGCCGGGGGCTGGAGTCTTTTTGTCACGACATCGGCCGGTTCGGAGGACAGGGCGCTTAACCTGGATGCAATCGCGGCACGGGTCGCCGGTATGTCGAGCTCATATCCCTCGGCAGCCGGTTTGGTCACAATGCGGAAGCCGTCAATGACCACCTGAGCATTTCGTGGTGCGCGGTTGATTTCCTTGGCCAGTCTGCTCAGATGCATGGTGACAGAACCCTCATCGAGGCTTCGCACGGGTTGCACATCATAACCATTTAGCATGGCGTTGAGCTGCGATTTCAAACTTTCCAGGACCGATTGGTCTCGACCCACGCGGTACGCCTGTGAAGCGGTAAGTTGCGCGTCGTAGATGATCCCCAACTCCTGCGCGGAAGCCAGCCATATTCGGTCACCATGTCTCAGCCGCACCGCTGTCTCCGCATAGTTCTCAAATTCTTCTTCGAGCCGCGCCTGGGCTTCGGCCAGCGTCAGGCCGCCCAGGTTGATGCCGCCTGCTGACACTCCAGGATAGATACGGTACATATAGACCGCTTCGTAAGACAACACTGCCAGAAACGGAACCAAAGCAGCGGCAGTGATCAGGAAGGCGATCAGCAAACAAGGCACACTACGACAAGCAGTGCGCATAAGACATCACGACCTCAGCGTTTCAGAGCAAATCCTTCGATTTGCGAGAGCCCCTTGCCATGTGTTTTACATTCTACTCAAGCGAACTCGAAAATGCAAGCAAGAAGAAGTAATTTTAGCTGACCGCGTGTGCGCACCTCTTTTCAGATGGCGCTATAGCTCATCGTTTGGAAACATGAACAAAATGATTGACATTTAACTTGGACTGTAGTAAGATTTGCCTGTCAGGATGTACCATAACATGGCGAGGAAGCCCATATCCCGGCTAGAATCGGCTTATGCTAACGAGTCGTTCGGGTAGTTGA
The DNA here is from genome assembly GCA_034435095.1 of Anaerolineae bacterium. GTDB lineage: Bacteria > Chloroflexota > Anaerolineae > DAOTYC01 > DAOTYC01 > DAOTYC01. The sequence goes on along the minus strand of DAOTYC010000151.1, from coordinate 7,552 downwards.
GTGCGATAAGTAAGATGTCAGTATTGGAGGTTGACCATGCGAACTGTTAATTATCATGTGCCGGCGATTTCTTGCCAGCATTGTATCATGACCATAACGACAGAACTGAGCGCGCTGGATGGAGTAATTTCGGTGAGTGGCGATGTTGACAATAAGGATGTTTCCGTTGTTTTTGAGCCTCCAGCTACCGAGGAAGGTATCAAAAACCTCTTGCAGGAGATAGGCTACCCTGTCGAGAGGTAGTCTCTCAGGGAAGTTTGGTAACTGTCATGGTCCACAAGACTGTCTCGTTGCCTATAACCGGTATGACATGCGCCAATTGCGCACGTGCCGTCGAAAGGTCGCTCAAGAAGCTAGATGGCGTCGTGTCCGCGTCCGTTAATCTGGCGACGGAAAAGGCGACCGTCGAGTACGTTCCTGGTCTGGTGCACCCGGTTGATATGGCGTCCGCAGTTCAGCGGGCCGGATACGGGGTTGTGCTGGCTCAGGACGGGGAAGCTCTCGAGGATGTGGAACGAGCCGCGCGACAGGCGGAGATTGCCGATCAAACTCGCAAGTTCCTGATTGGCGCGGGGTTCTCTATCCCTTTGTTCGTACTGAGCATGGGCCGAGACCTGGGCCTGTGGGGAACGTGGGGCCACCAGGCGTGGCTAAACTGGCTGTTCTTTCTGCTGGCGACGCCCGTGCAGTTCTATGTAGGGTGGGACTACTACGTGGGTGGCTTCAAGAGCCTGCGCAACGGTTCCGCCAATATGGATGTGTTGGTGGCACTGGGGTCTTCGGTCGCTTATGTTTATTCTGTGTTCGTGACTTTCGGACTGCTACACGGACATGACCTGCATGTCTATTATGAAACCTCGGCGGTGATCATTACCCTGATTAAGCTGGGCAAACTCCTGGAAGCCAGGGCGAAGGGCCATACGTCTGAAGCCATTAAGAGACTGATGGGACTTCGCCCAACATCAGCCAGGGTGTTCCGCGATGGACGGGAAGAGGACATCCCGATTCAAGATGTCCAGATTGGCGACCTGGTGATTGTTCGGCCCGGAGAACGCATCGCTGTAGATGGCATAGTGGTCGAGGGGTTTTCGTCTGTAGATGAATCCATGCTCACCGGTGAGAGCCTGCCGGCGGACAAACAAATTGGAGACCGCGTGGTCGGCGCGACCGTTAACAAGCAGGGCCTGCTCAAGGTGCGAGCTACGGCCGTTGGGTCAGGTACGGTCCTGGCGCAGATCATCCGTCTTGTCGAGCAAGCGCAAGGCTCCAAGGCGCCGGTTCAGCGGGTAGCTGATCAGGTTTCGGCGGTATTCGTGCCGGCCGTCATTGCCATTGCGCTGCTTACTTTTGCAATCTGGTGGCTTTTCGCTGGCGCGGGATTCACGGCGGCGATGGTGCGTTTGGTAGCGGCCCTGGTCATTGCCTGCCCGTGCGCTCTCGGCCTGGCGACGCCCACGGCTATCATGGTGGGGACGGGGAAAGGGGCCGAAAATGGCATCCTGTTCAAGAATGGCGAGGCGCTCGAGCAGACACACCGTCTTAAGGCTATAGTCCTCGACAAGACCGGCACGATCACAGTCGGGCAGCCGTCGGTGACCGATGTACTCGCTGTGCCAGAGATTGCAGCCGATTTCTCCTCAGGTGAGGACAGCGCGGATGCGGATGCAGTGCTGCGGCTGGCGGCCGGAGTCGAAAATGGCAGCGAACATCCCGTTGGGCAGGCTGTCGTTACAGCGGCCAGAGCGCGAGGGCTTGATCTGCCCACAGTCGAGCGTTTCCAGGCGATCCCTGGCTATGGCGCAACGGGCAGGGTGGACGGACGACAGGTTTCAGTGGGCAACATCAGGCTGATGGAAAAAGAAGGGATAGACTACGGCGCGATTCGTGGAACGATCGAGAGGTTGCAGGAAGAGGCCAAGACGGTGATCCTGGTGGCAGCAGATGGCCGGTTGATCGGCGCACTGGCTGTGGCCGACACCATCAAGCCAGACGCTGCCGAGGCAGTTCGTTCTTTGCGACAACTGGGCCTCCAACTGATGATGCTCACCGGCGATAACGCTAAGACGGCGCGGGCGGTCGGTGAGCAAGTCGGCATAGAGGACGTCTTGGCTGAGGTCTTGCCCAACGCCAAGGCAAAGGAGATCGAGAAATTACAGAAAGACGGCCTGGTTGTCGGCATGGTCGGAGATGGCATCAACGACGCGCCGGCCTTGGCTCAGGCCGATGTCGGGTTTGCCTTAGGGACAGGGACCGACATCGCTATGGAAACGGCCGATGTCACCTTGATCCGCGGCGATTTGCGGGATATTCCCAAGGCCATCCGGCTTTCTCAGGCTACCATGCGAACCATCAGACAGAACTTGTTCTGGGCTTTTTTCTACAATGTCATCTTAATTCCACTGGCTGCCGGTGTACTGTATCCCGTTCCCGGCGTCCCAAGTCTCTTGCGCCAGCTACACCCTATTCTGGCCGCTTTTGCGATGGCATTCAGTTCGGTGACGGTGGTCACAAATAGTTTGCGACTGCGACGCGTACGACTCTCTTGAGCTTCGAGCACTTTGACTTAAAGCATCGGTCAGGTATAATGCTCCAGAGACAGGAGGTGATAACCTGCCGTGAATCGCGACTCTGTGGAAGCTCAGTATCGGCAAGAAGTCGTCGCCCGGTACGGCGTCTGGCAGGATGCCTATGTACCCCTTCCGGCCCGCCTGCTGGAAGAGCACGTGCTGGGCGCATGGCCTGCTGATAGGCTCAGCTTGAACTCGCCTCGCTTTGACCCGCGTGTGTTGTCCAGGTGCTGGGCGGCAGGGCAGGTTATCTCTGAGCCGCGCGACATCTCAAATGTGATCGAACTGGGCAGCCAACCGTCAGATTTCGTCATTCACGGGGAACCTGGAGCAGGTAAGAGTGTTGCCCTGATGCGCCTAGCGCTCCAGCAGACTCTCCCGGCGTCGGATGGCTCGCCGTCATCGCGCTTGCCCATCCTGGTCAACCTGGGCGGCTATCGTCCGTTGAGCGCACCGGACAAATTTCTCGTCCAACACCTGGCTGAGCTGGGCCGCGATGGGTTTCCTGCCCATGGGCAACTGGCTCTCGGCTTACGCGAGCGGTTGGAGAGCGGGCAACTGTTGATTCTCCTCGACGGCTTGGATGAACTGCCCACCCGGTTCCTCAACTGGTCATTGCGACGTTGGCGGGATTTCCTGGCCCGGTATGGTAGCGACGGTCGGGGCAACCGCATCATCGTAAGTACGCGCCATCCAGAATTGGCATATACCACTGGACTGCCCGTTGTTTCTCTTTGTCCTCTGCCTGATGAAACTAAGTCGCTTCTCCTGGATCAATACTTGAACGCACAGGCCTCTGGCAATCTTTGGGATCAGCTCCAGGAGCCAGATTACCAGCATATCTTAGCACTTACCGGCAACCCTTTTTGGCTTGTCCGCATAGCTCAGCTTTACGCGGCTCGAAAATCTGTCCCGCGCACACGCAGTCGGATTTTGGGCGAGTGGCTTGAACTTGCGCAGGTACACAGCCGTTCCGGGTCTCGCCTCGACAATTCACCTCCCAAACCCGTGGCAGCCGGTCACGCCTGGTTTCAGGCGTATCGCGCTGCTGCCGAGGTCAATCAGAGCGGCGGCTTGACCAGGGGTAGGTCAGCCCTGTGGCGAATGTGGGCCCCTCCGGTTTCCCTGAGGAGTGGCCGACTGCTGCGTCATAATGCCTTTCGTCCTCTGCCCGACCTGCCTTCGTCGGCAAGACCGGAGCAGGCCCTTTTGCTGCTGGAGATGTCAGCCCAACCAGCCGAGGCGCTGCGGGCCTTGATTCGCCTCAACCCTTTGTTAGCCGCAGAATGTGCGCTTGAGAGCGACCCCGGTCTGATCCAGGATGTTGGGCCGGAGGTCGTCCAGGCTCTGATGGAATGGATTAACGATGAGAAACGTGACCTGAGGAGCCGGATCCTGGCCGGCAACCTGTTGGGGCAGATGGGTGACCCCAGACTGCTGGAGACGGTTTTCATTCCGGCGGGTGAGGTGGTCATGGGATCGGGCCGCAGCGCACATGTGATGAGCGTCCCGGCGTTTCGGCTATTCAAGTATCCCGTGACACGACGGGATTTCCATCAGTTCGTGTCCAGTGGGGCTTATCAGCAACGTGAATGGTGGACACGGGCTGGCTGGAAATGGCTTCAGGCAACCGGGCGAACAGAGAGCCACGTACCTCACGACCCGCCCAACTACCCGGTGGTGGGCGTTACGTGGTATGAAGCTGTGGCCTATGGCAACTGGTTGAGTTCACAGCACGGCGTCCTGTATCGTCTGCCCACCGAAGCTGAATGGCAAAGGGCCGCGCGCGGCCAGACGGAGTTCTTGTATCCCTGGGGAGACCAGGCTGACCCGTCGCGAGCCAACACCTGCACTTTCGATAGTCTGTACGTTTTTGGCGTCACACCAGTTGGAATTTACCCCAAGGGTACAGGCCAATTCGGCGCGTATGATCAGGCCGGCAATGTCTGGGAATGGTGCAGCAGCCAGTATCTGCCGTATCCTTATGACCCCAGTGACGGCCGGGAGATTCTGCAGAGCGATGACGCGCGGGTCTTGCGCGGGGGGTCGTGGTTGCATCCGCTGGAGAGGGCCAGATGCGCTGTGCGGAGCGCGGAAATGCCAGACGCGGTTCGGCCTGATGTGGGGTTCCGTCTGTTACAGGTACCGAATGAATAAGGGGCGCGGTCGTGAATCGCGCCCCTCGCAACCGCCGTCGCGCTTACCGTTTGATGTTGTAAAAAGCCGACATCCCCGCGTACCTGGCTGCGTCCCCCAGGTCTTCCTCGATGCGTAGAAGCTGATTGTATTTGGCCACCCGGTCGGTGCGCGCAGGCGCCCCCGTCTTGATTTGGCCGGCGTTGACGGCGACAACCAGGTCGGCGATCGTAGTATCTTCGGTTTCACCGCTGCGATGCGACACAACCGTTGTCCAAGAGGCGCGTTTGGCTGTCTCAATGGCGGCTAAGGTCTCTGTCAGTGTCCCGATTTGATTGAGCTTAATCAGGATGGAGTTCGCCACTTTACGCTCGATGCCCATCTTCAGCCGTTCGACATTGGTTACCAGCAGGTCATCGCCCATAATTTGAATCTTGTGCCCCAAACGTTTGTACAGCAGTTGCCAGCCTTCCCAATCGTCTTCCGCTAGGCCGTCTTCGATGGATATAATGGGATACTTGTTGACCCACGCCTCGTAGAAGTCCACCATCTGTTCGCTCGACAGCGTGCGACCTTCTTTCGTCAGGTGATACCTGCCATCTTCGAAAATCTCGCTGGCGGCCGGGTCAAGGGCAACGTATATATCGGCACCCGGCTTGAAACCGGCCTGCTGAATGGCTTCAATGATGACCTCAACGGCTTCTTCGTTGGAATTCAGGCTGGGCGCGAAACCACCTTCATCGCCTACATTGGTGTTGTATCCCTTCTTGGCCAACACCTTTTTCAGGCTGTGATAGGTTTCCGCCCCCCACTGCAGGGCTTCTGCAAACGAAGACGCGCCCACTGGCATCACCATGAACTCTTGCAGGTCGGTGCTGTTGACCGCGTGCTTGCCGCCATTCAGGATGTTCATCATGGGAACAGGCAGAGTCCTGGCCGAGACGCCACCAATATATCGGTAGAGGGGCAGCCCCACAGCCTCCGCTGCTGCTTTGGCGACCGCAAGCGACACGCCCAGCAGCGCGTTTGCCCCCAAGCGGCTCTTGTTTGGCGTGCCATCAAGATTGATCAGGAATTCGTCGAGGCCGGTTTGGTCCAGCGCGTCCCAGCCGTACAGCTCTTCCGCGATTTCGGCATTTACGTTTTCGACGGCTTTGCGGACCCCTTTGCCCCCATACCGTTCTTTGTCGCCATCGCGCAGTTCCACAGCCTCGTGAACGCCGGTAGAGGCGCCTGACGGCACTGCGGCGCGCCCTCTCGCACCGCTTTCCAGGATCACTTCGACCTCGACGGTCGGATTGCCGCGCGAATCCAGTATCTCCCTGGCCTTGATTTCGTCAATAAATGTCATTGTCTAGAACCTCCCCGCAAATTTGCGATTTTAGAATCAGGTGTCTCCCTGTCAATGGCCTGCTATCTCTGTGCTGGCGACAGGTGCAGGCTCGCATACAATGCTTCAAAATTGAAGCAGTCCTCCAGCATAGATTCAAAGGCGTCAATTTTCTTTTGATGGTGAAAGCGCGTTTTGCCGAAATGGTTTTCTATGGTTTCAACTGCTGTGAGCGTGTCCTGCTTGGCCCACACGACGGGCACGCCCGTCTCCTCCGCTCTGGATAGAATGACCGGACTGGGTGGCAGGTTACCTGTCAGCACCAGACACCGCGTCGAGGTCTCCAAAGCGGCCAATTGAATGTCGAGACGGTCGCCGCCCGTGAAAACCGCCTTGTTGGGTTTTCTGCGAAAGTAGCTTAGCGCGGCATCTACGTTCATCGCGCCGACCATCAGGTTCTCGACCAATTCATCTTGATTCTGAACTGCGCACAAGACCTCTGCCTGCAACGCCCGGGCCATTTCGCCAACACTGATGGCCTTCAAGAGCATGTCTTCAAGCAAGACAGCAAAGACCATAACTCCCCGGCGCCTGATGGCAGGCACAACGGCCCTTTCCAGTGCCGATTTTCGTTGAGGGGGTACGACGTTCAGGATGACCCCCAGTAGAGTATCGCCCAGTACCGACTGGGCTGCCAGAGCGTCGTCAACGACCTGCAAATCGGTCACGTATTTGACGACGACCAATACAGGGACGCCCAGTGCTTGAGCCAATGACGACGCACTGAAATTGATAACCGAGCCTTCCCACAGGCTTCCGCCGCCCTCCAGGATCACGACATCTCGTTCCTGGCAAATGCTTTCGTAGGCCTCTCGCAGACGTCTCAGGTACTGGCCGCACAACTCCTCATTCAGCAGAACGTGATCCAGTTCCTGAGCGTTGAGCCGTACTGGGGCCATCTGCTCTATAAGGGCTTCCTGACCGGAAAACTTCGCCAGCAGTCTGACGTCTTCATCAACAGAGTCTGCCTGCCTCAATTGATCCAGGACGCTGATCGGCTTCAAGTAGCCGAAACTGAACCCGTCCCTGATCAGGCGTCTGCCCAGCCCTACGCAGACGGCCGTTTTGCCCGAAAAATGGGACATGGAACAGACGTAGAGGCCAACGCTCACCCGGACCCTCCAGGAACTCGTGGAAACTTCGCAAACAACACACGCATGATACTACATCAGCTGCCATTATTGCGCAAACAAACTGACAACTGCGGGTACATCCAGAATTTTAGGCGAGTTAGCAGAAGCCTCAATCGCGTCATGCTGAGCGCAGCGAAGCATCTCACTTTAACGATGTACAACGAGATTCTTCGCTTCGGTACTAAGAAACTACCCTGTTCCGTCATTCTGAGCGAAGCGAAGAATCTCAACGCCTGCCAGTGCGAGATGCTTCGCCTTCGGCTCAGCATGACGGAGTCGGGCGGCGCCCACTAAGAAACGATTCAGCCATGACACCCGGTGGTGTT
>DAOTYC010000150.1:0-13110 GCA_034435095.1 Anaerolineae bacterium | reverse complement strand
GCTTCTCCTTTAACGGCGAGCGGTTGGGCCAGGGCCGCGAGAATGTCAAGGCATTCCTGAAAGAGAGGCCAGACATCTGCCGGGCCATTGAACAACGACTCCGCGAGCGACTGGCAGAGGAAGGCGGAAGCCTTCGTCCTGAGTTAAGTGGGATAGAGGTCGCTGAGGTAGAGGAGGAAGAAATCCTCGCCCTCGACGAGTGAGACAGAGGCGAGAGGCGCCATGGCGCCTCTCGCCTTATTTAGAGCTGACGGGCCGCGATCAGCCAGATTCTCCCGCGCGCTCCCATCCCGTCACGCTGAGCGCAGGCGAAGCATCTCGCCCGCCCCCGTCATGCTGAGCCGAAGGCGAAGCATCTCGCATCGCCTGTGAAGTTGAGATTCCCTTCGCTGCGCTCAGGGCTGTTGCTTCGGCGCCGTCGCCCCCTCAGCCGTAGGTCGGGTATGGAAACCCGACCTACGGCTCGCCCGAAATTCTGGATGCACCCCGGTTGATTTTCGCGTTGACGCCGGCGCCGTTTTGTGCTATAATATGAGTAGTTGGATTCTTAACCTGGGCCGGAATATCCGGTCCCCCTCTTGATTCACTCAAATACATCTGGGCCGCTCAAATCGTTCTTTACCAACCTGATTTGCACGCTTGACGGCGTTTCGAGTTCTCAGGTCTGTTCAGAGGGACGCCCTCGTCCCACATGGATCGGGCTCGGCTAGTGTAGAGGAGGTGATGCATATAGGCTGAATGGAGTGACGGTCCATGCGGAGCTTGTGTCGTTCTGTGCGGGTTCGTAGAGTGTACAAGCAGCGTTTACATTCGAGGAGGATGGAAATGAAAAACTGTGTGCGGTTCGCTGTGTTGACCAGCTTATTGGCTACCTTGTTATTGCCGGCTTTGGCCTCGGCTGCCGGGCCGGTCGAGCTGACGTTCTGGAACATGCCTTTCGTGACGCAGGAAGTCTCGCCAGAATACGTGGCGCAGTGGGAAAAGGACGTCAAAGTGGCCCTGCCCGACGTGAAAGTGGACAACTTCTACGGGCCGGGCGACTATGGGCCGCAACGGGAGAAGTACCTCTTGCAGGCCAAGAGCGGCAAGCCGGATGTCGTCGAAGGCCTGTTAGAGGATATGGCTGTCTATGTCCAAAAGGGGTTGATCGCGCCCCTGGATGACCGTTTTGCGGCCTGGGAAGACAGCAAAGTCTTCGTGGAGAGCACCCTGGCCCCGCTGACCATCAACGGTAAGCTCTACGGCATCCCCTACAACACCAATGCCCGTGCGATGGTCTACCGTAAGGACATCTTTGAGCAGTATAAGCTGCAGGTGCCTACCACCTGGACTGAGCTGGTGGAGACCGCCCGCAAAATCACCGAGCTGACTGAGGGCAAGGTGTTCGGCTTCTTCACCTGCACGGAGATCGGTGACCCACGCGCCCCGCAGGAGTTCATCTCGTGGTACTATCAGGTCAGCAAGAAAGAGCCCATGTTCAAGATCGTTGATGGTAAGACCGAGATGAACGCCACAGTGGACCAGTTTGAGAAAGTGCTGGCCCTGTACGACAAGCTGTTCGACACCAAAGACATCAAGTATCCAGCCTGCGACCCCAATGTGCGCGGCACTGGCTGGCCGGTAGAGGACCCGGGCTATGTCGCTGGCAAGTGGGCCATGGCCCCGATGGGCCCGTGGCTGTGGGGCCGCCGCGTGGAGAGCGATACGGCCAAGGACATCCTGGAGAAAAAGACCGCCATCGCGCCTCTGCCCGTGAGTGAGGACGGCATCCCGGCCACGTATCTGGAAGTCAAACCCATCATGTTGAACGCCTACTCGGCCAACCCAGACATGGCCTGGAAACTCATCCAGTTCATTTGCTCCAAGGAGAAAATGGCCGAATGGCTGGCCGATTCCGGTGGTATCCCGGCCCGCACCGACTCGCTGGAGCTGCCCGTGTTCACCGAAAGCGAAATTGGCTGGTGGATTCAGGGCTTCGCCAACGAGCTGCCGAAGTCGGTGGCCATGGAACCGGTGAACTGGGGCCCGGTCAACAAAGCCAACATGCAGGCGGTCAACTACGTCATCTACGACGAGAAGACGCCGGCTGAGGCGGCCCAGTGGCTGTACGACACGATTGCGGAGTTGGTCGCCAACGGCGACGTGTAACTCACCCGGCAGTTAAGTCCTGGCCTTGCGAAGGCAATTAAGCCTTCGCAAGGCTCTCTTCGAGGTTCATTGATGAAAGAACAACGCAAAGGGCTTCCGCTCATTCTGCCCACGCTGCTCATCATGGGGCTGTTTACTGTCTATCCGCTGCTGGATGGCCTGCGGATGGCTTTCACCAACCAGAACCTGCTCCGAGATACCTGGAAGTATGTAGGCTTTCAGAACTTTGTGCGCTTGTTCCACGACGAGGTCTTCTGGCTGTCTCTGTATCAATCCCTGATCCTGGTCACCGTGGTGGTTGTGCTGCAGTTCGTGTTGGGCCTGGTCCTGGCCTGGGCCATGAGCCAAAAACTGCCAGGAATGGGCGTCTTCAAAAGCGTTATTATGGCCAGTTGGGTCATTCCGGTAGCGGCCACCGTCACCATGTTCAAGTTCATGGCTCAGCCGGACGTCGGGTTCTTCAACATCGTCCTCAGAGGGCTTGGTTTGGGTCATGTGGCCCGATACTGGCTGGGCGACCCTAACCTGGCCCTGCCGTTCATCATGATGATGCATCTGTGGCGGAACGTCCCTTTCTACGGCGTCGCTTTCCTGGCAGCCATGCAGGCTATTCCGTCCAGCCTGTACGAAGCGGCTGAAATTGACGGCGCCAATGCCTGGCAGAGGTTCATCCACGTTACCCTACCCGGCATCCGCAGCATGATCATGGTCATGGTCACCATTCACGTGTTGTGGACCTTTAACAACTTCGATTTCGTCTACCTGGCCACCGGCGGCGGCCCGGTTAACCGCACCTATGTGTTGCCCGTCTTCGTCTACCGACAGTCGTGGGAGAGCTACAACCTGGGTTACGCCGCGAGCATCGGCACCGTGATGCTGGTCATCCTGATGATTTATTTCATTGTCTACATCCGCATCTATGAAAGAGGGGTGGTCGCCAGATGAGGACTAAAACAGCGGAACGCTTAAGGTCGGCCATTTTGGCCTATCTGGTGATCGCCGTGTCTCTGTGCTTCTTTATCATGCCGATGCTGTGGATCATCTACACCTCGTTTCGCACTCAAGCATCCATATTCACCGGTGAAATAGTCTCTGCTCTGAAGGAATATACTCTGGAGAACTACGCCACAGTCCTGATGGTGACCGACTTCCCGGCCTATTTTCTCAACAGCATCCAGATTGCGCTCAGTGTGACCGCCCTGTCGCTCGTTTGCGCGATATTGGGGGCATACGGGCTGAGCCGGTTCAGGATCAAAGGCAAGAACCTCATGATCATCGGCATCTTTTCTACCCAGATGTTTCCACAGGTGATGCTGATCATCCCGATTTATCTGATCATTTTCTCCCTGTACTTGCTGGATAAGGTGCCCGGCGTGGTTCTGGCGCAGATGATCCTGGTGCTGCCTTTTCAGGTGTGGATGCTCAAAGGCTATTTCGACAATATTCCCATGGACCTCGACGAAGCTGCAACCATTGACGGTTGCAGCATCCTCCAGCGGTTGGTTTATGTTATCCTGCCTGTAGCCGCGCCGGGCATCATGGTCGCCGCATTCTATTCGTTTGTGGTCTCCTGGGGCGACTATCTTATCGTCTCCATCGTCAGCCAGAGTCAACGGACGGCGACGGTCACGCTGATCATCGCTCGCCTGACGGCGTCGCTGCTCGTCCGCTGGGGACAGGTGGCCGCCGCCACGGTTCTGACCATCGTGCCGACCATCATCTTGTTTTCGTTCGTGCAGAATCAGTTGGTCGCCGGCCTGACGGCCGGCGCGGTGAAGGAAGAATAGTGTGGGCTCGTTCCCTGCCCGCAACATGTGAGCGTTGCGGGCCGGGCAGCGTGCTGCGTCAGGCAATGATCGTCTGGTTGCTATCTCCCTGATCCAACTCGCGCATCTCGCCTGTGGCCGTGAACACCACCCGCTCACAGATGTTGGTCACACGGTCGGCAGCCCGTTCCAGGTTGTGCGCAGCCCACAGCAGATAGTTGGCCTGCTCGATGGTGGACGTATCTTCCAGGATGAAAACCAGCAATTCCCGATATACCTGGTTGTACAGGTCATCAATCTGGTCGTCCTCGCGAGGGATGGCGCGCGCCGTTTCGGCGTCCTTGCGGACAAACGCATCGAGCGCGCGGCGCAACATGTCCATACCCAAGTCGGCCATGCGCGGTATATCTACCAGGGGTTTTAGCAAGGGCTGATTCCCGATCAGCAAATTGATCTTGGATATGCCCTTCGCGTAATCGCCGATCCGCTCCAGCTCGGTGGCAATTTCCAACACAGCGGCCAATGTACGCAGGTCACCGGCCATTGGCTGCTGGGTAGCAATCAGTGACAGGGCGTCGCTTTCTATTGCGTAGCGTTTCTCGTTGATACGCTGATCGCCGGCTATCAACGCCTGAGCTTTCTCCAGGTCTCGCTGCTTCAAAGCCTCGACCGAGGCCAGCACTGCTTTTTCCACCATGCTGCCCATCAACAAGATGTCGTCCACCAGCCGTTGCAGGTCCCGATCAAATGTCTCTCTTGTTCTCATAGCTGTAGGTCATCCCTTCTCGTTCATCGAAGAAGATTTTATCCGAATCGGCCGGTGATGTAGTCCTCGGTGCGTTTGTCTTTTGGATTGGTGAAAATCTGCTTGGTCGGGCCATATTCGACCATTGTGCCGGCGCGGTCTTCGTCAATCATGAAAAACGCCGTATAGTCTGACACGCGGGCGGCCTGTTGCATGTTGTGCGTCACGATGATAATGGTATAGTTGCACGCCAATTCGCGCATCAGGTCCTCAATGCGCAGCGTGGCAATGGGGTCCAGCGCCGAAGCCGGTTCGTCCATCAGGATAATGTCCGGCTTGACGGCAATAGCGCGGGCGATGCACAGCCGCTGTTGTTGTCCGCCGGAAAGGGCCAGAGCGCTCTGGTACAGCTTGTCCTTGACTTCATCCCACAGCGCTGCCTGGCGCAGGGCCTGCTCCACCAGGCTATCCAGGTTGCCCCGATAGCCGTTGATGCGCGCCCCCCAGGCCACATTCTCGTAAATGCTCTTGGGGAACGGGTTGGGCTTTTGGAACACCATGCCGATACGTCGCCGTACTTCCACCGGGTCTACGCCATCGGCGTAGATGTTCTGTCCGTGGAACAGGATCTGGCCGGTCACTCTCGCTCCTGGTATCAGGTCGTTCATGCGGTTGAAAGCGCGCAGAACTGTGCTTTTGCCGCAGCCTGACGGCCCGATAAAAGCGGTGATCTGCCGTTGAGGGATTTTGAGGCTGATCTCCTTGACCGCGCGGAAGTCACCGTAGTACACGCTCATGCGGTCTGCTTCAATTGCTATGCCGCTGCTGTAGCCACTGTAGCTTTCTACCTGGCTGACCATCTGCTGGGTTAAATTGGCACTTATCACGTTAATATCTCCTGCTAAAACGATTGCGCAACAACACGGCGGTCGCGTTCAGTGTGATCAAGAGAATCAACAGCACCAGAATCGCCGCCGCCGCGATATTGCGAAACTGGTCTTGCGGCCGCGCCGTCCACTGATAGATTTGGATGGGCAAGGCCGTAAATTTGGAGAACGGGCCGTTTGGGTCAAGCGCCACGAACGTCGAGGCGCCCACCACAACCAGCGGAGCCGTTTCGCCGATGGCCCGCGACACGGCCAAAATCGTGCCGGTCAGGATGCCCGGCAGGGCGTTGGGCAACACATGCGACCAAACGGTCTGCCACTTGGTGGCGCCCAGGCCATAGCTCGCCTCACGCAACGACCTGGGCACGGCGCGGATGGCCTCGCGGGCATTGATGATGATCACCGGCAGGATAAGCAGGGCCATAGTCAACGCGGCGGATAGGATGGTTCGTCCGTTGGCAGTGGTAGGGTCAGCGAAGCCAAACAAGGTCCCGCTGGTCAAAGGTTCTAAAGAGCGCACAAATATCGCCAGGCCCAACATACCATAAATGATGGACGGTACGCCGGCCAGATTGTTGATGTTCGTCTCGATAATTCGACTGAAAATGTTGTCCGCTGCATATTCCTCCAGGTAAATAGCTGCACCGACGCCTATCGGGAAGGCGATGAGCATGGTGATCAGGATCATCCACAGCGTGCCCTGCAAGGCGGTAAACACGCCCGCCCTGGCCGGCACGCTAGACTGGGAGCTCCTGACAAAATCCCAGTTTAGCCACGAACGAAATTGAAGCCGCGCGCCGGGGTACTTGTCTTTCACCTCCGCCTCGATGGCTTGCCTTTGGAACAACGACTCGGGCAGCGTCCAACTGCGGACGATTTCCATCTCCACCACTCGCTCGAGTACCAGATTGTAGACATTTTCGCGGGAACGCTCAGCGAAAGGCTGATCGCGCTCCAGCCGACGCATCACTCCCTTTGAGATGTTGTTTTCCAGGATGGCGATGAGCTGCTCTTTGGACAGCTCCTCCAGTGGCACGCCATCAATGGCCAGGCTGGCCGGGTCTACCCGGCTCTTGACGGCCACCAGCCCGAACGTCTGCGTAGTGATATTGTAGAGCAGGGCAATCAGCGCTAGTATACCGACGATGGTCGAAAGTTGAAAGGCCACATGCCATGCGCTGGCCGTTCGGTGGCGCGCCGGCGCATTGTGAGCGAAATCGCCGTTCTGTTCGGGCGACGGATAACGTGCTTGCCCATTCATATTCGAGTTCATTCGTACACCTCACGAAAACGCTGCACCACCCAGCGACTGATGAGGTTCAGCGACAAGGTCATCAGGAACAGCAGCAGCCCAATGGCGAACAGGCTGTTGTAGTCTATTGAATCGTAACTCAGGTCTCCGCCGCTGATCCGCACAATGTGGCCGGTCATCGTCTCGGCGGCCCGGAACGGGTTCAGCGTAAACGCTGGCCCCGCGCCGGCGGCAATCGCCACAATCATGGTCTCGCCGATCGCGCGCGAGACGGCAATGATGAACGCAGCAAAGATGCCCGACAGCGCAGCTGGCGCGACGACCTGCACCGAGGCCTCCAGTTTGGTGGCGCCCAGGGCGTAAGCCGCTTCGCGCAGCGAGCGCGGCACGGCCGCCAGTGCATCCTCGCTCATCGAGCTGACCATGGGCAGGATCATAATGCCCATGACCAGGCCGGCCGCAGCCGTATTATATATCTCAACGGTGTTTTTACCAAAGATTTCGCGCAAAATGGGAGTCACAAAAGTCAGAGCGAAGTAGCCGTAGACCACGGTCGGGATGCCAACCAAAATCTCCAGTACGGGCTTCAGGATGCTGCGTGCCCGCGCCGAGGCGTACTCGCTGAGGTAGATGGCGATGCTCAACCCCAACGGCACGGCGACAAGCATGGCAATCACCGTCGTCACCATCGTCGCTGTAACCAGCGGCCAGATGCCAAACTCGCCAATCGCCGGCTGCCAGGTCGTCTTGGTGAAGAACTCTAACAGGCTCACTTCGGGACTGCCGAAGAAAAGCAGCGACTCCCGGCCTAATACAAAGACAATGCCCAGCGTGGTCAGGATGGAGATCGCGCCACATACGAACAGGAAGCCCTGGATAATCTTTTCACTGAGCCGAGGTTTGCGCCTCAAATTGAACTGCGGCTCACCGGCCCGCTCGGTCACCCGGCTGAGCGCCTCACTCGTAGATATTGCGGTCATCGTGCATCACCTCCGTCACAACCGTCAGACAGCAAGGCACGCGCCAAAGCGCGCCACCACGAACAACCCTGTGAATCGGCTCGCAGTTTGCGCTTCAGCGCGTTGACAGCCCTGTTTCACGATTTAATTCGACACTGTGAGGGCCGAACCTGTCGGGCCCGGCCCTCGCCATGCTGTGTCAATTCACCCTTGCGGTAGTCAGATTACTGCGCTACGCCCATGGCGTCGAGCCAGGCCTGTTTCGCGCCGTTAAGGGCCTGGACGCTGGCCGGGAAGTAACCGACTGCGCCGATGACGTCGTTCACGTTCGTCAGATAGAAGTTGATGAACGCAGCCACCTGGGGCTTGTCCTTCATGATCTGCGCTGTCGAGTAGATGAACAGCGGCCGCGCCAGTTTGTACGTCCCGTTGTCAACCGTTTCAGCCGTCGGGGCCACGCCCTCGATTGACAACACGTTCAGTTTCTCGGCGTTCTCCTGATAGTAGGCGTAGCCGAAGTACCCGATGGCGTATGGGCTGCCCTCCACGCCCTGCACCAGCACGTTGTCATCCTCGCTCAGTTGCAGGTTGGTGGCGGTCAACAACTGATCCTTGTTCTTGCCCATAACCGCTTCGACAAAGTAGTCGAACGTGCCGCTGTCCGTACCTGGACTGAAGCGCAGGATCCTCTCCGCCGGCCAGGCCGGGTTCACATCGGACCATTTCTCCACGCCCGCCGAGAAAATCTGCGCCAACTGCGCCAGGGTCACATCGGTCAGGAACGTGTTGTCCTTGCTCACCACCACTGCCAGAGCGTCGGTGCCCACACGGAACTCGATCGGCTCACGCCCAATCGCCCGGCAGGCCTCTACTTCGCTGTCCTTGATGGGGCGGCTGGCATTGGAGATGTCCGTCTCGCCCGCCTTGCAGAACCGCTCAAAGCCCGCGCCGCTGCCGATGCTGTCAATGGTGATGTTGCCCGAGTAGCCCTCATCAACGAACATCTCCGCCACCTTCTCCGACAGTGGATACACCGTCGAGCTGCCCGCGCTGATGATGTCCCCCGTCACTTCCAGTGGGTTCACCGCTGGCAATTCAATGGGGACGGGTACCACGGTCGCCGTCGGCTCAGCCATCTGCGTCGTCGGCTCAGGCGTCTGCGCCATCGCGCTGAATGAGGGCGCTACCATAGCCGCCGCTACCAGAAGAACAATCGCAACGTATTTCATTCTTTACTTCCTCCTGCTGAATAGGTAAATCTTTTGTTTGCTACGTCCTCATGATAGCAGGGTCAGGTTAACAGAACTTAAAGTCAAGTTTAACAATTGATTAACAATTGGTTAAGATTCGGGGTGACCAGAAGGCTGGCAGCCGCCAGCGTGCTCCACTCAAGACGGCAGCCTGGGCTGTCGCAGAAATCGCCGGATTGCCCCACAGCCCAGCTCATTGACCTGTTGAGCAAATGCCTCGAAAGGCGGAAACGTCTCAAAAGATAGCAAATGGGAGGGGCAGCGGCAGTCCCCGGCTCCGAACCGGGGAATCAGGACCCGCGCTCCGGGCAGAGCAGCGAGCTGCCGTGCCCAGATGCATTCCCAGCGCGCCGACGACTCCACGTACCACACCTCAGAAATGTCAATGCTCGCGGCCATCACGTAGTCAATGTGCCAGCGCAGCTTCTTCTCCGCCCGAAAGTGCCGGGCGAGCCGTCCACGCAACCCACCGGCGCCCAACGCGCTGCCCACATAGACGTGCCAGCCAGAGGGCAACGCCCACACGCCCAGTCGCCCAACGCGCACGGCAATTGGCACGGTCAGGTGCAACACGAGCGCGTATGCACCGGGGGCGCGCGGCCATACCATCGGGTCAGGCGATTCTGGCCGTGTGGGAGGCTGAGGAAAGATTGTGGCCATGAAGTGACAGTCGGCTGGTCTGGTCAGCCTCGGTCTGATATGGGACGACCGCCCGATCGCGAGGGACTCGATGAGTTCAGACGAAACTTTCTTCCAGGGCACACAACCCCTCCTCGGCTTATATGGGCATGTTCGCACGACGGAGCCATTCTATCACGATACACGCGCCCTGTCCAAATCTCGCGCTCACTGGTTCCCTGCCGAATTGGTTACGAAAATAGCCTGCTCCGTCGTTCTGAGCTCCCCCACAGCGGGGGCGCACCGCTCATGGGGGAAGAAACGCCGCCCAATTCCGTCATGCTGAGCCGAAGGCGAAGCATCTCGCGCCGGCAGGCGTTGAGATTCTTCGCTTCGCTCAGAATGACGGGAGCGGGACCTCGGCTCAGCATGACGCAGTTGAGGCTTCTGCTAACTCGCCTGAAATCCTGGACGCACCCTTTGGCGCGGCTTCTCTTTGACAGGCTTCTGCATTGATGATATAATGAACTACCAGAGTCGGCCTGACCTGTAAGGGTTGACGGTTCCCCCATAAGAGATAGAAGCCCACCTGGCGATGGGGCCCTGTGGTCGCTTGCAGTTTACATTTCGCCCGTTGCGTCATGTCATACGCACAATGGCCCAGGCGCGGAGGTGACTTTCCAGACAGAGCGTAGCTAACAAAATCTGCACCCTTCGGCGTTTGTTGACGCTTCCATTCAGAGGCCTTTGAATGTCGGCCAAATCCACGTTATTTGGGGAAAGGGGGGAAATCTGCGTCTGTTTTTGCATAACGAATTTGTCATGTCAAATAGGCGGATGTAGGCGGAATGTCGGTTGTTGGAGAGCGCGTTCAGCAAAGGAGGAGCCACATGTTTTCTGGGAAGAAGCATCTGACGACAAGTTGGCAAATTGTACGTATGGCAGCTTTACTGGCGGTGGTCATTTCGCTGACGGGAACGGCGGCGTGGGCCGCACAGCCCGCCGGCGAGCCCATTAAGATCGGGCTGCAGGCGCCGTTGACCGGCGACTATGCTTATGAGGGCAAAGGGTTCGAGCAATCCATCAAATTGCTGGTCGATCAGACGAACGAGACCGGCGGTCTGCTGGGCCGTCCGGTCGAGCTGATCGTGGAGGATGACAAAGGCGACCCGAAGGAAGCCTCGTTGGTTGCCGACCGACTGATCACTGCCGGCGTTGTGGCGGTTATCGGCGGCTACAACTCGACGGCCACCGAGGCCTCGTCGGAAATCTTCAACGAAGCCGGCCTGTTGCAGGTTACCCCATCATCAACCGCCACGCGGCTGACGACGAAGGGCTACGAGCGGTTCTTCCGCACCTGTTTCCTCGATGACCGGCAGGCCCTCTTCGCCGCCACGTTCATGGTGGAAACCCTGGGGGCCAAGAAAATCGGGCTCGTTCACGACAACTCCACCTATGCCAAGGGGCTGGCCGACTGGACCGAAAAGTACCTGAAGGACCTGGGCATTGAGCCGACCATTTTCGTCATCAATCCTGACGACCAGGACTTCACGCCGGTCCTCACCGCGATCAAGGGCGCGAAGCTGGATGCGGTGTACTTCACCGGCTACCATGCGCAGGGCGGCCTGTTGCTCAAGCAAGCCGGCGACATCGGCCTGCAGGTGCAGTGGCTGATGGGCAACGCCAGCAACAATCCCGAGCTCATCACGATTGCCGGCCTGGACCGGGCCAAGGGGACTATTGTCACCACCGAGCCGCTGCCGGGCGACCTGCCCTATCCTGAAGCACAGAAATTCATTGAGGACTTCACCGCTGCCTACGGCAGCCCGCCAGCTTCGGTGTGGTGGGTCATGGCGGCCGATGCTTACGCCGTCATCCGCCATGCCATCGAAACGGTCGGCTCGACCGACTCGGAAGCGCTGGCGAAGTATCTGCACACCGAGTTTAAGGATTTCCCAGGCATCACCGGCCCCATTCTCGGCTTTGACGAAAAGGGCGACCGTTTGGGCACCATCCACAAGGCTTACGTCATTGACGACCAGGGCAATTTCGTCGTCTATGGCGCCGAGAAAGCCGCTGAGCCGACCGCAGAGAAACAGTAAGCTGCGGGAATCGAGTGCTGACAACCGTGGGGGGCGCACTGGCATCGCGCCCCCCACACATGACGGACGCATGGCATGGAATTATTTGTCCAACAACTCATCAACGGGCTGACCATCGGTGCGTTCTACGCCCTGGTCGCGCTTGGCTATACCATGGTCTACGGCGTGCTGAAGATGATCAACTTCGCGCATGGTGACCTGTTCATGTGGGGCGCGTATCTGGGCTGGGTCAGCTTGAATTTCGCGCTGGCTGCGTTTCTCCAAAACAGCGTGTTCGCCATTGCGCCAGTTGTCCTTTTTGTCCTGTTCACCGTCGGCGTTATGGGCGTCATCATCGAGCGGGTAGCCTATCGGCCGCTGCGCAGCGCGGGGCGGCTGGCGCCCATCATCTCGGCTCTGGGCGTTGCCTTCATCCTGGAGAGCGTTGCCCGCAATGCGTTTGGGGCCAGCTACAAGGTCTACCCGCCGCAACTCCTGCCGGCTGGCGGCATTGGCCTGGTCGGCGATGTGCGGCTGAACTACGTGCAGATAGCGCTGTTCTTCGCATCCGTAATGCTCATGGCCGGACTTTACCTGTTCGTACAGTTCACGCGCGTCGGCACAGCCATGCGGGCCGTCTCCCTCGACCACGACACTTCGCGCTTGATGGGCATTGATGTCAACCGGATCATCGCTCTGGTCTTCCTGATTGGGCCAGCGCTGGGCGGCATCGCTGGCATGATGGTCGGCCTGTACTATGGTTCTTTCGATTTCACCCTGGGCTGGACTTTTGGCCTCAAAGCCTTCATCGCCGCCATCCTGGGCGGCATTGGCAATATTCCCGGCGCCATGATCGGCGGGTTCGTGCTGGGCATCGTGGAGACGCTGGGCGCCGGCTACGTATCCCCCCAATGGAAGGACGTTATCGCCTACGTCATTTTGATTTTCATCCTGATCGTGCGACCAACCGGCTTGCTCGGCGAACGAGTCGCCGAAAAGCTGTAGGGGGTACCAGGCCATGCCGTCGCTGTCAGAGCGGAAGGTTCTCACCAACCCGATTGCCGTTTACCTGGCGCTGGCCGCCGTCTCGCTCATCGTGCCGGCGTTCATGGACAAATACTGGCAATCGGTGGCCGTTCTGGCAGGCATCTACATCATCTTGGGCCTTAGCCTGAATGTCATCGTGGGTTACGCCGGCATGTTCCAACTGGGACACGCCGCTTTCTATGGCATCGGCGCCTATACCGCGGCCATACTCAACGTGCAATTCGGTATCCCGATCTTGCTGCTGATCCCGGTCAGCGCAGGTGTGGCGGGCCTGTTCGCCTTCGCGTTGACCAGACCCATCCTGCACCTGCGCGGAGACTATCTGTGCATCGTCACCATCGCGTTCGGCGAGATTGT
>DAOTYC010000149.1:0-4926 GCA_034435095.1 Anaerolineae bacterium | reverse complement strand
GGATTGTCGAAAACAGGCAATCTGCTGCGTTGCGGGAGGTTCGCAGTATGCGCATACACCTGCACCTCCCGCGCCTTGCATCTTGCCTGTTTTGGCCAATCGCAAAATCTGGGATGAAACACAGGACGAAGGTTCAGGTCTGTTTTCGAGGTGCGGAACGCAGACTCAGCCTGCGTGAGTTGGATGTACCACTTCCACAAGTCGCTCTCGTCCCCCTCAACGTAGTTGGTCCGTAGCATGTAGGCCCCGTGAGCACGACAGGCCCATTGGTAACGATCGGCGTGTTTCTGGAAGGACAGGGCGCAGGCATGCTGCTGGTTGTCATATTCAAGTTCTACCGTGAAGACGGCCGCCGCAGCCGGATACCGCCCCATCCATCGACCGATACGCCGCTCCACCGGACCGATCTTTCTTGTGGGCTTGCGACGCAAGGAGGCATCGATTTTCTCCAGATGCTCGCGCAGCCGCTCGACCTGTCGCTTCAGCATGGCGCGTTCCTTGGCGGCCCGATCCTCGCTGCGACACAGAATGAACCGCTCCGTTGCCTGTGGGGTTTCCACAATCTTGACTTCCAGCCCCGCCCGGATCGTCGTCCAGTCCGATTCGTCAAGCAGGGCAGCTTCGAAGTGCTTCAGGTGCTTCTTGGGGGTACCCACGAGGTAAATGGGCCCCGCATTGACGCAGCCATTCCAGGTTTTCTTTGCTGGCGATTCCCCGATCCATGACCCACACGCGTTGGGCGTGGCCGTACTTCTTCTCCATCAACTCGATCATCTCTTCGAACGTGGTCACATCATTGCGATTGCCGGCGAAGACTTCGTAACCCACCGGCAGACCTTCGGGGGTGACGACCAGTCCGATACAGACCTGCTTGCAGTCCGGGCGATGGTCCCGTGAGTACCCTCGTGCGACCAGCGTGATGCCTTCAGCCAGCCCCTCGAAGTACGTGCTGGTCACGTCGTAGAGCAGGAACTCGAAGCCCAGCCCGAACCAACTCCGGTACTGCTCCTGGAGGTGAGCACACAGCGCCTTCTTCTGCTCGAGAAGCTGGTCTAGCCCACGATAGCCGAACTCCAGTTGCTGTGCCAGCGGACGGCCTTCGACAAGCGCCTCTAAATCATGCCACCCCCGGGCCGCCTTCTGCTCGACACCATCCAGTTTGCCCAGACGCGCCACCACCTCATGGCGAGGTCCATCTGCCGTGCGAACCGTCCGCACCAACGACCATTAGTCGTAGTCCTCACCTCTTGCACGTTTGCGTTGGCGCTTCAAAAACATGCACGCAGTTTCCCGCATGCACACTGCTCAACGCAACCCTCGGTTCGGGACTACGTGCCCTTTGGCCGCCTCTGGCCGCAGCTCAGTCGCCAGTTTCCGAAGAATTCAGCTTCGACGACGCACAGGGCAGGCTTGATTTTCTCGGTTGGAAGCCCAAACTGACGAACTTCGGCTAGCCACTTTTTCAGCACAAAATCTGGAATCATATTGCTCTTGTTTGCTTCCTGATGCTGGCCAACCAGCGCTCTGAAGGGTTGTCGAATATCATTTCCGACAATCGGGCAGGAATGTGTTCTGTTGCTAGTTGTTTGTTTGCACGAGCACTAATGATTTGTTCCCCATGCGAAATTCTTGAACGATGCGCAGGGATTTCTTCATCTCTACCGGCAAATCGCGCCATTGTTGTGCACGGATGACAATCAGCGAACCTGACTTTTCGGAAATCACATGGTTGAGTTCTTCCAGCGACCACAGCTCTCGCCCCTGTCTTTCAGCATACAGCGGGAAGATGGCCAGTTGCTGACCATACAGGTAAACAGGTTGCTCCGTCGCCGAGAGCGCCCTCGCCACTTCCGCCGCTTCCACAGGCCCCTTGACTCTGTTCAGGGTGGGCAACACCACGGCACCCACGGTAGCCTGAAAGAAAAAGTATACCCCGCAAAAAGCAACAAGCCATCGCGAACTCAAAGGCTCGCGTCGGGTAAGTTGCGTCATGAACACACTCCCTATGAGCAACACCAGGGCGGAAGGTATGACGGCGAAACGGTTTAAAGAAATCTTCCACGCCAACAGCGCCATGATCGTTGCAACGGCGAGAAACCACATCAACACGGTCCCTGCACCGGCTGTGATGATCCTCCATCGGTGGGAGAGCTTTGAGATATCATTCCATGCGGCGCCAATCAACATTGCCACGGCTGGGTATGCCGGTAAAATGTACATATTTCTCTTGGTCACAAACAGGGAAAAAAGAGCCACAACAAAGACAATCCAGCCCAGGAGACGCCGCTTTAGAACTTTGTTGGAAAGGGCCGTGAGGGCTGCGGGCACAAAAGTCGTCCAAGGAAATAGCTCCAAAGGGAAATGCCAGAGAAAATAGTAGAATGGATGGGAGTGACCCTGGGACTGAACGATTCTCCCGAACGATTTTTCCCCCAACAAGGCAGTGAAGTAGTCTGCCGGAGCTTTTTGTCGCCAGGCGGCAAAGAGCCACACAGCGGAAATGGAAATAGCAAACAAAGGACCCCAGACCCAGTGCGACCGTTTGAGTTTTGAAGAGTCGCCACTAACTGCCGACCCAACCCCGAAAATACCCATCGGCACAACAAGACCAATAGGACCTTTGGCCAGCACCGCCAGCCCGGCAAAGAGGTATGCGAGGCATTCCCGTCTCCCGGGCCGATCCTCCAATGAGACAAAGAAGAAATAGACACTCATCATGACGAGGCCACAGAGGAGCGCGTCGATCCGTCCCCAGCTACCTGCCTGCCAAAAGAGAAAGGTTGTGAGCAGAATCAACGTGGCACGCCATGCCGCCTCGTTGCTCTGCCACCTCGACAATAGACGCGTCAAAGCCCATAATGTCAGCACTGAACCAAGGAGACTTGGCAGGCGGGCCGACACACCGTTGATGTGGCCTCCCGTCAGGACCGACGAAGCATTGATAAGCCAAAAGAACAGCGGCGGCTTGTCGGGATATGGTTTGCCGTTGATGTGCGGCACAAACCAGTGGTGTCCTGCACGCATCTCCCGCGCGACATAAGCATAGCGGGCTTCGTCTGGCTCCCATAGACCCCGCCGCACGAACTCGCCGCCCCACAATGTCAGCGACACCAAAACCAGGACCCAGACAGGTGGGACCACCGACCGCATGACGCTACAGTCATATTGCGGCACCCTCGCAATTCCTGTCACCGCATCGAGTCGTTTGGCGCCCATCACCACCCCATCTTGAATCACACAAACACCATTCGACGGCGCCGGAGACAAGCCGTTCTGTAGCCAGGCTCACCAGGTCACAATTGCCTTTCGGCGTTTTCGTTCTGTCGGACAGCATGCCATGTTTCAATTGATTATCAAGGGTTTTACAGGCCTACAGGTCAGCACCACTGTTTGTGCCATACTGACTGGTGTGCCAACATTAAGTGCATGTCCCATAACTCCTTGCAATTGAGGAGCAAACGTTCAGGTCAGCAGATCCCCATTTTCCCAAATTTTTGTCTGCTGACCTGAACATGGAGCCCAACGTCTCCAGTCGTGTCATCCCAGATTCCACCTTCCAGAAATGGCCGCAGATCCTCATTGCCCCCTCGCTCGCTTCGCTCGAGAAGAACGGTACTATTACACCAGTCTCCGCGGTCCCCTAATCCACCCACCGCCCAGCACCGCGTCCCCTTCATAAAAGACCGCCAACTGCCCCGGCGCTACCGCAAACTGCGGCTCGTCAAAATCCACTTTCACATAATCCCCGTCCAGCACTCGAACCCACGCAGCAGCTGCCGCATGACGATAACGAATTTGAACCGCAGCGCGGAATTCTTTTGCGGACGCAAACCCCGCAATCCAGTTTACCCGCTCGAGTTCCATTTCCGACCTGCATGCTTCGTCGCGGTCGCCCACAATGACAAGATTCCGCGCCGCGTCCAGACCAATTACATAAAGACGATTCCCCGTCGCCAAACCTAAACCATGGCGCTGTCCCACTGTGTAATGATGAATTCCCCTGTGCGTTCCTATTCTCACCCCGTGCGTATTCACAATTCCGCCGGGTCCCGGTGCGTCCAGCCTACGCACAGTTATCCATTCTCCAGGCCCCAAATCGTCAACAAAACAAAGTTCCTGACTTTCCTTACTGGCACGAGCCGATAACCCCGCCCGCCGCGCCAAAGCAACCACTTCAGACTTCATCATTTCACCCAAGGGAAAAAGAGCCGCACCAAGCTGATCCTGAGTCAAAAGGGCAAGAAAATATGATTGGTCTTTCTCCTTATCACGGCCGCGCAAAAGCCGGCGCACAGGCATAAGATCCCCGATCGTCTGACTGCCAGGACTCCTGCAATTCTCCGCATCGGTTTCAAGGCGCACATAGTGACCGGTAGCCACGCAAGTCGCCCCTAACCGCTGCGCTTCATCCAGCAGAACACCGAACTTTATGAGTCGATTGCATACTGCGCATGGCGACGGTGTTCTCCCCCCGAGGTATTCGGTAAAGAAATATTCGATGATTTCACGGTGAAATATTTGAGAAACATCAACCACGTGGTGTTGAATTCCCAACTGGAGACAGACCACCTGTGCCGTCCGAATATCAGCGTCCGAGCAACAGCGCGAGAACGCCGGATTCATCAGGGCCGTGAGCCCAAAAATATCGTGTCCCTGCTCCTTCAGCAGCCACGCAGCCACGGAGCTGTCAACGCCACCGCTCATCGCCACGGCAATCTTGCCTCTTTGCATTTACGACCTCGCTCCTTCCGAGCCCTCTGGGGCCGTCCGTGTGGTTTTATCCTTGTGCTCATCATAACTAATTTTCCACGTTAGGGATAAGCAGGTACATTGTGACCCATGGTTGGGGCATAGCGGGGGGAATACTGACGGAGGAGCAGGCCGAGGTCAAGAGCGCACCAAGAGGCGATAGCGGGGTGGATGTTG
>DAOTYC010000148.1:0-3078 GCA_034435095.1 Anaerolineae bacterium | reverse complement strand
AGGGCAGCGCGGCCCGCTCCAGGACGGTCACGCTGAGGAACAACACGATGCTCAACAGCGAGACGATGGCGATGGCTGCGAAGACCCAGTCGGTACGGAAGGAGTTCGAGGCCCGCAGCATGAACACGCCCAGTCCTTTGCTGGCGCCGACCCACTCGCCGATGATCGCGCCGATAACGCTGTAGGTGATGGCGATTTTCAGGCCAGAGAAGAAGCCGGGCAGCGCGCCGGGCGCCCGTACGGTGCGGAAGATCTGCCACCGCCTGGCGCCCATCGTCCTCAGCAGCGCGATCAGGTCTGGGTCGGCCGACCTGAGCCCATCGGCCGTGCTGACGACGATGGGAAAGAAGCACACCAGCCCGACCACGATCACCTTCGGCAAAATGCCATAGCCCAGCCAGATGACCAGCAGTGGGGCGATGACAATGATGGGCACCGTCTGCGAGACCACCAGCAGCGGGTAAATGGCGCGGCGCAACACGGCGGAGATGTCAATAATGACGGCCAAAATGAGGCCGGTAACCAACGCCGCCGCCAGGCCGAGCCAGGTTTCTTGCACCGTCTGCCAGATGTGGGGCAGCAACAGCGCGCGGGCGTCTATTGCTGCGCGGACGATCTGCGACGGGGCCGGCAGCAGCCAGACGGGAATCTCCCACCGCCAACAGGCCCATTCCCAGAAGGCCAACAACGCCAGGATCAGGGACATGGTCCAGAAGTATTGTTCTACCCGCGACCGACCGGCCAGCAACGATTTCAAGACAGCACCCCTTCCGCAAACGAACGCTTTACGGAGCCGGGCATTATGGCCCGGCTCCTGGTCTTCGGTGTCCTATTCACTTTTGGTAACGTTTCATCTTCTCGGCCATGGATGTGCCGTGTCTCTCGTCGCTGATCTTGATGATGGTGACCACTTTGTCTGCACCGGCGTCCAGACATGCCAGGTGTGCCTTCTTAGCCACCTCCAGCATCTGGTCGAGCGTGCCCTCCATGGCGGTCTCCATGGGCTTGACTTCATACTTGACCCCCGACGCGGCGATGGCTTCAATCGCCTTGTCTATGATGGGGTAAGCATCATCGGCTAAGGGCAAGACCTGCACGGCGGCTACCACCGTCCTGTTGGGATCTAACGCTTCCTGATGTTCTGGTGTCATCTTTACATGTACCTCCTTAACATAGCAAGAATTGTGAAAAACTCGTGTCACTGCGCAGTATCCACGTGTATCACCAAAAGCAAACCCTCTTGAACTGTAACCGCGGCACGGTGGCCGAGCATCACATTGCTGACGCCCCGCGCCGGGCCGAAAAAAAGCGTCTCGTCACGCAGCGGGTATTCCAATCCTTCGGTGCGTACGCCCCTGGCATCACCGCCGAGGGGCAAAAGTGAAACGATGTCGCCAGGATGTCCTCTGATTTCGCAGCGGCTGGAACACAGCTCAATGGTCGTTCGCCCGTCTACGATGCGCACCGACACCGAACGCCACATCGGATCGGCCAGCAACAGCAGGTTGGCCAGACTGTGATCCAGGCGCCGGCCCAGCGCGCCGATGAACAGGATGGACTCGGCCCCACGGGTGATGCAGTAGCGGAGGGCCAACTCGGAGTCGGTCTCATCCTTGTGCGACGGATAGGTGATGAATTCAACGCCGTCCCCCTGCAACCTGTGACGCAAGCCGGTGTCAATCGAATCCAGGTCGCCGATGACTACGTGGGGCTTCAGGCCCAGCGCGAGCGCGTTGGTCACGCCGCCATCGGCACAGACGATCAGCGTATCAGGCCCGATTTCGCGGACGAGCCGCTCTATGTTTTCAATTTCACCGTTTCCCACAACAATAGCGTTCACCGCTCTCACCTCATCCGACAGACTGCTTGCTGCGAAATAAAATAACCGCCAACCTGCTGAGGGTTGACGGTTATGAGTTATGCTGTAATGAAACAATCGTCCGGTTGCTTCCCTACGCTAGCATTACCCAGGTCAGGTTCAGGAGTCGATGATTGTGTCGCGCAAGCGACACGGCCATCCTCTCAGCCTGGCTTCCGTCCAGGCTCCCCCAGCAACTGCTGTGTATTCAATTTTAGTGACAAGCAAAGTATACCACAAATCCACCCTGGTGTCAATAGCACCATTCGTTCGTTTTCATTGGTATTGTACCCGCCACTTTGGCGGCTTGCGTTTCCTGCGCGCTCTGGATATAATAGTGCGCGTTACAGTGAGTGATCAAGGGTTCGCCGAGTTGAGGCCTGAGGAGTGCATCGAATCATGGGAGAGATCAATCGAAAACGCAGACAGTTTGAAATCATTAAGAGAAAACAACGGCGGGAGAAGCTACAGAAATTGCGCGTGCAGTTCGCTGCGGCCAAAAGCGCGGTAGACAAGGACAGAATTCGGGAAAAATTGCGGCGTATTGCGCCACACTTGTCGCCGGAGAGCTATTTGACTTCGGCCGAAAAGCCCAAATAGACTTCAGCGTTTGGGGCATAGCTGCGCCATCGTAAGCCTATCGAGTTTGGCAATGCTGCGGGTCACCGACGAGTTCTTCATTGACTTCAAGTTCACACTCCAGGCGCGGCTAATACTTGTGTATTAGCCGCGCAGTACTGATGGGCGAAAGCGTCCCTCACGAGTCTTTATGTGCTCATTTGTCTGACATCGCAAAATAACCCAAAAAGACTATTGAGCTCCGGCCAGGAGTGTGCTATGATAGAATGCAGAGTACAGGCAGCAATCTGCCTGTCGAGTGATATTTTTGGCTCTTATTCTGTGGAGCTTGGATGATGAAAGGAGTATACTTTACCATGAATAAGCTGCTCACTTTTCTGGTTATTTTCTCCCTGTTGGCCATCGCTTCGCCGGTTTCATGGACGGTCACGGCACAAGATGTGACCGAGCAGCCGCCGGCTGAAGGCCAGCAGGTCGAAGATACGCCGACGGCAACCCCAGGGGCGAATCAAGAACAGCCGACTGAGCCGCCCACGGAACCGCCGACTGAGCCACCCACCGTGCCGCCCACGGAACAGCCGACTGAGCCACCCACCGTGCCGCCCACGGAACAGCCGACTGAGCCACCCACCGTGCCGCCC
>DAOTYC010000147.1:0-12059 GCA_034435095.1 Anaerolineae bacterium | reverse complement strand
TCGTCTTGGGCAGAAAAGACGTAAATGGCGTCGCGGTTGAGTTGCCGGGCAGGGAGAACCACCGCGGAGCTTCCACGATGAAATTGGGCCCGCGCGCCATCGTGCAGAAACGTCTCCACATTCAAGTAAGCAATCACCGCTCCAAAATCTCTCATCTCAACCACATTGGGTGGCCGGAAGTCCTCATTCAGAAACGTTTGGTAAAACTTGAAGATCTTCCAAAAAGTATCGCGCCCACCGACAAACCCATCTGCCAGGCGCGGGTCATCGAACGTGCCTGCCGCAGAGCGATTGATCAAAATCACGTCGGCCTGCTGCCAACGGTCAAGCGGCACGGACTCGAATCCTTCCGGCACATAGTTATAGCTGGCGTCGCTGCAAACCACCGTCCCGGCAGGGAAAGTTTCTTCCAGCCACATCCCGGCGCGGATAACCGGATGATTTTCGGGCGAAAAGTTGATTCTAGCCCTGTAAAAGGCGGCTACTTCCTGGCCGCGGAGGTAAAGAGCATGCGCCAGCGTCAAAATGACTACGGCCCGCGCGAGCCAGGTCAACCACTTCCTCTTTGGCTGCCAAAGCCAGACTTCGACGCCTCCTCGTGCGGCAAACAGACAAAGCGAAGGGAAAATAGGAAGCAAATAATGCGGAGGATGGTAATCAATAAACCAATACAGGAACGCGAAGTACAAAACAACCCAGCTCAGAACCACCAATCGTGCATTCTCTTTCGGCCGGAGATAACCGGCGTGGCGGATATAACGCCAGACAAATACGGCGATGTACAACAATGCCAGAGCAGATAACCCGAGACCCAGAACTCGAACGGAAAGTATTTTACTCAGCCAGACTGTACCCTGCACGGGTACGCCAAATTTACCAGCACTGACGACCGTACTTTCAAACCTCACTTTATTCAGGAATTCAAAATCTGTCAGCGCGTAAGGCGTTGTGATAAAGTAAACCAGCGGGAAAGACAAACTTACTAACACCAAACTCAAAGCATGGCGCATAACTTCTCTTCTCGTCAATAGACCGAGAGAGAAGTGATGTTCTTCACTATGCTTAGCACGGTAGCCAATTAGGACGCTGACTTGGCTCAAAAGGTAAGCTAACCAGATCACCGGCAGTATGAAAAGGCCGGCATATTTGATTGAGAACGCCAGCGCCCCGCAGGCTACAGCAACGACAAGCCAGGAGAAAGGCCTCTGCTTTCCATCTGTTTGCGTTTCGATCAAGCGTGTGGAGCTATAGAGAGCCAGCAGCAAAAAGAAAGCCTGGGGCAAATCAGAATGGTTGTTGACGGACCAAAACACGAACACCCAGCTCGTAACCATGGTCATTACAGCAAGCAAGGCCGTAGCCCTATCGAAAAGACGGCGACCAAGTAAGTACAGGATTGGCAAAGAGAGCGCACCAAATAGCACGCTGATCAGCCGACACAAGATCAATACTGAAACATCGTTTAATGGAACCAACCATTGAAACGCGTAGCAGGCACCCAGGCAAAGTGCAAAGTAAAAGCCGCCATAGCCGTAATAGTCATGCGCCCCAAATTGGCCTGTCTGCAAATTCCGCATAACCATTTTAACCAATTTAGCTTCATCAGTCGAAACCGGCGAAAAGGCTACCAATTGACGGACATCTCCCACTTGATGAAAGACCAGGGGAACTGCCAGAAAGACAAATACCACGGAGATGGCCAAAGCAGACAGAATTGAAACACGGAATGTATTGAACTTCATGTTTGCCTTTCACTCATTGATTTCGTCGGGTGCACCCGAAGCTTAAGGAAGCAGACGCGTGCGGCGTCTCCAATAGCCACCAATGGAGCTAACCATTATGCTGAGCGTAGCGAAGAATCTCTTTATACATCGTGGAACGAGATGCTTCGTTGCCCTTTCGCTGCGCTCAGTGCTGCGGCTCAGCATGACGCAATTGAGGCTTCTGCTAATTCGCCCGGCCCGCTATTCTAGTACGAATCCAGTCGAATGGCAAACATATTCTCTGTCAATGGACATCCCATCCCACTTGCGCTATACTTATGCCCGTTTGAGAATTGACCAGAGGATACCTTTGACTGTAAGCCAACTTATGACACAGCCTGAACAGTCCCGAACTGTGAAAGTGGACCTGCATGTCCACAGCCAGTATTCCAAAGACAGCCTGAACACGCTGGAAGACATTATTGCAACGTGCCGGCGCAAGGGCCTCGATGTCATCTGTCTGACCGACCACAATGCCATCGAAGGCGCGCTCCGTCTGCGAGACATGTCGCCGCTGCCGGTCATTGTGGGGCAAGAAATCACCACCTTGTGGGGCGAAATCATCGCCTATTTCGTCGAGGAACTCATCCCAGCCGGCCTGCACCCACTCGAAGCCGTTCAGAGAGTGAGGGAACAGGGCGGCCTGGTCTCCATTCCGCATCCGCTGGACCGGATTCGCAGAGAAGCGATGGGCCGTGAGAAAGTGTTGCAAATTATCGAACACGTGGATGCGCTGGAGGTGTTCAACTCGCGCTGCCTCCTGCCCGGCTTCAACGATGCGGCGCGCGCCCTGGCGCATGAGTATGGCTTGCCAGGCACTGCTGGCAGCGACGCCCACTCACTGGTGGAAATTGGTGTGACATACCTGGAAATGGCGGCTTTTCATTCCAAAGATGAGTTCCTCCAGAATCTGATCCAGGCGGAGATCCACGGGCGGCCCAGCCTGCCGCTCGTCCACCTGTCTTCAACGCTCAGCAAAGGTGTCAAGCGGTGGCGACGCTGGCGGAACAGGCCCATCCCGCAAACCGGTTCGGCCCCTTCACACGGGGCTGACAGATCGTCTAGACCATAGGAGTTAGCCGTTTATGAACATCGGAATTGTCGGCGGCGGAGTCACCGGACTGACCGCCGCCTACGAATTGAGCAAGCGGGGCATCGCTTGCACGCTTTACGAAAAGGACCCAGAAGTTGGCGGACTGGCCGGCTCTTTCGAGGTGAATGGAGTGTTGTTGGAGAAGTTCTATCACCACCTGTTCACCACCGACACGGCCATGGCGGCCCTGATCGAAGAACTGGGGCTGGGCGCAGACCTGGAGTGGAAACCCACCGTAACGAGCTACTATGCCAACCGCATCTACCGTCTGGCTACGCCTCTCGACGTCCTGCGCTTCAAGCCGCTCGGCCTGATTGACCGGTTCCGGTTGGGCCTGCTGGCCATCATCCCCCGTTTCATCAACGACTGGCGTCCGCTGGAGGAAATCACTGCCAAAGAATGGCTGATCCGCATGGCCGGGCGGAACGTGTACGACAACGTCTGGGGGCCGCTCATGCGCGGCAAATTTGGCGCGTATGAGGAGCAGGTAGCCGCCGTGTGGATTTGGAACAAGCTCAAGCTGCGGGGCGGGTCGCGCGGCAAAGGCCAGGCCGAGAACCTGGGCTACCTGAAGGGTGGTTTTGGCCGCGCTCTCAAAGCGCTCGAAGGACGCCTCAGAGACATGAACGTACAGGTCCGCACCGCCGCGCCGGTTGAACATATCGTCATTGAGAACGGTAAGGCTCTTGCCGTGCAGACCGGCGGCGAAACCTTTGCCCACGACCGTATACTGGTCACCACTGCGCCAGCCGTTTTCAGCAAGATGGCACCCGACCTGCCGCCAGAGTATCGGGCTCGCCTGGAGAAAATCCTCTACCTGGCCAACGTCTGTCTGATACTCCGCCTGGACCGCAGCCTGAGCGACACTTATTGGCTCAACATCAACGACCCTTCACTGCCCTTCGTGGCCGTGGTGGAACATACCAACATGCAACGCCCCGAACAATACGGCGGCAGCCATCTTGCCTACGTTTCCCGTTATGCACCGGCCGATGACCCGTACATCCGTATGCCAACCCATGAATTGTTCGAGGCTTACCTGCCGCACCTGAAGAAGTTGTTCCCAGAATTCAAGCGCAATTGGGTCTTGGACTATTGGGCCTGGCGCGAGGAATTTGCTCAACCGGTCATCGTCAAACGCTACTCCGAACTGAAACCGCCTTTTAAGACCCCCGTGCAGAACCTATGGCTCTGTTCGATGGCGCAGGTCTACCCGGAGGACAGAGGAATGAACTACGCCGTGGTCTACGCACGACGCGCGGTAGCCGAGATGTTGGCCGAACTGTCGTCTCATTGACAGAATGAATTGCTCTGAGTATAGTACACGCTGGGAGGAGATATCTCTTTAAGGAGGTATGACTCAAGCATGAAACGGAACAAGGTCTTCTATTTCGCCCTGCTCATGGCCTGCTTGTTGCCTCTGGCTATTGCCCAGGCAGCAACACCGGACGCGGAAAGGTTTATCAGTCAACAGCAGAGTGTCCAATTTGAGGGAAAGCTCTATTTCCCGGTTTTTGAATCGGCCGAACCGATTCAGCAGTATCACATCGAGGTGCTTGACCTGGCCACCGGCCAGCGTGAAGCGCTGCTCGACCGGGCCAGCCAGCCGGCGGTGAGCCACGCCGGCGATGCCATCACCTACAAGTTATGGATACCCGGTCAGGAAGTGAATGGCCTATACGCCGCCCAATTGAGCGATATTGCCGGCACGGCCTGGCGCTACAGCGATTCGTTATCTGACCAGAGGCCGCAGTGGGCGCCCAATGACTCCTTCTTCTACTTTTACACACGACGTGAATCCGACCGTCAGAACAGGCTGATGATCACGCAGGGCACGCAGGCCGTGCCCATCCTGCGGCCAGATTTGGACAACAAACAAGCACTGGGGCATTCACCCGCCGTGGTCAGCGCGGAGGGAGCTTTCGCCATCCTCTACCAAGGCTGTGAATACGCCAGATGCGGCGTCTGGCGGCGCTTGCTCAACGGGGCAAATCCCGTGCAGATCACGGAAGACCCCTCCGACAAGAACCTGAGCGCCTCGCCCGACGGTGGACAGGTGGCTTTCATGTCCTACGAACGCGACGGCGCGCAGGATTGGGAAATCTATGTGATGGCTGCCGACGGCTCGAACGTGAGACGACTGACCAACCGACCAGGCGCCGATGGCCTGCCCACCTGGTCATCGGATGGACAGTGGCTGGCCTTCGTGCGTGAAACCGCGCCCGGCAGCAACATCTGGGACATCATCGCCATTCGGCCCGACGGAACGGGCGAAACCAGGCTGGCCGAACTGGGCGCGCTGCACGGCCAGGTCAAAGACACCACACCGGATCAATGCCAGGGTTGGATCGAGGAATCCATCAGTTGGGTCGGAACCGGCCGTGGGGCGGCCGTTGAAGAACCCGCTCCAGCAGGCCCAACAGCGCCGCCGGAAGCGGCACAAGAAGAGACGGTGCCGCCGGCAGCTCCCCCACAGGCAGAGGCAGTGACCGAAGCGGAACCGACACCTGCACCCAAACCGGCGCCGGCCAGGGCGAAAACAGGGGAGGGTTTCATCGTCTATCCCGTTTTCGATGCCAGTGGAGGCCGCAACAATTATGACCTGATGATGATTGACCTCAGCACAGGGGAGACTTCCAAAGTCCTGGCAGATGCCAGTCAGCCTTCACTGAGCAGCGATGGCACCTGGCTGGCCTACAAATCGTGGGGCCAGGACCGCCGGGCGCAGGGGCTCCACGCCGCCGCCCTGCTCGACCTGCAGGGCACGGACTGGCAGTTCACCGCCGCCCAGGAAGCACAGCGACCTTCATGGGCGCCAGGCGACCTGTTCTTCTCATTCTACTCCCGCCAGGAATCCGACCGCGCCAATCGGGTGATGATTACCCAGGGCTCGCAAGCGGTGACCATCAAACGGCCCGACATGGACAACAAAGACATCGAGGGGATAACGCCACTGGTCATCCTGGAAAGCCCCACGAAAGGGTATGTCATCTATCAGGGTTGTGAAACCAACCGCTGCGGCGTCTGGTCACGTACTCTATCGGGCGAGAATCCCCGCCAGATCACTGAGGATGCCAGTGATCAGGGGTTCAGCCTCTCACCTGACGGCAAGCAAATCGCTTTCATGTCCTACACGCGGGAAGAAGCCAGGGACTGGGAAATCTATGTGATGGACCTGGCCGGCACTCAGATCACTCGCCTGACCAATCGGCCCGGCAAGGATGGTCTGCCGACCTGGTCGCCCGACGGACAGTGGATTGCCTTTGTCCGGGAGACAGAGCCGGACAACAACATCTGGGATGTCATGGCTGTCAGGCCAGATGGGAGCGGCGAAAAGAAGCTCTTTACGCTGGGCGCATTGGACGGCGAGGTGAAAGGCGCGACCGAGGACCAGAACAAGGGCTGGCTAGAGGAACAGATTGCCTGGGGAGCGCGGCTCCCGCGCTAGAAAAGCAATCCGGAGTCAGCTATCGGCTGTCAGTAGCCACTGCTCGCAACCCAAATGCGACGTGGCAGCGTATATGGCGAACTGACTGGCCGTCATTCTGCGCTCCCCCACGGCGTGCAGATGCGCCACTCATCGGGGAAAAACCAGCCGTAGGTCGGGTTTCCATACCCGACCTACGGCGGCAGGTTTGGAAACCTGTCCTACGGCTCAGCATGACAGGGCTGAGGCTTCTGCTAACTCGCCTAAAATTCTGGATGCAGCCGCCAGAGACTTGGCGTTGGGCTTAGCTTGTGCTACAATGGACATGCAATCAAGTATGATATGGGGGACAAAAGGGTATGGTTTATGCGGATGTGTTTCGTCCATCGGTGAGGCGGCAGGCCGCCGTCTATGATGTCGCGTTGGTGTTAGGGGCCAGCCTGTTCATTGCCCTGGCGGCAAGGATTGCCGTGCCTTTGCCATTCAGCCCGGTGCCGGTCACCGGCCAGACACTGGCCGTACTATTGGTCGGCGCGCTGCTGGGCAGTCGCCGTGGCGCGTTGAGCGTGCTGGCCTACCTGGCTGAGGGCGCCATGGGCCTGCCGGTCTTTGCCGGCGGCGCGGCTGGTATTTCGCGACTGATGGGCCCGACTGGCGGCTACCTGTTTGGCTTCGTCATTGCTGCGTTCCTTACTGGCTGGCTGGCCGAGCGTGGCTGGGACCGAAGGTTTGCAACCACGCTGGCTATGATGGGCATTGGCAATGCGACCATCTATCTCTTGGGCCTGCCCTATCTGGCTTCATTTGTCGGCGTGGGACACGTTTTGGCCCTGGGGCTGTACCCGTTCATCGTCGGTGACATAGCCAAATCAATCCTGGCCGCACTGCTGCTGCCCTCGGCCTGGAAACTGCTAAACTCCCATTAAGAAGACCTCACAGCCTCGGAGGTCGGGCACGGCGGCCTGGCCGGCGATCACTCGATCAACGCCGTCTCGATAACCTGATCCAATGAGAAATTGTGGACCTGAAGATAGAACTTCACGACCTCTTCCAACGCACCGAGCGGCACCGGCCCGATCAGTTCTGCGCCGGCAACGCTCACGCCGTACCGTGACGCTTCGGAGCGGATGGTCTCCAGAACGCGGTGGATGGGGGTCCTGGTATAGTTGGTCAGGTTCATGGACACCTGCACCAGTCCCTGCTCTTCCAGTGCCAGGCCGATGGCCCGCACATAGCGGTATCCCCCATTGATGTGTCGCACCGCTTTGGCGATGGCCTGGGCGATGGTGACATCGGATGTTCGCAGGTTGACGTTGAACGCGATGAGCGGGAAGCGCACGCCGGTCACTGTTGCCCCCGATTTGGGGTTGAACACAGCCGGGCCTTCGTCCGGCTGCCAGTTCGGGTCTTTGAGCTTCTCGGCCAGGCCCTCGTATTCGCCCTTGCGGATGGCGACCAGGCTCTGTCGTTGCGGCGAGGTTGCCGCGTCCTCGTAGTAGTACACCGGCACGCCTAACGCGCCGATAGCGCGTCCAAATTCGCGGGCGACCTCTATCGCTTCTGACGTTGTGACCCCGCGGATGGGAATGAACGGCACGACGTCCACCGCTCCAAGTCGCGGATGCGCGCCGTGGTGCACCGTCATGTCGATCAAGTCCAATGCCTTGCGCGCCATCGCCATAGTCGCCTGCAAAACCGGGGCTGGCTCGCCCAGATACGTCAATACTGAGCGGTTGTGGGTTTCATCCGACGAATGATCGAGCAGTTTGACGCCAGGCGTTCGCCGGATTTCTGCAATAATTTGTTCGATGATGTCGTGGTTTTTCCCCTCGCTGATATTGGGCGCGCACATGATGATGCCCATATTCCCTCCTTGCCCGTTATTTTCGTCGCCAGCGCATCACTATCGGGCCGAACAACGGGATCATGAACCAGGGTAGCCCCAAGAGATTGATGACCAGCCAGTTTCTCGCTGCGAGTCCTCTCCGAACCCACTCCCAGTGGCTCAGCCACCAACGCCACAGGAAGGTGTTGAGCACATACATTTCGCCGGCAAAAGAGAACAACAACATCCGACAGGTCATAGCCGGCGCAGGGCAGAGAGCGGCGAGAGGTACCAGCCAAATCGGATACCACACGCGAAAGGTGGCGCCATAAATCAACTGGGCAAAATGGGTCAGGAAGGCTGCCGCGTACAGGTTGAGCTTGCCACGCCAGGTGCGCCACAACAGCCCGGCATAGAACAATACAAACAGATACTGCCCCGTCGTCCGCGGAATAGGCTCCGAAGCATTGTCCGGCACGACTTCGCGCAACACGACACGCAACGCGGACGCGATGGCGTAGCCTCGCCGCGTGGTCAACATGTCTCGCACGCCGCGAACCGTATCTTCGACCGGCCCCAGCGCCCGGTAAGACAGGTAGGCCAGCGACAGGAAAATGCAGGCGACAACTGCCGCTTTGATGAAGCGTCGCCGCCAGGTCGTTTCTTCGCGCAACAGGAGGGCGCCGAATATGGGCAGCATCAACAAGCCTGTCGCCTTGGTCATAGCGGCCAGGCTGAGAGCAACTGCCGCAGCCCACCACAACTTCCGTTCCCACAGAAGCAGACCGGCGACCCACAAGGCGATCAATACCATGTCATTGTGTCCGTTGCCCATGCCTTCGATGATGACCATAGGATTCCAGGCGAAGAGAAGCAAGCCGGTGAGCCGCGTCCATCGTCCTCGACAGCCGCCCTTGTCGCCGGAGTTGGCTGTCCAGCCAATCAGCAGGGCGGAGACGAGGTAGAAGAACAAAGCCAGGAATTTGAGGCTGACCGCGCCCGCCGCCATATCGGTCGCCCCCAGTCGCAATGGCACCTGCACCAGGACTTCCCACAGCGGGCCATAGCCAGACACCCAGTCTCCAAATTCGCCAGCGAATGAGATGTACGGGTCTTGCGGGAAATCGTTCGGCGGATGAAGCATCGGGCTGGCGCCGTACACCGCCCAGATGCGTCCACGGAGCACGTAGCGGAACAAGTCATTCGCCGTAACAGGATACAGCCACACCAACGTAAGGCCGAAAAGCAGACCAAAGGCGAGAACAATGAGCTTGAAAGCCTTCTCACGCGCTGCGGTATCGCGGACCTGCTCGATTTCTCTGGCGACATTGATGGCCCGCCAGAACACGACAAAGAGCGCCACCAGGCCCACAAAATACAGAACGGCCAGCCATCGGTTGTCACGTGCCAGTTTCTCCAGGTCATAGACCATGTGTGCGCCCTCAGTATGCGGCACGAGAGGGAATGCCATCACGTAGGCCAGATAGATGGCTCCGGATAGGACACCGATGGAAGTGAGCTCGACCAGTTTTGCGGCCCATTCGGGGCTGCCGGCTAGAAGATGACCGGCCGGCGCGTTTGGGGTTGTGGATGCGTGCTGACTATTGCTGTAGTCCATTGGCATAACAGGCGCGGCCCCTTCTTGTGGAACTTCGACTGCCTCGTCGGGTGACGTCGCTCAGCGCACACCCTCAGGTGTCAAGTATACCACGACTCCACCGCCGCATTCAAATGCCAGGCTGTTTTTGCGTCGCGCGACTTTGTGGTAAATTGAGGGTGCCGGGGGCATGTGAGTTGTTTTCTATGGTAGAGGTGCATTGTGCGCTACGGTTTCTTCTCAGACATACACGGCAAGACTCAGGTTTTGAGGCGGCTGTTGACTCAGCTCGCCGATGAAAACATCGAACGGCTGATTGTGTTGGGCGATATTGGAGGCGATGCGCCGTGTGACGTGTTGCGAAGGAGAGGCATTCAAGGAACGTTCGGCAACTATGAGGTATCGGGCTACGGTTCGCTCTCGCCAGCAAATCGGAACTACGTGATGGCTCTGTCGCCAGTGCTCGCTGGTGACGATTTCCTGGCGGCACATGCTGTTCCTTACCACCCCGCCGGCCTGACTAACGTCGCCGACTTCAGCCGTTACAAGATGCAGACCGGCGTCAAATGGCGTGCGCTGTTCCCTTACCCCAGTGCAGGTGACGAAGTGCTATGGCATATCTATACCGAGCTGCGGTCCCGCGCCAAACGCATCTTCTTTCACGGCCACACGCACTACCAACAGGCCTGGATGATAGATGCGAGCCTTCACCTCGCGCCCATCCACGCGCGACAATTCGCCGTGCATCCAGACCAATACTATATCGTGGGCGTTGGAAGTGTGGGTGAGCCCGAAGCGGGTGAGCCACCTGGCTATGCTGTGTACGACGATGAAGCCGGGGTTATTGAATTGCGGAATCTACAGGGCAGAGCCTGATTTGCGGAGTCGCCTCTCAGCGGTGGCGATGTGTCCTCAAACTGAAACACCCCCTGTCTGGCCGCTTTCTTGACCAAATTTCCCAAGTAGTATACAATGACCAGGACTGCTGTTTGTTGCAGAACCTACCGGGTAACCGCCTACGTGCACAGTAAGCGGAGGGTGATAACCGAAATGATGCTCTCTGATATTTCGTTCTGGATTTTTGCGGCTTGTGTGGCGGTGTTCCTCATCGGCGCAGCGTGGTTAGTCAAGTCGTACCGAGATGCAAAGTACGCCCAGTATTTTTTCCTGCGCGAGGAAGCCGCGTTGAGAGTCAAGCGGCTGATGTTTTTCTTGGTGCCTCTGGCGGTAGTCATCGTCTTCTTGGGTCTGCGGCTGTATGGCGAGAAAGAAGGTGAGGTACAGGAACCGGCAGGTACTCCTCTGGCCATTGAGATTACACCCAGCGCGACAACGGTCACATTGAGTCCGACGCTGCCATTGTCGCCAACGACCGCCGTAACCGCCAGTCCCACCGCAGCGACCCAAACGGCTGCTCCAGAGCCGACAGAGGCAGTCATTCCGACACCCACTGCCCAGATAGCTGGGGAGCAGACCGAGGCTGCTGTCACTGCGATTGTCGCCCCGGCCACGGAAGCCGTGGCGGTGTCGGAGACGGCCCCGGCTTCCACGGCCGGGCTCGCCACCCCCGCGCTCCCAACACCGGCGACCGCTACCGCCGCTTTGACACCTGTCAGTGCAACGCCGACCGAGATCATAACCGGCACCGTTGAGCCGTCGCCTACCCCGACCGCGACCGACACGCCTGTCTCTAGTACGGTCACTCCCAGGCCTGACATAGAGATCAAGAACCTTGTTTTCAGTCGGGCGATAACCCCTGATTATAAGCCCAAGAGCCCTGCTACGACCTTCTCGCCGGGTGAAAATTACATTTATGTCTTCTTCGAGTATCATGGAATGCAGAACGGCGTAGTCTGGCGTCATGTGTGGAGCCGAGGCGCCGAGCAGTTGCTTAGCGAAACCAGGCTCTGGGAATGGGGCAGCGATGGCAGAGCGTATGTGTTCTTCTCGCCGGCTGGCGGGTACACACCCGGTCAGTACAAAGTCCAAATATACGTGGGGGACGTACTGAAACAAACCGGCGAGTTCACCATCCGCTGATCAGTCAGTAGTTCAATAATCCAGGGATTCGTTTTCTGCGTCTGGATCATCCCCCTCAGCCAGCGTCTCTTCCGGTTGGATGACGAGCAGGGCATCCTGTTCGAATTCCTGCGGGACCATCACTCGCACCTCGCCCAGCCCATTGACGGTCAGGCCAAGCACCAACCCTGCGCTCTCATATTCGAGCAGGACTGGGATACCGGCTGCTTCGAGCTTGGACTTGAGCACCTGCGCCGGCATCTGGCCGGCCGTTGTCGCAACGCAAACCAAATTACCACGTTGGCGGGACTTCTTAACAATCATCGTTTTCTCCT
>DAOTYC010000146.1:0-12224 GCA_034435095.1 Anaerolineae bacterium | reverse complement strand
ACCACCAACAGAAGTACAAACAGCCTTTTCATCGTCATCCTCCTTAAACTTAGTCTGACTAAACACCGTTGTCAACAGAACTTTGGGGACTGACTTCACACTTCCAAACACACCGAAAGTCATGAACTGATGTCCTTTTCGGCCTCACCTCCTTCCCATTCTCAACGGGAGTTATTCCTGCCGGGTGATATACATGTTGATGACCACCGATAGGATCACCGTTGCGCCGACGATGCCGCGGAAAATGTCGTTGGGAACGCCCATGAGCACCAGTCCTTGCTCCAACATGCTAAGCAGAAGCATACCCAGCGCTGCGCCAACGATGGTCCCGACTCCACCGCTCAGGGCCACGCCGCCAATTACACACGCTGCCACTGCCGTGAGCTCCAATCCCTCCCCCAGCAACTGAAACATGCTCGAACGTTGGGCGAACAACACCGCGCTGGCCAGGCCGGCCATGAAGCCTGAGAGCACAAAATTGAACAGCTTCACCCGCTTGAGGTTGACACCCTGCGCCAACGCTGCTCCCGGATTGCCGCCGACGGCGAACGTCCAGTTACCGTAGCGGGTGCGCATGAGGATAAACGACATCACAGCCACCACTGCGATGAACCAGATGCTAGACACCCGCAGGTTGCCGGCCGGGTCGGTCAACTGATTGAGCGGGGCAATGTAGCCGTTAAGAATGTCGAACAACACCGGCTTCACCGCGGGCGTATAGCT
This sequence comes from Anaerolineae bacterium, assembly GCA_034435095.1. Taxonomy (GTDB): domain Bacteria; phylum Chloroflexota; class Anaerolineae; order DAOTYC01; family DAOTYC01; genus DAOTYC01. The sequence goes on along the minus strand of DAOTYC010000146.1, from coordinate 11,501 downwards.
GGTAGCCTGGCCCTTGCCCAACCCATGGGCGATGCCCCGATAGGCCAGCAGGCTGCCCAGCGTAGCGATGAAGGAAGGGATGCCGGAATAAACCACGACTGTCCCGTTGATCAAGCCCATCACCGCTCCGGCCAGCAGCGTGAGGCAGAAGGCAAAGAAGGGCGGGACGCCGGCCAGCAGGCTCAAGACGAACGCGTAGCCCGATACGGCCAATATGGACCCGACCGACAAGTCAAACTCGCCGGAAATCATGAGGAAGGCCACGCCGACGACGACGATGCCATACACGCTGGCAAAGGTCAATACATTGGAGAGCACATAAAATGACAAAAAATTGGGGGCAGCAATAGCGAAGAAAACAAACACCAAGACCAGTACCAGGCCGATCATCGGCGCCGAAGACTCTGCCAACTGCTGTCGCCACACGTCAAATGTACGCACAGAGGAGCGTTTACGTTCGTCTGCAGAAATCGTCCTCAAGTCCAAGTCCCTCCCAAAGCGAAGGATGCATTGTCAAACGACAAGAGCCAACCCGGCGTGGGAAACCCATCGCCAGATTGGCTCGCTTGATTTACGCTGCTATAGGTACGCTCCTGATCGGCGTCATGTCTACCCCCTCATTGTAGCAGACTCCACCGCCCAACTCCGCCAGCGGCAGGGACACCCTGTCTACCATCGGCGGCGTCTGAGCGGCGCACACGGCACACAAAATTCAGGCGACCAACATCAACGAGAGAAAAAACCTGCCCTGTTGCAGATCAAGTTAGAGAAAGGCTAAACTCAGAAGTCCTGTAGTCTGATTATACCATGCTTGCTCGTCTGTGTCAAGGATTTCTTGCACACGTATCCATTGGTATAATTATTATACCACGATTCCGGCTATCTTGTCAAGGCCCCTCACGACGTAGGGTGTCCGTCAAAGTTTTTCAGTTTTGTGGGAGGGGGCGGCGGGAGTAGAATAAGGGCATCACATTTTACGGGGGTGGACAATGAACGGGGGAGACTTTGCCAAAAGTTGGTTGGAGTTAAGCGAAGAAGTGGTGACGGGGATGAAAGAATGGCGATTACAGCACCCCCGGGCGACGTGGCGGGAGATAGAGGTGGCCCTGGACGAACGCTTGGGGCGGCTGCGAGCGCGGATGTTGCAAGATGTCGCCATGGCCAGCGCGAAGGCGGACTGGGTGGCAGGAGAAGCGCCGTGTTGTCCGGAATGTGGCGCTGAATTAGAGGGGCGGACGAAGGCGGCGCGGCATTTACAGACACATGGGGGCCAAGAGATCGAATTGCTCCGTCGTTATGGAGTGTGCCCCGCCTGTGGAGCGGGGATTTTCCCCCCTGGATGAGGAATTGGAATTATTGCCAGGCAGTCTGACGCCACATTTGCAGGAGTGCCTGGTGCGTTTAGGGACCTGGGTGCCCTCATTTGAAGAGGCGCGGAAGTTGTTGAAGGCTTTCACAGGGGTAGAAGTATCCGAGCCGACCGTGCGGCGGAATACAGAAGAGGCTGGCGCGGCGTATGTGGCGTGGCAGGACGAGGAAGTGGCGCGGATTGAACGGGAACTGCCATCTGCGCCGTCTGGGCCGGCTAAAGCATTAGTGAGCGTCGATGGGGCGATGGTACCGTTGCTGCATGGGGAATGGGGCGAGGTCAAGACATTGGTGATTGGGGCGATACAAGAGCCGGTGCAGGAGCGCGGGGAGAGAGTGGTGCATACCGGGCAGCTATCATACTTCTCGCGCATGACGGATGCGGAGAGCTTTGGCCGCCTGGCCTTGGTGGAGACGCATCGGCGGGGGCTGGAACAGGCGGGCTTGATAGCTGCGGTAAGCGATGGAGCCGAGTGGGCGCAGAAATTCTTCGACTTTCATTGTGAGACTGCCGTGCGCATTCTGGACTTTCCTCATGCCGGGCAGCGCATGGCTGCATTTGGCGAGTCGCTGTTCGGGGAAGGGACGCCAGCCAGCCAGGCCTGGCTGGCTGAACGTCTGCACACTCTGAAACATGATGGTCCGGCCACGGTCTTGGTCGAGCTGCGGCAAGTGCAGCAGGCTCACACTGCGATTTTGGCGTTGGCCGAGAACCTGACTTACCTGGAAAAGCGGGTGCCGCACATGCACTATCCGGCCTACCAGGCCGCGGGGCTGCCGATAGCGAGCGGTGCGGTGGAAAGCGGCAACAAATTAGTGGTCGAAGCCCGTCTGAAGGGCGCCGGGATGCATTGGGCACGCTCACATGTCAACCCGATGGTGGCGTTGCGTAACATCGTGTGCAGCGACCGCTGGGATGAAGATTGGCCGCGGATTGCCTCACGGTTGCGCCAAGATACCAGGCGGCGCCAGATCAAACGGCGGCAGCAACGCCAGGCTAAAGCTGCCCTGCCGGCCCGCGCGGACACTTCGCTGCCGACACCTCCTGTGGTAGAGGTCCGGGTTGATCCTGCTCAATCAGCGTCGCTTCCGCCGGCCCAATCGCCTGCAATTTCACCGCCAGGCCAAACAGGCCCAAAACAGCCGTACCGCCCCGGCCCCGATCATCCCTGGCGGCATTCTCCCATAGGGCGAGCCCGATATCAACTTTATCGCCCCCATAAGCCTGACACATCCATAAAAAATCGACGGACACCCCTTCTTCGCGAGTGTTGAAAAAGTCCAGAACGACGTGCATTCGCAGCACTTTCGACGTTTCTGGGTATACTGTACGAAGCGTGATGTACACGAAAAATGAGTTTTTCAACACCTTCAAAAATTTGGTCCCACGTCCTTGACAAAATAAGACTTTTGTGATAATATATTCTATATAATTGGCTGGAGTTCCGGTTTGTTCCAGAGTCTCGCCCATTTCTTAAAGGTGGTGCGATGTTGTGCCATTCTAGGGTTATTATTATCATATGGGTCATTTGTGTGGTTGTGTTTATCCCTGCTGTTCTGTCTGGCTGTGGCGGATTCGCTGGAGCGCAGGCGAACGGTACAATGCAGGTAAGCCCTCCCTCTGAACCTGCTGCTGTGTCACCAGACTATTCGCAACCCGAAGCTGTGGCCGACCTGTTTTATCAACTTATCCTGGCTCGTCGCTGGGATGATGCGTATTCCCTGCTTACCCGAGAGTCCAAAGACAGCTCCAAACTGGGCGATTTCATTCAGTATTGGTCCGCTGATGAAAGTCGAACCCGCCTGATAAGAGTTGAACGCACTGGCCCTGCGGTCATAGAGGATCAAGAGGCGCATCTCTACTATGAGTCAAGTTATGATCAGGCTTATCCTAAACCGGGGAGTTTTAAGATGTACACTGTTCGTTCTCTTTTGAAGGAGGATGGTGCCTGGCGATTGCGCTGGCGTACTCCCCAACGCCAAACTGATCTTGGTCGTACATTGATTCTCAACCAATCGCAGGTGAGTGATGAAATTGCTATGACGCTTGAGCAGGTCATTCTGTTAGAGCGAGCTACTTTGATTTTCTTCATCTTGTCTAACCGTTCCGACCAGGATGCTCAATTTGATTTGGATTCGGCTAAATTGCTCCTGACTGATGGTCGGTCGGTCCCGCTGGAAACAACTACAGAGAGACAACTGGGGCCCAGGAAATTGGAGTCCGGCCAAGAGCGCAGGGAGGCTGTTTTTTTCCGAGCTTTAGAGCCTAGCGTGTTAGAAGTTGTATTTGTGTCCCCTGAAGTGACGCAAGGTGGAAGAACACATCAGTGCCGCTTCCCATTTCAGCTTCACTAGGTGCTTTGTTCAAAAACTTACAATGCTATTGTTGACAGGAGGCGTAAATGGCTGAAGTTAGAGTAGTGAACCTGTATAAGGATTTTGGTTCCGTGATTGCTGTGAAGTACCTCAATCTTGATGTCAAGGATGGGGAGTTTATGTGCATTCTTGGGCCGTCGGGCTGTGGCAAGACTACAACCTTGCGTTCGATTGCCGGTTTGGAGACTCCTACCAGCGGAGATATCTTCATTGGTGACCGGAATGTCACTTGGTTGGAACCCAAGGACCGAGACGTCGCGATGGTGTTTGAAAGCTATGCCCTGTATCCCCACATGACCGTGGCAGAGAACATTGGCTATCCGCTCAAGATTCGCGGCGTGAACAGGACCGACATACAGAAGGCAGTGCTCGAAGTGGCTAAGATGCTCCAAATGGAGTCGATGCTCGACCGTTATCCCAAACAATTGAGCGGCGGGCAAAGGCAACGCGTGGCTATTGGACGGGCTATCGTGCGTAAGCCAGCGGTCTATTTGATGGACGAACCCATTTCACATCTGGACGCTAAGTTGCGCGCCCACATGCGCGGTGAGCTCAAGCGATTGCAAAAGGATTTGGGGCGCACGACCATCTATGTCACACATGACCAGTTGGAAGCCATGGCCATGGCCGACCGCGTCGCGGTCATGCGATTGGGTGTATTGCAGCAGTTTACCGATCCTGAAGATCTGTACGCGAATCCGGTCAACATGTACGTAGCCGGGTTCATTGGGGACCCGCCCATCAATTTCTTGTACGGTCGTTTAGGGGCCTGGGGCGATGGATCAGAGCAACAGAGAGGGTTGATTGGCGACGGTTTCACTATTCCACTCAGCGATGAACTTATTAACCGTATCAATGCGCATAAGCACTCGGACGATGTTGTGATAGGCATTCGCCCCGAACACATGAGAGTGCACACAGCCAAGCCCGAGCAAAGGCATGTGGAAGCAACCGTATACGTTTCTGAGCCGCTGGGCGCTGAGGTGATAGTAGATGCTCTAATCGGTAAGCAATTCGTCAAAATTAGAACCCCATCTGGCACGAAAGTAGACGTGAACCAGCCCATCTGGATTACGTTCGAGGAAAGGTTTGTGCATGTATTCGACAAGGAAACCGAAGAGTCCTTGCTCAACAACCAGCATCACAGTTGACAGAATCGCCTGGCTTCTATGCGGCTCCTGGAGTGGCGTTGTGTGAATCTATCCGAACGTCCGCCGTCAGCTGTGCGGCTGACAAGTGCGGGCACATCATGGGTGGAAGGAGGTGATTCTATTTCGTTAGCCGAGATGGTCTAAGGGCTTACAGACGGTTGGTCGGAGTTGATGTCGCTGTCAAAGCTGGGCGTGAGAGGTGGCTTTTCCCGTTGAGTCGGTGGCAAGATCCCAGCGTTTAACTTCTACGAAGGAGGAAGCTAATGAAACTGTTCAAACTGTTCAGCTTGGTTCTCGTCGTTGTGACTGTCATAAGCATGTTCAATATCTCCCCCATGCTTGTTCGTGCGGAGGAGCCGACTTACCCGGTGTGGGAAGCAGGTGAAGGTGTGCCGGAGTGGCTGGTAGGCAGATTGAAGAAGCCCGAGGACTTCGTCGATTTGGAGACTTTCCAACCGCCTGCGGAACCTGGTGTAGCTCAGTTGCCTTTTGATGTGCTCGAAGGCGACAAGGCAAATAAGGATTGGACGCTGGAGAAAGCCGCCGAGCCGTACAAAGGTTCCACGGTTCGTCTGTATAACGTGGCTGGCTACGAATTCAACGCTCTTCTGCCGAAGTTCCTGCCGGAATTCACGGAGAAAACGGGGATCAATGTCGAGGTCGACATGGTGACCTATGGCGAGGCTGTGGAGAAACACATGTCTCTCTTGGCTACAGGCAGCGACCGCTACGACCTGTACAATATTGATAGCATTTGGTTCCCGCAGTATCAACCGTTCCTTGACCCTTACACGGAATTCATGAAGAATCCGGCTCTGTACAACCCGAACTTCGACTACTATGATTTGGTGCATGAAACCCAATGGACCAACTCGTGGGAAGGCGAGCCATACATGTTCAGTTGTATGTACACATTCCCTGGCATTTACTACCGCAAAGACTACTTTGAGCAGGCGGGGTACGCTGCTGACGACTACCCGCGCACGTGGGAAGAATGGCACGATTATGCCAAGAATCTGACCGAAAAACTCACCACTGCCAATGACGGGAATCCGGTATATGGGGAGACGATTCACGGGTTGCGCACAGCAATGATGGAAATGGTCACCTCACGTTACTTGGCTGCGGGTGGGAACCTCTTCGATGATTACCTCCATCCCACATTAGACAACGACCTGCTCAAAAAGTACCTGAAGGATATTCAGGACGAATACCTGAATGGTTATACTCCGCCAGGGTCTTTGGACTTTGAACTGGGCGAAGCGGCTGCTTCCTACCAGCAGGGCAACACAGCTATGTGCTGGAACTGGCTGATCACTGTGGCCTGGGTGGAAGATGAAAAGCAGTCCAAGGCAGCGGGCAAATCGGGCTACTTCCTTCCCCCGATTAGCACGAAAGACGGCAAGCCCACGCCAGGTGGCATCACCCGTTTAGCCAGCTTTGGGCAAGGAATTGCCTCCACTTCCAAGAACAAAGAGGCCGCTTACCTGCTGGCACAGTGGATCGCGGATCCGGACACCCAAGCTCGCATCACAGCGGCGGGTGACTCTGCCCCCAGCCGATACAGTATTCTGTGGGGAGAGCTCAAGGACCGTTACCCGCACTTCTGGATGCTGCGTACCGCTGGTGTGCTTGGCTACTTGTGGAACTGCCCCAAGATTCCCAACGAGGCTCAGTGGGAAGATACCATCGCAGTTGAGTTCCAGAAGTGCATGATTGGCGAACAGACGCCGGAAGAGGCTGCGATGAACGCCGAAGACAAGGTGTTCAAGTTGATGAGCGACTACGGCTACTACGCGGAAGGCAAGAAGTACCCGATCGAGATGACAGCCAATGTCCAACGCTGGCCGTGCGAAGATTCCAAGCGTGGCCTGTGGACGTGCCCGAAGGAGTAATAAACTTCGGGCGTTGGCGTTCAGTTAGGTGGGAGTTTTTCTCCCACCTAACCCCCGAAGTTTTTTAAGCGGGATGCATAATCATCTTTCCGTGTGGCAAGGAGAAAGAGGCGAATGGCGGCAAAACCTAAAGCATTAAGAGCTGGCTTGTCTGAAAAGACAGGGATTACGCCAAAGGAACGAGAGAAAAGACTGGGATTTATTCTGTTGTTGCCTACCCTATTGATGTTGGTGGTTATCACGCTGTATCCCACATTGTACTCCATCTGGATAAGCCTGCACAATCTCGTGCTGACCAATCCCAAATCTAACCCTTTTATCGGTCTGATGAACTATTATGACCTGCTGAAGGACCGCGATATCTGGATCTCGTTTGGGGTAACCGTTGTTCTGGTTATTGGCTGCGTAGTCATTGAAACCGTATTGGGCATGGTGCTTGCCCTTCTGTTCAACCGAAATTTCCGCGGGAAAAATATCCTGTTTCCGATCTTCCTCCTGCCAGTGATGATCACACCGATTGTGGTGGGGTTGCAGTGGCGATATCTGTACAATGGTGAGTTTGGTGCACTAGCCTGGCTATTCAGGTCAATTGGAGTTCAGAACTACTCCATACTAACTTTTTCCAATACGGCCCTGCCAGGAGTGATGGTCGCTGACATCTGGGAGTGGACGCCGTTCATGTTCTTGTTGTTTCTGGCGGGTCTTAACTCATTGCCAGTAGAGCCCTTTGAAGCGGCGCGAGTGGATGGGGCGTCAGCTTGGCGTCAGTTCTGGGATTTGACTTTGCCATTGATGCGACGGGTCTTGCTCATCGGTCTGCTATTGCGCACGATGGACACATTCAAAATGTTCGACATCGTCTACATCATGACGCAAGGTGGGCCGGGCCTGGCGACAGAGACAATCGCGATGCGCATCTTCCGCTTATGCTTCAAGTTCTTCTTCATGGGTAAGGGCGCTGCTCTCTCGCTGATCGTACTGGTTATTATCGTCATCATCAGCAAACAGTACATCCGGATCTTCCAGGAGAAAGAACCAGCGGCAGCCGTGGCCGAGGAAGAGCCCGGCGCAGCGTAGACCATTTTGTACAGGAGGCAGTGACACATGAGCAACAAGTCTCAGAAAAGACCGAAAGTCATCGGAGAAAAGACTTCGCTAGCTTTCTGGGTCCCATTTTATGTTTTTATGGTGTTGTATGCCATATTTAGCTTGGCGCCGATCATCTGGATGGTGATGACATCTTTCAAGACGCGCGGTGACGTTTATGCGACTCCACCACTGCTGATTTTCCAGCCGTCTTTGGAATCCTACGCGCATATCTTCTTCTATTCAGACATCCCGAGGATGCTCCTGAACACGGTGATTATTTCGATTGGCAGCACAGCGCTATCGCTGGCGGTAGGCCTGTTGTCGAGTTATGCGCTAGCTCGCTTGCCTATCCCAGGCCGTGAAGATATTGCGTTCTACATCTTGTCCATTCGCATGTTTCCGCCTATAGCAGCCGCCATCCCGATCTTCCTGATCTTAAGATCGTTGAATCTGGTGGATACCCATATAGGAATGATCATCGCCTATACCACTTTCAACTTGCCGTTCGTCGTGTGGATGATGCGCGGCTTCATTGAGAACTTGCCGCCTGAGCTAGAAGAAGCGGCTATGGTCGATGGGCGTTCACGGTTGCGCGCTTTCTTGGACGTGACCTTGCCCTTGTTGAAACCCAGCATTGTCGCCATAGCCATTTTCTGTATCATCTTTTCCTGGAACGAGTTTTTATTTGCCCTGATTTTGACTACTCGTGTGGCTAAGACGATGCCGGTAAGCATCACAGAGTTCATTACGTGGCGTGAAGTGACCTGGAACACGGTGGCGGCCGCAGCCACAATCTTGGTTATTCCGGTCATTATCTTCACTTTCTTGGTACAAAAGTATCTCGTGCGTGGATTGACTATGGGAGCTGTTCGGGGGTAGAATAAACAGAAACTGCCAACCAGAACTGCCGAATACGTTTTGATGAACATTTTGGGAAAGGAGGATGTCACGCTACGAATGTTGATCATTCTTTGAGAACTTAGGCCTTTCACAGGCAGGACGCTAACTTACTCAAACGGTCTCGCTTGCGGCTCAAGCGAGAAATAGTAACCACACCAATTATTTCTTGTGAAGGAGGATTTCAATGGCGAAGATAGGAAAAGCTGCGGTACTGGACAAACCGAATGGAACGTTCACAATTAAGGAGTATGAAGTTCCGGAGCCTAGACCAGGTACGTTCATCCTTCGTACCGAATTGGCTGGCGTCTGCGCGACTGACGCGCACATGTACACCGGTGGCCTGGCTGGCATATCTTATCCGATCATTCTGGGTCACGAGTTTTGCGGGGTGATCGATAAGCTGGGCGAAGGGGTGACCGAGGATGCCATCGGCAATCCGGTCAAAGAGGGCGACCGCGTGATCATCATCCCGGGCGTGGGCTGCGGCCACTGCTACATGTGCGCCATTGCCAAGACGCCGACGGTCTGTGAGCGGATTGCTGCCTATGGCTTCATGCCCGATGATCCGGCCAACATGCTGTCGGGAGGCTACTCGCAGTATGTATATGTACAGTACGCCAACTCGCCGTTCCTGAAGACGACGCTGCCGGCCAACATTGCCGTTTTGACCGAACCCTTGACCATCGCTATTCATGGCCTGAACAAGGCCAGACCCAAAGTGGGGACGGTCGCCGTTGTGCAGGGCTCCGGCGCTATCGGTTTCGGCGCGTTGTACTTCGCTAAGAAGATGGGCGCTTACAAAGTCATCGTCATCGGCGGCCCCAAGGAACGACTTGAACTGGCCAAGGAATTCGGCGCTGACCTGACCATTGACATCGAGGAAGTCAAGGATCCGGCCGAAAGGGTCAAGATCGTCAAAGGTGAAACGATTGCCGGCCGCGGCGCAGACATTGTGTTCGAGGCTGCCGGTTTCCCCTCGGCCATCCCCGAAGGCCTGGCCATGATGCGCACCAGCGGGACGTACATTGAGCTGGGTATGTTCACCGACCGAGGGCCGGTGTCCATCAACCCGCATACCGATATGATGCTTAAGAACGTGGATTTCTATGCCTGTTGGGGTGGGGAGCTCGAATTCTTTGTCCAGGGCCTGCCATTCCTGGAGAAGCGGGAAGTGCCGTGGGAGAAACTGGTCAATCCCATCCTGCCGCTTTCGCGGGCGAAAGAAGCCGTTGAAGCCATCTTGAAAAAGGGTTGGAAGCTGGACGGCGGGAAAACCGTCTTCAAGTCGGCTATTGACCCCTGGATGGAAGGCTAAAGGCCGCCAGATTGCCTGCCACCTGTACAGGGCAGGGTGGAGTGCTGTTACCCTGCCCTGTGCACTTGTTGCTGTGTCGAATGTCATGCGGTAGCCCGATGGCTCATCTCCAGCACATGTCGTTCTAGCGGTCAATCTCAGGCAGAATCTGAAGTCCGCTGGTTTTGCCCGGCCCGTTAGGAATGTCATTACGGGCTGGATTGATTAGAAAAAGAGGTCGTGAGCACATGAGTAAGCAAAAGGTAAGAGCCGCAGTAGTCCCCGAAGTTAAAAAGATGGAGATTTGGGAGTTCGATTGGCCAGAAGTTGGCCCGCGGGACATGCTCGTTCGGGTCAAAGTCTGTGGCATTTGTGGCTCCGACGCCCATCATTTCTGGGAAGACGCCTGGCATACTCGTTTCCCAATCATTCCCGGCCACGAATTTGTCTGTCAGGTGGCCGAAGTCGGCGAGGAAGCAGCGGCCCATCACGGCGTGAAAGTGGGCGACATCGTGGCCGTGGAGCTGGTGATCCCCTGTTGGGAGTGCCATTGGTGCAAACAGGGTCTCTACAACCTGTGTATTCAAGACGGCCTGGAGGGGCGGGAATATGGTTGTAACATACCGACGACTCGTCCTCCCGGCCTTTGGGGCGGCTACGCCGAGTACCTGTACGTGCCCTACAACGCTATCGTGCATAAATACTCCGGTGATGTCAACCTTCTGGCGGCCGCGTTCACCGAACCCTTGTCGGTCGCTGTCCGCGCGGTGAACCTGGCTCGCGGCCGGTTGCTGGCAGACGCCGCGGTCATTGTCGGGGCAGGAACCATCGGCCTGATGCAGGGCGTTGCAGCCAAGGTGGCCGGTTTCGATCCGGTCATTTTGCTCGGTACTCGAGACAGGCGGCTGGAAATGGCGCTGGAACTCGGCTGTGCGGACGTGGTCGTCAACATCAGAAAAGAAGATCCGCTCAAGGTCGTCAACAGCCTGACAAACGGTTTGGGCGCAGGCGTGGTCTTTGAGACGGCGGGGTCGATCAGCGCGCAGCAGACCTGTTTCGATTATTGCCGCAAAGCGGGCATCGTTGTGTTGGTTGGGTTGACGGGCGCCCGGATGGTTCCCATCAATACTGACCTTAGCATCGCTTTCAAGGAATTGACGGTGCAACCTTCTTTTCTGAACGCGGGCGGATACGAAGGAGCGATGAAGATCATCCAGTCTGGTCGCTTCGCGTTGGAAAAACTGGTATCCAGGACATTTGCCTTAGAGGATGCTTTTGAAGCAATGCGTGTGGCGCGAGAGGAACATGATTCCGCACTGAAGGTAGTCCTGACGCCATGACGTTTCGTGCTCACAGGCTGGCCTGATCGTAGTCCGACGAATCGTCTAAATATCACAAACCGGTGTCAAATAGTGTGCAAGGGCGCAG
>DAOTYC010000145.1:0-6156 GCA_034435095.1 Anaerolineae bacterium | reverse complement strand
TAATTGCCCACCTGCCAACAGATGCTTCCTTCCCTGTGAAGCACTCTCACGCACTGCTCAATGACATTACGCTGCTGAGCCAAGTATTCGTTCACATTGAGCCGAGTTTCGTATGGTTTGCCCAGATTGTAGGGAGGTGAAGTAACCACCAACTTGGCAAACTCGTCTGGAATTTGGGGCAACAGCTCCAGACAATCTCCCTCAAAAAGAATCAAATCCGCAGTTTGGTCAAACGTTGGAACAATCTTCAAACCCTGCATTGGCAAAAATTCCTCGCCAAAACATCAATTGTGATCAAGCAGATTGCACGAGACTTTCATTTCAAATTGTTCAAATTGTACACGGAGTTGGCTGAGAGAGCAAGCTCAGTCAGCCGTCGGGGTGCATCCAGAATTTTATACTAAAGCCAAGGTGAAATCTACACTTCAGATTACGCTGGGTGCATCCAGAATTTTAGGCGAGTTAGCAGAAGCCTCAACCACGTCATGCTGAGCGCAGCGAAGCATCTCATTTAAATTTCGGATGCACCCACGCACACTATGACATTGTAGCGCTGATTTGACAAATCTTGCTACCTGCGATAAGATAGCACTGTACCCTCTGGGGGTATGAATGACCTGGACAGGCTGAAATGGAGCGATGTTACGTGCAGACGCCAGACCGTCCGCTTACCCTGCGGTTGAAGCGGGTCGAAGGACAAATTCGAGGGTTGCAGCGGATGTTAGCAGAGGAATCGAGCTGTGAGCAGCTTCTGACTCAGCTCCTGGCCGCCCGTTCCGCGTTGGACCAGATCGGCCTGCTCATCCTGTCACAATATGTGGACGAATGTCTCATCTCCGGCGATGAGCAAGAAATCAGAAACAACGTTCGCAAGCTCCTCAATTTGCTGCTCAGCCGCTATTCGACCGCCGTGCAGTATGAAGGCGAACCGGAGCCGGCCGCCAATGAATCACAAACGGATGATGACACGATAATTCCGATAGAACTTTAAGATTATTCTCATTTCTGATTGTAAGGAGGAAAAACAACCGTGGCTAAACCACAAGAAGTAACAGATACCACCTTTGAGGCCAATGTGCTGAAGGCGGCGACGCCGACTCTGGTTGATTTTTGGGCGACCTGGTGCGCGCCCTGCCGCATGATCGCGCCCGTATTGGAGGAAATTGCCGCCGAGAACGAGGGCAGGCTGACCATCGCCAAGTTGGACGTGGACAGCAACCCGGGCATCGCCGCGAGCTATGGCATCCAGAGCATCCCCACCCTCATCCTGTTCAAGGACGGCAAGCCGGTCGAACGTCTGGTCGGCTTCATGAACAAAAAGAAACTGATGGACAAAATCGCGCCCCATCTATCCTGACTGACCTGGCAGAAATCGTCTAACCAAAAGGGAAAAGGGTTGCCGCCCTATCCGATGGCGAGAAGGCGGCAACTTTTCATCGAATCGTCATGCTCAAACGGTGTTGGCGGCTGCTGGCCGCCCGATCTGCACAGCGCATCGAAGCGCTTTACGAGTGTGTCGCGCCGCTGTATTTCGTCCTGCATCCGTTCGTCAGGGCTGTGGCGGCCAGAGCGGCGGCGCTGCTGGAAGATGGGGGCAATCGGCGCGCGCTCGACCTGTGCACCGGCACGGGTGTGCTCGCCGAAGAGCTGAGAAAACGCCAGTATGTCGTCACCGGCATAGACATTTCTTTGCCCATGCTGTTGCAGCGACGGAAGAGCCGCCAGGCCAGTGGGGTCGTCAACCTGCGCATGGATGCCCGGCGGCTGGGCTTTGCCGACAAGAGCTTCGACCTGTGCGCCATCTCGATGGGCCTACACGAATTCTCCGCCGCCGACCGCCGCCAGATCCTGGCCGAGATGATGCGGGTCAGCAGGCGGCATATCCTGGTGGCCGATTATTCCGGGCCACAGTCCTGGACGATTCACCTGGCGGAGTGGTTGGAGGCCAGCCATTTCCGCGATTTCATCCACAGGCCACTGGCCGAACTGCTCGCCGAAGCCGGGCTACGGGTGCTGAAGCAAGGACGCTGGTATTCGATTGGCCTGTGCCTGTGTGAGACGCCGGACAATAATCAGGCGGCACAGTCGAGCTGATGGACGACCTGGCTCTGCTCATTGATTTTGGCAGCACCTACACCAAGCTGGTCGTCGTTGACCTGTCGGCCAGGGGCGTGGTCGCCCAGGCACAGGCGCCGTCCACCGTCGAGACGGACATCAATCAGGGCCTGCAGGCGGCCCTGTCGGAACTTGAGGCGAAATACCGCCTTCGGCCCGACCGGTTCACGTATCGGGCGGCGTGCAGCAGCGCGGCCGGCGGGCTCAAGGTCGTAGCCATCGGCCTGGTGAAAAGCCTGACCGTTGAAGCCGCCCGGCAGGCCGCGCTGGGCGCGGGCGCCAGGTTGATTGGCGCGTATGGCGACCGTCTCAACTGCGAGGAAGTGTCCGAGATTGTGGAAGCGCGTCCCGATATGATCCTGCTGGCCGGCGGGACGGACGGCGGCGACCGGGAGGCTATCCGGCACAACGCGGCCATGTTGGCGCGGGCCGACATCGCCGCACCCATTGTCGTCGCCGGCAACAAGGAGGCGACGCCAGCCGTCGCCGAAGAGCTCCGCCGCGCCGGAAAGGAAGTCAGGACGACACCCAATGTCCTGCCGCGCCTGCAGGAGATCAACGTCGAACCGGCGCGCGAGGTCATTCGCCGCCTCTACATGGAACGGATTGTGGAGGCCAAGGGCCTGGCTCAGGCGCAACTGTACATCGGGCGCATCATCATGCCCACGCCAGCGGCGGTGCTGTCCGCGGCGCGCCTGCTGGCCGACGGGACCGACTCGCAGGCCGGCTGGGGCGCGGTCATGGTGGTTGACATCGGCGGGGCCACCACCGACGTGCACTCGGTGGCGCCCGACCCGCCGGAGCAAGGCAGGGCCATCCGCCGCGGCATCCCGGAACCCTACGCCAAACGTACCGTCGAAGGCGACCTGGGGCTGCGCGTCAGCGCGATCGCCCTGCTGGACAGCGTCGGCCTGCCGGCGTTGAAGGCGGCGGTGGGTGACGATTGGACCGATGAATCGCTGCGCGATGCGCTCCACAGGCGGGCCGGCAACCCGGCCTTCATCGCCGCCGAGGGGCGCGAAAAAAAGCTGGACGACGCGATGGCGCGCCTGTGTGTGGAGCTGGCTACGCAGCGCCACGTCGGACGCTACCGCGAGCACTATTTGCCCACCGGTTTCTGCTACATTCAAGAGGGCAAGGACCTGACCCTGGTCAGACACCTGATCGGCACGGGGGGCATCTTCAAGCATTCATCCCGCACGGCCGACATTCTGTCCGGCGGCGTGTTCGATCAGCGGCGGGTGCTCGAACTGAAGCCGATGCGGCCCGAACTTTATGCAGACCAGGATTACATCGTTTGGGCGATGGGCTTGCTGGCGGAGAGCCAGCCGGAGATTGCATTGGAGATTTTGCACAAGTCCCTGTCTGTTATGGCGGGCTGAGGCCCTGAGCCGAAACCCTGCGCGGAGCGAAGAAGACATGACCCAAAAAAGCATTCTGGGCGGCGCATTGGGCGAATGCGTCCATGTCGCCGGCATCCTGAACTTCCTGCGCCTGGCCGAAGCGCAGGGCTACCGCACCGAATTCACCGGCCCGGCGACCTCTGTCGCCGACTTCGTTGACGCCGCCCGCGAGGTGAACCCCGACATCCTGGCGATCAGCTATCGGCTGACGCCGGAGAACGCTGCCCTGCTGCTGGCCGACCTGGCCGATGCGCTGAAGGAAGCGGGCCTGAGCTCGAAGCGTCTGGTCTTCGGCGGCACGCCGCCGGTGGCACGGGAAGCGGAGAAAACCGGCCTGTTTGAGGCCGTCTTCTCCGGCGAAGAGCCGCCCGAAGACATCATCGCCTACCTGAAAGGCATCCCACCCGGCCGCACGACGGCGGAAGATTACCCTGCCGAGACCATTCCCCGTCTGAAGTGGAAGTCGCCCTATCCGCTTATCCGCCATCACTTCGGCATACCGGCCGACACCATCGAGCCGACCGTGCACGGCATCCGCCAGATCGCCGAAGCGCGCGTATTGGACGTCATCTCGCTGGGCGCCGACCAGGATGCGCAGGAGAACTTCTTCCATCCCGAACGTCAGAACCCGAAGAGCAAAGGGGCCGGCGGCGTGCCTTTCCGCACTGAGGATGACCTGCGTGCCCTCTACGAAGCCAGCCGGACGGGCAACTATCCGCTGATGCGCTCCTATTCGGGCACGTCCGACCTGCTGGCCTACGCCGACCTGCTGCGCCGCACCATCCACAATGCCTGGTGTGCGACTTCCCTGTTCTGGTTCAACGTGGTGGATGGCCGTGGCCCGCTCAGCATGCGCGAATCCATCGCCGGGCACATCGCCCTGATGAAGTGGCACGGCGAACGCGACATCCCGGTCGAGGGCAACGAGCCACACCATTGGGAGCTGCGCGATGGGCACGATGCAGTCGCCTGCGCCGCAGCCTACCTCTACGCCTACATCGCCCGGCGCGTCGGCGTGCGCGACTACATCTGCCAATACATGTTTGAGACGCCCCCGCATCTATCGAACCGGATGGACCTGGCCAAGGCGTTGGCGAAGATTGAGCTGGCCGAAAGCCAGGCGGCCGGTGACTTCCGCCTGTGGCGGCAGACCCGCACCGGCCTGATGAGCTATCCGGTCAATGTCCACGCCGCGCGTGCGCAGTTGAGCGCGTCCATCTACCTGCAGATGGCCCTGAAGCCTGACATCGTGCATGTCGTCGGCTACAGCGAGGCCACGCACGCCGCGACAGCCGAGGACGTCATCGAAAGCTGTCGCATGGCCCATCATGTCATCGCCACCGCTCTGCGCGGCCTGCCCGATATGGCGGCCGACCCGGCCATCCAGCGGCGCAAAGACCAGTTGGTGCAGGATGCCCTGGTCATCGTCGAGGCCATCCGCCAGTTGGGCGCAGGCAAATCTGCCGACCCCCTGCTCGATCCCGACGTGCTGGCCCGCGCGGTGGAAATCGGCCTGTTGGATGCGCCCCACCTGCGCGGCAACCCTCACGCCTGCGGCAGGGTGCGCACGCGCATCGTGGATGGAGCCAGCGTGCCCGTGGATGAGAACGGCCAGGTCATGTCAGAAAAAGAGCGGGTGGACCGTATTCTGGCTGGGCTGTGACGTTCTAGTCTGG
Organism: Anaerolineae bacterium; assembly: GCA_034435095.1. Taxonomy (GTDB): domain Bacteria; phylum Chloroflexota; class Anaerolineae; order DAOTYC01; family DAOTYC01; genus DAOTYC01. The sequence continues at coordinate 962 of DAOTYC010000145.1, read as the reverse complement.
CTCGTCCGACGGCTGAGATACGGGCATGTACAGCACCCCCAGGTAGGGCTGGCCGGCCTTGTCCGGGTTTTCGCCCAACTTCACCTGCACGGTGCGGACGCGATTGCCGCGCCAGAATTTGAGTTCGACCTGGTCGCCAGGGCGTTTCTGGCCGATCAGATCGGCCAGCATGTCGCCGGAGGCCAGGGTCTTGCCCCCTAACTCCACGATGATGTCACCGACGCGCAGGCCGGCCTTCTGCGCCGGGCCGGCGGGTTTGACCTCCAGCACCAGCGCGCCGGCCGCGTAGCCAGACTGCCAGAAGCCCGGCGGAACCAGCGGGCCAGCAGGAGGCGTCTCCAGTCTCCGCGGCACAGGCAGGGGATAGGGCGGCGGGGTCGCCGTCGGGCCACGGGCGACGCTGCTGGACACCTGACTGGCCTGCCACCAGCCGGCCACGAAACCGCCCAACATGCCACCGCAGCAACTGAGCAGTACCCCCAGCAGGGCAATCAGAATCACGATGACATACAGCGAATTATCATGTTGCGACACGGCCGTCACCTCCGAATCGCTGCTCACGGGCTGGCAGAGAGGGCGACTGTCTCTGCCAGCATCATCTGCCGATTCTACAGTCATAACCTCACCAGGATTATAGCATCGTCAACAGCCTGAAGCAAGCGGTGTTTCTTCCCCCATGAGCGGCGCGCCCACGCGCCGTGGGGGAGCTCAGCATGACGGCAGGGTGCGCCGCCGCGCCCGGCGAAGCGCTGTCAACGGTTTCTCGATCGTAAGGCGTAATGCCCTGAGGAGAACAGCGGATGCGCGGGATACGACGGATCAGGTGCGTGCTGTCGGACCTCACCCCCGGCCCCTCTCCTGCAAGGAGAGGGGCGACCGCCGGCGCAGTTCGTGTAGGTCGGGTTTCCATACCCGACCGATGGCTCATGAGAACAGCGGATGCGCAGGAGGCGGCGGATCGG
>DAOTYC010000144.1:0-45987 GCA_034435095.1 Anaerolineae bacterium | reverse complement strand
GGATTTTAGGCGAGCGTAAGAGAAGCCTCAACTGCGTCATGCTGAGCCGAAGCCCTGAACGAAGTGAAGGGGCAGCGAAGCATCTCGTCCGGCGTGTGGAGTTGAGATTCTTCGGGGCTGCCGCGCCTCAGTTGGAAAGAAACCAGTAGGGCGGCTTTCCATAGCCGCCAAAAAGGGGAGGCAGGTATGGAAAACTGCCCTACTTGTGGCTACTGAAATTCCGGATGCACCCCTACAACCCGATCTCGTGGCGCAGCCGTTGGGTATCCTCGCACCAGTTGCCCACGTTCCAGCGGCCGAAGACGCCCATGCCGCCCAGCTCGTCCGGCCCGCTGTAGACTGGCACATGGATGAGCGACAGGCCATCGTAGGCTTTGGCCTCGTTCAGCGCGGCGACCAGCGATTGCGTCGAGTACCCACCGTGCAAGGCCTTGACGCCTTTGACTGCCTGGGCCCAGGCCACGTAGTCTACCTCTACCGAGTCGTTGGTGGCGAAGTCTGCGCCGTATTGGGCGTCTTGCAGGCCGGAAATGGCCGCCATGCGCCGGTTGTCGAGCAGCAGGATACACCCGCGCGCACCCTGCTCGACCCCATCAATGAGGATTTGCGGGCACATGGTGAACGAACCGTCGCCGGTCACCGCCAGGCCGTAGAACGGCCTCTCGGTGATGGCGGTGGACAGCAGCGCGCCGACGGCCCAGCCCATGTAGCTCGCGCCCGTTTCGGTGAAGGTGCGTCCCAGCCGGTCATCCTCAACGATCTGGAAGCCGTTGGCCTGCACATCGCCGGCGTCGTAGAAGCTGACTACGTTGTTGGCCCTGGCCCAATCAGCGGCGGCTTTGATGGCTGCCGGCTGGGTGAGCACCTCCCGCCCCCAGGTCTCGTCGTACAATGTTGGCGTGGCGTACCGCTTCGCCTTGAACGCTTCCCACTCCCGCCGCTGCGCGCTGCACTCAACCAGCCAGGCCGAGGGGCCTTTCGCCTGGCCCGTTGACAGACTGACACCGCGCTGCTTGATGGCCTCGATCAGTTTCTGCAGGGTCAGTTTGACATCGCCCACCAAGGCGATGGTCTTGCCGTAGTGGGTGGCGGCGTCGGGGTCGGCGTTGATGTGGATGACCTGGCGCACCTGCGGGTAAGCCGTGCGCGAACAATCGCTCTGGCACACGAAGCGCGTGCCGAGAGCCACCAGCAGGTCGGCGTGTTCCATGGCATAGTTACCGCTGATCGAGCCTTTCGAGCCGCCGACGGTCATGTTGCGTGGGTGATCGTAGGGGATGACGCCGGATACCAGCGGGCTGATCACCGCCACAGCGTCGGCCAGCTCCAGGAACTGGAGCAGCTCCGGCCCGGCGTCGCGCGCCCCGCCGCCTACGCGAACCACCACCCGCTGCGCCTGCGCCAGCGCTTCAGCGGCGCGGAGATATGCCCCGTCGTCGGCCGCCGGGCCGAGGCGGGGCGGCGCGCCGACCGGCAGCTCGTCGAGGTTGAAGTGGGGCAGCAACGCGCACTGGGTATTCATCGGCAGGAGCAGATAGAACGGCCCGGCCCGATAGGGGTGATCGACTGTGTTCAGCCCCCTTCGTAGTGCTGTGGACAGCGCGAGAGGGGTGTGCAGGGTATAAGCCCGTCCCATGACCGAGAACAGCTTGAGGTAACTGTTCTGCTCATGGCGCGGAATCTGCTGCATGTTGGGGCCTTCGTCTTCGGTGGTCTCGTCGCCGCACAGGTACCAGACGCCCAGGCCATCGGACGCTGGTGCGATGGAGGCGGCCATGGCCTGCAGTGCGCCGGGGCCGATGGATGTCACGACGGCGGCTTTCTCACCGGTGACCCACCGCAGCGCAGCAGCGGCGTGGGACGCTTCGATTTCGCTGCGTAAGCCGCAGACGCGCACCAGCCCGGCTGAGGCGTAGACGCGCAAGACTTCGCCCATCTCGGTGGAGCCATGCCCGAACACGCACAGGAAACGGGTCACTCGCTGGCGGAGCAATCCCAGCACGATGGCTTCTGACAGTGTGGTATCAATGTATCGGGGCAACACGCCAGACGCCAGGGCTTCCTCTATGCCCCCAGCGGCGGCGATGTGGTGGGCGCGACTCAGCCTGGCCTGGGTGACCTCACGCTGTATACGGGGCGAAACACTTCTAAGCATGGCTTCCTCCTCTCGAAAATTCCTCGTGATATTGATGGGAAAAGGGCTTTATCCTTTGACCGCTCCCAGTGTCAGCCCACGAATGAAGTAGCGCTGGAAGAACACGAAAATGAACAACGTCGGCAGCGAGCCAACTATCGAGCCGGCGGCCTGGCCGCCCCAATCGACCCCATACTGGCCGGTGAGGTTCACGATGCCGACCATGATCGTCCGGCTGGTGGCGTGCTGAGTCAGGATGAACGGCCACAGGAAATCGTTCCAGATCCAGGTGAACTGCAACGTCGCCAGCACAGCCAATGCCGGCAGGGTCAGAGGCAGCATGATGATGGCAAAAATCTGGTACTCGTTGGCGCCGTCAATGAAGGCCGCTTCGCGCAGGGCATCGGGCACGGTCTGGAAAAAGTTGCGCATCACCAGCGTACAGATCGGGATGCCAAACGCACTGTGCACGACGATAACCGCCCACAGCGTGTCGTAGAGGCCAATATCGTTCATCAGGCGGAAAATCGGGATGAGAGCAATTTGCGGCGGCAGGAACATCCCGGCCACCAGGAAAACGAACAACGCTGAGTTGCCGGGGAAGTTGTATTTGGCCAGGCCATACCCGGCGAGAACGCCAAGACATATCGAGATGATGGAGGCCGGCACAGTGACCTTGAATGAGTTCCACAGGTAGGGCAGGAGATTGTCGCTGCCGGGCCCGGCGACCCTGACGTAGTTTTCCAGGGTGGGATTGGCCGGCGGGTTCCAGTAGCCGCCGAACGACACATCGGCGACCGTCTTCAGCGAGGTCACGACGACACCATATACGGGCAAGATGAAGCCGATAGCCAGCACGGTGAGCACAAAAAAGAGGCTGGCGACGCTCAAAAGACGGTACCAGCGGACCGGTCGGCGGCGGGTTCGGGCGATGGTGTTACTCATACAGGTCCTCCATGGCCGCCATCTGACGGAAATACAACACGATGATAACCAGGGTCATGATGAAGAGGATGACAGCCACCGCGCTGCCGTAGCCCATTTTGTATTTGCGGAAGGATTCGCTATACATGAATACGGCCAGAGTATCGGAACGGTTGAAGGGCCCACCTTTGGTGGTGACCCAGATGACCTCGAAGCTCTTGAGTGCATTGATCGCCGTCAGGGCCAGCACCACGACGGTGGCGGGCCGCAGCATGGGGATGATGATTTTCACCAGGCTCTGCCAGAAATTGGCCCCGTCCACATGTGCCGCTTCAACCAGAGACACCGGCACAGCGGTCAGCCCGGCCAGGAAAATGACCATGTTGAGACCCGTTTGTTGCCAGGCCCAGGCGATGAACACCGCGAACAACGCAGTGTCGGGACTGGCCAACCAGGCTTTAGTCAGGTGTCCCAGCCCAATTGCTTTGAGCGCAAGGTTGACGATGCCCAGTTCGGGGTTGTACACCCAGGTCCAGATGATGCCCACGATGACGGGTGAGAGGCAAATGGGCAGATAGAATAGCGATTTGTAGACCGTGTTGACCACACGCTGGCCCTGCAGCGCCACCGCCAAAGCCAGACCGCCGACCGTCGGCACGACCATGGCCAGGGCGAGCCAGATGGCGGTGTTGCCGATGGCGTTACGGAACAGGCGGTCGGTGAAAATCTTCTGGAAATTGGCGAGGCCAATGAACTTAAAGTCCGCCCCGTAGCCGGCCCAATCGGTCAATGAATAGAACAACGAGTTGAGGGTGGGGTTGATGACGAAAAACAGATAAACCCCCACTGGCAAGATGAGAAAAGTGACTGGTGTGATCCACTTGTACCGTTTGCGCATGTCCCTTCCTCGTAAAAGATGGGCTTCCTGTGACAGGGTAAACGCAACAGTTGGGCCCCTGCGGCCGTCATTTGAACTGTGAAGGGACACGGGGACCGTGCCCCTTCACAAGGGAAAGACGCCAACTATTGGCCTTTCGCCAGGGCAGCGAACTCAGCGGCGGCGTCTTCCTGAACGCGCTCGAGCATCGCTTTGTAGTCGCCCGGGTTTGCCATGAATTCGGAGAAAGCATTCAGACCGACTTCGGCGACCGGCGGTGGCGTAGCCAGGTCATAGTTGAAGGCGAACACGGCATCGGCCGCAATCTCCTTGGCGATGGCCGCTTTCACCACGTCGTAGCCACTGGTATCAGCCTTCAGGCTGGGGGCCAGGTGTCCACCGCCCTCAGCGAAAGTGAGTTGTACCTGTGGGTCGGTCAGATACACCAGGAAGGCTTTGGCCGCGGCCGGGTTCTTCGCCTTTTTGGGGATCACAAAGCCGTCAATGGGGCCGAGCGAAGCGTGAGGCACGTTCTCGTCAATGACCGGGAAGGCAAAATAGTCGTAGTCTTTGCCTGGCGTGAGCTTCAGGTCGTTGACGTAGTGGCCGCCGAGCCAGGTGCCCATCAGGGTCATGGCCGCCTTGCCGTTGGCGACCTGGTCTGCCGCCTCGAGCCAGTCGTATGCATTGGCGTCAGGATAGAAGTAGCCGGCGTCCACACATTGTTTCCACAGCTCGAACGCCCGCACCACTTCCGGGTCGGTGTAGGAGGCCTGGCCGGTCATCAGCTTCTCGCGGTAGTCATTGCCGGCGGTGCGCAGCAGGATCATGTCGAACCAGAACTGCCCCGGCCAACGCTCACGAGAACCCAGCGCGAAGGCGGGGATGTTCGCCGCTTTGAATTTCTCGGCTACCGCGAGCAGTTCGTCCCAGGTCTTGGGGACTTCGGCGCCCACTTGCTTGAACAGGGCGGTGTTGTAGAAAAACCCTACCCAGTGCAGGGTGAGGGGGACGAAGTACTTCTCGCCGTTGTACGTGCAGGCGTTGGCGATCACCGCGGGGGGAAACATTTCGTTCATCTTATACTCAGCCCAAATGTCTTCGATGTTCTGCAAGCGGTCGCCATCTACGATAAACTGCACGCGGGCGCCGGCCCAGTAGGAGAAGGCATCCGGTGGGTTGTCGCCCGCCAGTTGTACCAAAATGGAGGTCTTGAACTGTTCATGGTCAACTGGGCTGGCCGCACGGGTGAGCTTGGGGTGCATCGCCACGAAATCGTTGATGACCTTCTCGATGAAGTCCATGCCGAACCCACCGCTCCAGTAGTGGGACACCGAGAAGTCGCCTTGTAGCTCTGGCTCTGCAGCAAAGGCCGGCACGGCGGTGAACAACATCACAGCGACGAGCAAAAGACTGAATACGAAACTTTTCTTTGACATTTTATACCTCCTCTTTCAATTCCTTACCAGATCTCCGGATACTTCAACAGGCCAATTGGAAGTCAAGAAGTGTCTATTTGAACGAACAGGCAAGAATCGCCATCACCTCCTTCCCCAACCAGAACCAGCACACGCTATGAGGATACGTCTCCGATGGAAAGCAAAATCCCATCCGTCATATATTGCATATTATACAATCAATTTGCACTATTGTCAAATCGGTCTTGATTTCAATTGGATTCTTGACAAAAAATGGATTCAGTTGTATAATAGCCAACATGTGTGATATGAGCGATATCTGAGAGGTAGCACTTTGTCTGAAATTCAATCTCTGGCCCGTGGACTTCAAATCCTGGATATTTTGGAAGCGTCGCCCGAAGGGGTGAGCATTACCGAGATTGCCGAACGGCTTGGCGTGGACAAGAGCAGCGCGTCGCGCATCCTGAAGACACTGGCGAGCTATGGCTATGCCGAACAAAACGACTCCACGCGGCGCTACCGGCTGGGCCCGCGGGTGGTGCAATTGGGCCAGCGGCTGTTGAACGGGATGACGCTGCGGGATCAGGCGCGGCCATACCTCAATCGGCTGGTACAAGAGACCAACGAGTGCGCCCACCTGGCCATCCTGTCGCAGGGGCGCGCTTTCTACCTGGACAAGGTCGAATCCTCAGCGTCGCTGCGGGTTTCTGCCGGAATTGGGACTTTGGCGCCGCTCCATTGCACCGCATTGGGGAAGGTGCTGCTCGCCTTCGGGAACATTCCGCTGCCCGCCGAGCTGGAGTCTTACACGCCGCGCACAATTACCAACCCTGAAGCGTTGCGGATTCACCTGGAGCAGGCGCGACAGGTCGGATATGCGATAGATGATGAAGAATTTGAATATGGGGTGCGCTGCGTGGCCGCGCCGGTCTACGATGTCAACAAAGAGATGGTGGCCGCGATGGGAATTTCAGGGCCAGTGGCCAGGGTGACGCTGGAGCGCATTCCAGAACTCGCCGCCATCGTCAAGAACGTTGTTCAGAGCCTCACGGATCACCTGAGTTTCAAGAACCCAATCAAATAGGAGGAGAGTTTATGGACGTTTTACGGGTTGGTTTCATCGGCACTGGCCGCATTTCGGACTTACATGCACTGGAGTATCTGGCCAATCCGCGCGCTCGCATTGTGGCCGTATCTGATGTGAACGGCGAGATTGCCCGCCGGCGCGGTCTGGCCTGGGGTGTGCCAGAAAACCGCATTTTCACCGACTATCACGACCTGTTGGCACTCCCCGAGGTAGATTTGGTGGAAATCCTGTTGCCTCATCACCTGCACTATCAGGCTACGCTGGATGCGGCGGCGGCCGGCAAGCACATCTCCTTGCAGAAGCCTATGGCCTTGACAGTAGCTCAGGCCGACGAGATGATTGCGGCAGCCGCACGAGCCGGAGTGATCTTTAAGGTGTTCGAGAACTTTATCTTCTATCCCCCTGTCCAACGCGCCAAGGCGCTCCTGGACGCCGGCGAGATCGGCGAGGCGCTCACCATCCGCATCAAGAGCAATTCGTGCATCAGCCCGACGAAGTGGGAGATCCCGCCTGGCGCCGTGGCATGGCGACAGAACCCGGAACAGTGTGGCGGCGGCCCCATCGTGTTCGATGACGGCCATCACAAATTCGCCCTGGCCTGGCATTTCATGGGCGGGGTAGCCTCGGAGGTCCACGCCTGGATCGGCGAGACCGTCATCGCCACTGGCGAGGTTCTCGATGTGCCGGCCATCGTCTCATGGAAATTTCCCGGCAATCGCTACGGATCACTGGAAGCGGTTTACTCGGGTGAGATGGTGATTGACACCAACCATTACGCCCAGGATGACCGCATCGAAATCACGGGCACTAAGGGCGTGATTTGGGTGACGCGCGGCCATGGCAAGATGATGGATGTGCCGCCGGTGGTGATGTATCGCGACCGGCAGGTTCATACCTACTCGGATATGCCGGTGGGCTGGGAGCACAGTTTCATCAACTCGACGCGACACTTCATCGAGGCATACTTCAAAGGCGAGCCGCCCAAGATCACCGCTCAGGAGGGGCGCGAGGTGCTGCGCTTCGCGCTGGCCGCCCAGGAGTCGGCGCGGACAGGTCAGGCCGTGAAGTTGTAGTCTTGGCGCGAGAACGGCGGCTGACGGAATGTCGTTAACGGCCAGCCGTCGGCTTTCGGCTGACCAGCCAGCTCCAGATGACGCCGCGTTGGGGAGCAAACAGAAAGACGACAATAAAGATCGCAGTGGCAAACAGGACGATGGCCGCACCCGACGAGATATTTACATAATAAGATGCGTACAGGCCGCCCACTGCCGAGATGACGCCGATGACGGCGCCAATGACCATCATGGGCAGGAGGCGTTTGGTGAGCAGCGAGGCGGTGGCGGCCGGAGTGACGAGCATGGCGACCAGCAACGCAACGCCGACCGTCTGGATGGAGACGACGATGGTAATGGCGATCATCAGCAGGAGCAGGTAGCGCAATGTCTCGACCGGCAGGCGCAGGGTGGCCGCCAGGATGGGGTCGAAGGACAGCACCAGGAATTCCTTGTAGAACACGAAGATAAGCAGCAGCACAATTGCACCGAAAGCGCCGGACAGCCAGATGTCGTTGGCCGAGACGCCGAGCACATCTCCAAACAAGAAATGGGACAGGTCAACGGCGTAGCTGCGCACGGTGGAGATGATGGCGATGCCCAGGGCGAACATGCCGGCAAAGATGATGCCTATGGCTGCGTCTTCCTTGATCTGGCCTTCTTTGGTGATGGCGCCGATGCCCAATGCAGCCAGCACGCCAGCGGCCAGTCCGCCCCAAAAGATAGGAGCATGGGCCCCGCCTCCCAGCAGATAGCCGACGGCCACGCCCGGCAAGATGGTGTGGGCCAGGGCGTCGCCGAAAAAGGCCATCCGCCGCAGGACGACGTAAGCGCCCAATACGGCGCACACCACGCCGACGATGACCGCTGCGATAAGCCCACGCACCATGAAGCCATATTGCAAGGGCTCGGTGATGTAGTGAAACACGGACAAATCAACCATGCGTGTGGTCCCCACAGCAGGCGTTGTCGAACACGAACGCGCCTTGACCGGTGGGCAGAAGCTGCAACTTGCCGCCGTAGGTTTCAGCCAGCCGTTCCGGTGTGAGCACCTCTGTTGCCTTGCCGAACCCGATCAGCTTGCGGTTGAGCAGCATCAGCCGGTCGAATGCCTCGGCGGCCAGGCTCAGGTCGTGGGTCGAGACCAATACCGTGACCCCTCGTTGCCGCAATACGTTCATCACATCCATGATGTCTTGCTGCGATTTGACATCCAGGCCGGTTAGAGGTTCGTCCAAGAGCATCAGCTCAGCTTCTTGGGCCAACGCTCTGGCGATGAAGACCCGTTGTTGTTGGCCGCCGGACAGTTCGCCGATTTGACGGCCGGCCAGGTGGGCCATGTCAACCAGTTCCAGCGACTCGCGCACGATGCGACGGTCGTATGCTGAGGGCCAGCGCAGAAAGCCTATCTTGCGGATGCGGCCCATCATGACCACGTCGGCGACGTTGACCGGGAACGCCCAGTCAATTTGACTGCGCTGTGGGATGTACGCGATGCAGACATGGCCGCCCGGCTCGTGGCCGCGCACGGTCACCGTTCCGTGCGTCACATGCAGCAGGCCGGCGATGACCTTGAAGAGAGTGCTCTTGCCCGCGCCGTTCGGTCCAACAACGGCCACCCGTTCGCCGGGGTCGAGCTCGAAAGACACATCATCGAGCGCGGCCAGGCCATTGTAGTGCACGCTGACGTTGTGGACGGCCAGCACTGCCGCCGTGTCGCTGTGTTGAGCTGGTTTGGCGAATAGACCCATCGTTTGCCTCGGTTCCATGAACTCACTCAGGAGTTATATTCCATTTGCGGCTGCACGTCAAATCTGTGTTGCTTCTGAGCTCCCCCACGGCGCGTGAGCGCGCCGCTCATGAGGGAAGAAACGCCGCCCTATCCCGTCATGCCGAGCCGCAGGCGAAGCATCTCGCGCTGGCAGGCATTGAGATTCCCTTCGCTGCGCTCAGGGCATGGCTTCGGCGCTGGCGCGCCTCAGAATGACGGGAGGCAGTGCCACTGAAGTTTGGGAATTTGCAGGTATTTTTAATGGCTCAGGCGGTGGCCTCTTCCAGTTTGAGAGACACGACGACCGAGGTGTGGTCTTCGCCCATCGAGACGCCGTAGATGGTCTGCGCTGCCTCGATGGTGCGGCGGTTGTGGGTGATCAGAATGAATTGCGTGTCCTGGGCCAGGGAGCGAAGCGTGTCTCGGAACCGCCCAACGTTGGCTTCATCCAACATGGCGTCTACTTCGTCCAAAACGCAGAAGGGCGTGGGGCTGACTTTGAGAATGGCGAAAATGAGCGCGGCAGCCGTCAACGCCCTTTCCCCGCCGGACAACAGATTGAGGCTCTGTTGCCGTTTGCCAGGCGGACGGGCGATGATGTCAATGCCGGAATTGAGCGGGTCGTCCGGCGCAGTCAGCACGATTTTGGCCGCACCTCCCCCAAACAACTCGGTGAAATAGGTTTTGAACTCCGCCGCAATAGCCCGGAACGTTGTGACAAAATCCTCAGCCATCAGCTCATCCAGATCGGCGATAATCTTTTGCAGCGAAGCCGCTGCCTCTTCCAGGTCGGCGGCCTGGGCAGTCAAGAACTCATACCGTTCACGGGCCTCGTTGTATTCCTCCAAGACAGCCGGGTTGACGACGCCGAGCCGTTGTTTTTGCGCTTTCAGCCGTCGGATTTCGCTCTCCAGGCCCGGCGTTATCTGCGTTACGGTCGGCAAGCGTTCCACGAACGGCTTGAGAGGCAGGGGCTGTTGGGTCTCGACATCTCGAAGCGGTTCGGTCTCAACCAGAGAACCCAAATCCTCTTGAATTTGGCGATGTAAGTGTTCCAGCTCATCACGGCGTCGCTGCGCATCCAGGCTCACCTGGGAAAGCAGGCTCTCCTGAGCGCGCAGCCGACTGCGCAGAGATGACTCTTCGCGTTTAATATCTTCCAGGGACTTATCCAGTGCATCAAGGTCGGCCTCGGCCGGCTGAATGAGGGCTGCCAGCCGGGCAATTTCGCCCGATAATTGCTCGGCCTGCGCGGATAGGCCCGCTATTTCGACATCGAGCAACTCTATTGCCTTGCTCAGCTCGTTGGCGCGCTGCGTTTTGGCGGCGATCTGTCGTTCTATGTCTTGCTGTGAACGGCGATGGTTTTCCAGAACGACTTTCTGATTTTCAATGGTCTGTTGTGACAGGGCCAGACGGGTGCGTATCTCAGCCATTTGCCCTTGAATGGGGTCGTTGTCCAGCTCAGCGATTTGTTGGCTCAAGCGGCCAACCAGCGACTCGGCTTCGGCCAGCAGGCTGGCCAGGGCCTCGAGCTCGCCGCGCAGTTCTTTGTCTTTGGCATCCAGGCCGGCCAGGTCAGACTGAGCTCTGGAGATAAGGGATTCATGCCACTGCTGTTCACGCCGCAGTTGGGCCATGTCTTGGCGGCGTTTTTCTTGCTGAGACAGCAAATCGGCGCGCTGGACTTCCAATTGCCGGACACGTTCTTCGCTTTCCTGGATTTGCTTCGCCAGATCGGCCATCGCCTGCGCCAAAGCGGCTTCTTGTTGCTCTATATCTGCACAATGTGCTGCCGCCTGTCGGATTTGATCGGGCAGCTCGCGCCATTCCCTTTCCCTGGTCAGAAGGCCGCGTTGTCGTTGCGCCTCGCTGCCGCCGCTTATGGCGCCCGACGAACGGACGATTTCCCCGTCTGGCGTCACGATTTGAAAGCCGCCGCTCAGTTGTTTGAACACGCGATGGGCGACATCCAGGTTTTCAACAATGATGGTATGCCCCAAGACCAGCTCGAAGACGGGACGCAATTTTTCGTCAAAAGAAACCAGGTCGAGGGCCAGGCCGATGACGCCGGCGACACGGGGCGATTGTATCGGGCGCGTAGGCCGCAGGCTGTCGAGAGGCAGAAAAGTCGCGCGCCCGGCGCGGTTTCGCTTCAGGTATTCGATGGCGCTCTGGGCTGCCTGCCAGGTCTCGGCCACGATGTCCTGCAGGTGATTGCCCATCGCGACCTCAATAGCCTTCTCCAATTTGGGCTCGACCTGCACCAGCTCCGCCACCGTACCCAGCAGGCCGGCGAACTGTGCTTTGGCCGCCGCTCCCAGCACGGCCCGCACGCCCGCATAGTAATCAGACATGTCGGCGCGCAGGCGTGATAGGCCCTCGTAACGTATGCGAAGCTGTTCCAGATGGCCCTTCGCTTCGCGGCCCTGTGTTTGTAGCGCGGCCAGTTTCTCCCTGTGGCCGGCCAGCGCGCTGCGGAGCCGCTCTCGCTCAGCGTGCGCGGCGGCGATGTCTTTTTCGAGGCTGTCCAGAGATTGGCGTATGCTGCTTAGCGCGTCGCTGGCCGCAGCGAGCTTCGATTCTAACTCGCGTTGGCTTTCGCGGTGCGTATGTTGCTCGGCGTGAAGGGCTTCCCTGCGGTCAGCAAGCTGAGCGATACGGCTCTGGTGGTCGGCAATCTGTGTGGAGACATGAAGCACGCGGTTCTGGTGTTCGGTCAAGGCCGCGAGCAGCTCCTTACGCCTCGACTGAAAGGCGGCGAGCTGTGCTTCCAATTCGGAGGCCAATTCCTGCTGTCGGCGCATCGCTTCCTGCAAACGGGCCAGCTCGCTCTCTGCCATCCGCGACCGCTCCGCCTGCCCCTCGCGGCTGGCCTGCAACGGGATCAGCTCGCGCGCCAGCTCTTCGCGCTGGATTCCCATTTGGCGGCGACGCTCCTGGCGGACGGCCAGGTCGCGCTGGATGACCTCTGAGCGGCTGTGTAGTTGGCTGCTATGCCGATGCCACTCGCCCAGTTGTTGGCGCAATTCACTCTGACGGAGGCGCATTTCGGCCGCTTTGCGCTCCAGGGCCTCGAGTTCGTCCTGGCGCGCGTGGACCTGTTTCTCCTGGTTCCTGACCGCAGCCTGAGCATCGGCCAATTTATGCTGGCATTCCTGCCAACGAAACCCATACCACTCTCGAAGCAGGCTGCGCAGTTCCTCATCAATCCGCTGATATTCCCTCGCCTGCTCGGCCTGTTTGGCCAGGCGTTTGAGGCGCGGTTGGATTTCGTTCACAATGTCGTTGACCCGAATGATGTTCTGGGTCGTTTCGCGCAGTCGGTTGACCGCGTCGTCGCGCTTGGCCTGATAGGCGGTCAGGCCGGCGGCCTCCTCAAAAAGCGCGCGCCTTTCCTCTGGCCGCAAAGACAGAGCGGCGTCCACCAGACCCTGACCGATCACGGCATACGTGCGTCGGCTCAGGCCTGCCGCGCTGAGCAGGTCGGAGATGTCCCGCAGCCGAACCCGATTGCCGTTGATCCTGTATTCGTTCTCGCCCGAACGATAGGCCCGCCGCTCGATGGTGACTTCACTGTACTCGATGGGCAGGCTGTGGTCCTCGTTGTCCAGCGTCATGACCACCTGGGCCATGCCGAGGCGCGACCGTTGCGCACTGCCAGAGAAGATCATATCCTCTGTGCGTTTGCCTCGCAGGGCCAAGTAGCTTTGCTCCCCGAGCACCCAGCGGATGGCGTCAGCGATGTTGCTTTTGCCGCTGCCGTTCGGGCCCACTATGGCCGTGATGCCGTCGTCGAACACGAATTCCGTGCGCGACGCAAACGATTTGTAGCCCTGCAGTTCCAGCCGCTTAAGTCGCATTCGCTCTCTTCAGCCTTGCCAGTCTTACTGCCAGGCTCTCAATGTACTCCCGATTTTCCAGCTTCCGTTGCCATGCTTGGGGGATGTTCTCGACGCCAAGGTATGCGCCGGACAGGGCGCCAGCCATTGCACCCAGCGTATCACGGTCGCCGCCGTGCGTGATGGCACAGAGCAAGCAATCATGAAACGAGTTTGGGTGACACAAGAAAGCGTAGAGAGCGAAAGGCATCGACTCCTGGACAGCGACGCTGCGCCCCAGACGCCGTGCGGCTTCGGAAGGAGAGACCTTTCCTTGTAAACAAGTCGCCACTTCGGCCATTTTGGCGCGCATCTCCGGTGTTCGAGCAAACTCGATCAAGTCGTTCACCAGCGTATCGGGTTGAAAATTCGCGGACGGGTCGAGTGGAGTGACGCGGGCTATGGCGTACGCCAGTACTGCCGCGCCATCAATACCGACTGGATGGGTGTGGGTCACGATGGACGAGGCGCGCGCCCTCTCATACAATGTTGGATCGTCGTAGTAAAACAGGCCAACTGGGGCGATACGCATAGCCGCCCCGTTCCCGAACGATCCCTGGCCACCAAACAAGTCGCGGGCAGCCTCAACATAATCGACATGTTCCCGTTCGACGCGGGAAAAGATGACCGGCGGGCCTGAAGCATAACCACGCCACGGCTCGCGATTGAAGTTCACGCGAAAGGTGTCGCCCAAATGGGCTTCGTCAATGTAGCCCATTTCGATCAGCGATTCGGCCAGGCCAATGGTCATGGCAGTGTCATCGGTGTAGCGCAGCACCGCCTGGTGTTCCACTTGTGACAGGAGCTCATTGGGGTCGAACCAACGAAACGCCAGTTCTCCGATGGCGTCGCCTAGCGCCACACCGACCATTCCACCCAGAAACTTCGACTTCAGACTGATGGCCATATCAGTCGCTCACGATGGTAATAGACTGCTCCACGATTTCGGCCAGTTCTTCGCGGGAGAAGGGCTTGACGTGGCGGTCAACGAGCGCACGCAGATAGGCCACAGCGTCGTCGAGAATGGCATCGGCGGTGGCCCGGCTGATGGAGAGCCGGGCGATTTCGGCGGTCAGGCCGGTTGCGTCCATCAACTCACGCACCTTGCCGGCGACGCTGCGCGCCCGTGCGCCGACGCTGAGGCCTGTCTGCGGCACACCCAGAGCAGTAGCCAGGCGGTTGAAAGTGGGCAGGTCAGCTTCCCAACTCTTCTCCAGGATGGCTGGCAGAAAGATGGCAATGGTTAAGCCGTGGTGCCAATTCTTATGGACGCCAAGTGGCTGGGCCAGGGCGTGAGGCGTGGTCGTGCCTGAGGTGGCGATAGATATGCCGCCCAGAGTCGAGGCCCAGGCCATCTTGGCGCGCGCCTCCATGTCGCTGCCGTTCTGATAGGCGCGGGGCAGGTATTGAGCCACCGTGGCAACTGCCTCGAAGGCGACCATATCGGAGAAGTAGTTGCGCAGCGGCAGACACAAGATGGCTTCCATCGCATGGCTCAGCGCATCCAGGCCGGTTGCGGCGGTGAGCGATGGCGGCATGGAGGCCGATAGCTGCGGGTCAACGATGGCTACCCGCGGATAGATGTGCGGGCTGACGACGGCGGTCTTACGATGCGTGACCGGGTCGCTCATCACCGCGGCAACAGTCGCCTCCGCGCCCGTCCCAGAGGTAGTGGGGATGGCGATGATGGGCAGAGTGGCCGCCGTGACGGGCTTGGGGGTGCGATGCCATCGCACATACTCGTCAATGCTTCCTTCGTGGGTGGCGATGACAGCTACTGCCTTGGCGGTGTCTATCGCGCTGCCGCCGCCCAAACCCACGACCATGTCACATCGTTCGGCGCGAGCTACGGCGCCGAGCCGGTCAATTTCGCTGCACGTAGGGTTGGGGCTGAAATCCGAGGCAACCGTTGCCTCAACGCCTGAGCTTCGCAGCAGGTCTGCGGTTTTGTCCGCCAGACCAGCAGCGACCCAGTAGGGGTCAACGACCACCATCGCCTTGCGTCCCAGCGGTGCCGCGTGGGCGCCAATGTTGGCGAGCTGTCCCTCTCCGAAAACAATTTTGACTGGAAAATGAGCAATGAAGTTAGGCATGGTATGTGGAATCCTCTCTAGTCTCAGTAATCATGAACCGCTAAACCATTATGCCCGGCGCCTGCTCGCCTGCCGCAACGGCCGGAGCCAGGCGGCCTTCTATTCAAAACCGAGCCGTTTGTGGTGGACGACCACGCTTTGCACCAAACCCAGCGCCACCAGAAAAGTGATCAACGAGCTGCCGCCTGAGCTGATGAACGGGAGTGGGATGCCAGTGATGGGCATCAGGCCCAGGTTCATACCGATATTGACCGCACTTTGAAAGAAAAGGATAGCAGCCACTCCGTAGCAGAGCAGATAGCCGAACGAATCTCGGGAGATACTTGCCGCGCGCAGCACTCGCCACAACACAAAAGCGAACAGGGCAAATAAGACAATGGCGCCAACGAATCCCATTTCTTCGCCGATGACGGAGAAAACAAAATCGGTATGACGCACCCGTAGAAAGTGAAGCTGGCTTTGGCTGCCGTGAGTGAACCCCGCGCCCCATAGACCACCATTGCCGATTGCAATGCGCGCCTGGATCACATTGTAGCCTGCGCCCAGCGGGTCGCTCATTGGGTTGATAAAGGTGTAAACGCGCTGACGCATGTAGTCGCGCATGACCATCCACAGGAAAGGAAGCAGGCCGACCACTCCCAAGCCGAGCACTCCCAGATGCCATACTCGCGCGCCGGCGGCGAAAATCATGCCCAGCCAGACGGCCAGGATGGAGATGCTCGTGCCCAGCGCTGGCTGAAAGTAGATGAGCACAATGGGCGGCATGATAAACAGTAGCGAGAAAACGACGTGCCGAAAATGGCCCATCATCTCAAAATTGTCGGTCAAGTACTTAGCCAGGACGATGATAATAAGAATTTTGGAAATTTCTGATGGCTGAATAGGGAACAACTGGGTATCAATCCACCGCTGTGCTCCGAAACGAATCTGTCCGATGATGAGAATAATCGCCAACATGCCCAGCACAAAAACGTACAGCGGCCGATAGATGTTCTCCAGAAAGCGATAGTCCACGAAAGCCAGAATGATCATCAGGATGAAACCGATGATCGCGTACACAATCTGCCGGTAGGTAAGGCTTTCCAACCCCGGTGAATTGATGGTCGCGCTATAGCCGGCGGCGATGCCGAAGACAACCAGGGCGACCGTGGCCACCAGCAGCGACAGATCAAGGTTTTGCCAGCTCTCTCTACCCATGACGCACTACTCTCAGGGCCGTCATTTCTGGGCCGGTTGACGGGCAGAGCGGCTGCCCTGCGGCCTGAGTGGAATATCAGCCACCAGCCGATTGCCTTCGCTGATGGTGATTTGAACGCCGGCCTGGTCCACATCCAGGTGCCTGGAGATGACGGCGATCAATTCATCCTTTAGAATCTGAAGCATCTGCGGCGACATTTTCACGCGATCGTGAACCAGCACCAACTTCAGCCTCTCTTTTGCCATTTGTCCGCTGGATGGCTGTGGTCGCCCCATAAGCTTCTGTAAGAAATTCATGATAGCCCCTCCCTACAAATAGATGCCATCCGCTCGTGCTCAGGTTTGTTTGAGGAACTTGACCAACCGCTTCAGCAGCCCGCTGGAGTCTCGAAGCTCCAAGAAGGGAACGTCCTCCCCCTCAATCCTGCGGGCGATGTTTCTGAAGGCGGCGCCGGCGAGCGAGTTGTTCTCAAAAGCCACTGGTACGCCTCGGTTGGTGGAAATGATAATCTCTTCCGCATCAGGCACGATGCCAATCAGGTCAATGGCCAGGATCTCAATGATGTCGGCGGTGCTTAACATGTCGCCTCGGTCAATCATTTGTGGGCGGATGCGGTTAATGATCAGTTGGGGTGGGTCTTTTTCTGCCGCCTCGGTCAGGCCGATGATGCGGTCGGCGTCGCGAACGGCTGAGACTTCGGGCGTGGTGACAATGATCACCCGGTCGGCCGGCGCCAGAGCGTTGCGAAAGCCCTGCTCGATGCCGGCCGGCGAGTCTATTAAGATGTAGTCGAAGTCGTTCCGCATTTGGTTGCACAGCGTCACCATATCTTCCGCGCTAACTGCGGTCTTGTCGCGCGTTTGGGCGGCAGGCAACAGATAGAGTTCCGACAGCCTCTTGTCTTTGATCAACGCCTGGCGCAGTCGGCAGTGGCCTTCGACCACATCAACCAGGTCGTAGACAATCCTGTTTTCAAGGCCCATGACCACATCCAGGTTGCGCAGTCCGATGTCTGTATCCACGCAGACCACACGCCTGCCGAGCAAGGCCAGACTGCACCCCAGGTTGGCGACAGTGGTCGTCTTACCGACGCCCCCCTTGCCGGAAGTGATGGTGATCACCTGTGCGCTCATCTTCGTCCTCCTCGTCGTCTTACTGGCCGGCTGACCACGGTTCGGCGATGATTTCGCCGTGTTGCACGCTGGCCATCTCCGGTGTTTTGATTTTCGGCGGTGGGCTCTCTGGCGAACGGGCGATATGGTTACCGATGCGCAATTGCGTTGGGAAGAGTGATAGAGCACAAACCACTGCGCTGTCGTCGCCGGAAGCGCCGGCGTGTACTGTGCCCCGCAGTTTACCCCACACCACCACACTGCCTCCCGCGATGATTTCGGCCCCCGGGTTGACGTCGCCGATCACGGTGACGTCGCCGGCATATTCTATCCGCTGCCCCGACCGCAAGGTCTTACGGACTAAGATGGCCGGTGCGGGATGATCACCTGAATAGAACTGGCCCGGCGAAGGTATTCCGCCGGCCGGTCTGGCGGCGGCTTCCGGTCTGCTGCGCGTATCAGTTGGTTCAGTCTCCAGCCCCCAAGACCGTGCAGCTTCGCGAGTGATTTCAGATTGGCCGAACACCGACCACAAAGAAACCCCTTGTGTACTTAACAGCGACCCGATCTGTTCAATCTCTTCGCGGTTGAGGTCGCGTTGGCCGACCTGCAAAGCCACACGTCCCCCTTTGAAGAACGAAGCAGTTGCCTGGAGCCGTGTCTCCAGTTGTACCAACAGGTCGCTCAGCTCCTCGTTTTCCGGCAGGTTGATCACCAGGCCATTCTTTGTGCCTTTGATGGTCAGTTGGCTCGTTTGTTTCATGAGCATGCTCGGACTCTCTCTGTTCATTGTCTTTCAAATTGAACAGTATATACCTTAAATGGCTCTACGTCCAATCGGACTTCTTCGGAACCTGCGACATCCAGTACGCGGACATTCCATCTGGGCGAAGAATAGGGGTTGAGCAGGTCATATCTGAACTCGCCGTTTGGCCCGGTGGTAGGCTCAAAGATGGGCTCGCCGCCGCCGTTGATCGTGACCTGGATGCCGGGCAGGCCATTGCCTTCGGCGTCGACCACTCTGCCTACCAGCGTGCTGATCTCGTGACCTGATGGTTCGACTCTGACCAGACGGCCTTTGAACCCGACAGCAGGCGCAGGAGTCGGCGCTGTGGCCGCGCTGTCGGGCGCGACCAGCGTGTCCGGCTGACTTTCCGTCGGTTGCGTCGCGGTCATGACCGCAGGCGTGGGTGGCACAAGCAAACTATCGCCGCCCACAGTTTCATGTGGGGTGGTGAAGTAGTAGCTCAGGATTTCTTGAGCAACCGGTACAGCAGTGAGTGACCCTTCGCCACCCGCCTTGACAAAGACGATCAGGGCAATTTCGGGATTATCGTAAGGTGCAAACGCCGTGAACCAGGCATGGGTGGGCAGGCGGCCTTTGGCGTTGCGCGGTCCGGGGAATTCGGCGGTGCCTGTCTTCCCCGCGACGGTTACGTTGGGCAGTTGCGCGCCGGTGGCCGTCCCCCACTCCACAGCCGCGCGCATGCCCTCGCGCACCAATGCCAACGCCTCCATCGAAACGGGCAGTTCGCGGATGACTTTGGAGCGATAGGCTTTGACGACCTGTCCATCCGGACTGAGAATCTCGCGGACGACCTGGGGCTGGAACAACGTGCCCCAATTGGCTACGGCCGCCGTCGCGTTGAGCATCTGGAGTGGAGTAGCCAGGACGAAACCCTGGCCGATGGACATGTTGTAGGTATCGCCGGTCACCCAACTCTCGGCATAGGTCAACCGTTTCCATTGCGCGGAAGGCACAATGCCCGTCGTTTCGCCGGGCAGGTCAATGCCGGTCGGTTGGCCCAGGCCGAACAGTTCCATGTAGTGGGCCAGCCTGTCCAGACCAAGCCCCTCAAACTGTCCGTACCCGCCTCCCAGGTGGTAGAAATAGATGTCGCAGGACACGGCCAGGCCTGTAATCAGGTTGACCAGGCCGTGTCCCTCCTCGGCCCAGCAATGGAAGGGCTGCGCCAGCTCGGGATCGTCTGGGAAGTAGCGGTTCGGGACCCACATGATGCCTTTGCAAAGGACCTGCTGTTTTGGATCAACTATGCCTTCCTGCAGAGCGGCCACTGCCGGAATGATCTTGAAAATGGAGCCAGGCGGATACAGTCCGCCAATGGCGTGATTCACCAGGGGACGGTCTTTGTCAATGTTGAGCCGCAGATAGTCTTCCAATGAAATGCCGGCGGCAAACAAGTTGTTGTCGTAGGCTGGCAATGATACCATGCCCAGAATCTCGCCGGTCCGTGGGTCCATGGCGATGGCAACCCCCGCCGTTGAGCGAGCCTGCTCCATGCCTTTGCGCAAGGCAGCCTCCATGACCCGCTGTAGTTCCAGGTCAATGGTCAGCACCAGGTTGTACCCGGGAACGGCCTCTTCGGCGGGGCCGATGGTTCGCACGGTCCGGCCGGTTACATCTACTTCAACGAGCTTGCGCCCTTTGCGCCCGCGCAGTTCCTGTTCGTAGGCATATTCCACGCCGGTCAATCCGACGCGGTCGTTGGGTTCGTAGCCTTCCGCCTTGTACTGTTCCGCTCTCTCCTGCGGGATTCGACCGACGTATCCCAAAATATGGGCGGTCAATGGCCCGGTCAGATAACTGCGCATGGGCTCGACCTTTAGTTCGACGCCGGGCAGTCGCACCAGCCATTCCTGGATCAATGCAGCCGTATCACGGTCGACATTCTCCTTCAAAACAATTCGGTTATAGGGGACGATCAGCCCCTCCTCATACATCTGTCTGATGCCCTTGGTGATGATTTGGGGAGGCGGCGGGAAAACCAGTGGCTGCAATTCAGCCGCGTCCAGTCGGGCTCGGAGTTGGGGGTCAACTGTCACCGGTATGTTCAGCAATGAAGCCAACTGGGCGAACATGGCTTCTCGCTCAACTTCATCTTCTGGTGTATTGGCCGGAATGAGATTCACCGTGTAGCTGGGCTTGTTCCTGACCAGAATCGTTCCCCGACGGTCGTAGATAATCCCCCTGGGGGCATCAATGGCTATGACGCTGAGCCGATTGTCGTCGGCGCGCAGACGGTATTGCTCGCTTTCAACGACCTGCAATCTCCAGAGCTGAAAACTCAAGATGATAAACGTGATGGCTATGACGGCCCTAAAGGCCAGGACACGTACCTCGATAAGCCTGATGTTCATCTGACTTGGCGTTGCAACCGGGTCATGTGTGGCTAAACCAGCTTCCTCTCTAACCAGCGCATGAAAACGTAAACGAACGGGATGACTGCCGCATTCATGACCGCTGCCGGCAAGATGACCTGGCTGAAGCTGGACACCATCGGCAGTGGCTGACCGATGAGAGCAAAAACGACCAGTAATGCCCCATAATAGGTCACCGTTCCCAATGGGGCAAAGAAAACCGGCAGCAGGATATTGCCTTTGAATATGTTGGTTTCGCCTTCACCAGCCAACAGGCCGGCCGCCATGAGGCCGACCGCAGAGGCGCCGAACGGCGCGCCAGAGAACAGGTCAAGGCCCAACCCACCGAGCAGCCCCCATACCACCCCTTCACGACTGCCCCGCAACAGACTCCAGGAGATGACGACCAACAACACCAGGTCAGGCTTCACGTTACCGACCCTGAACAAGTGTGCCAGAGTTGACTGTACGACAGCGGCCAGAATCAGAAAAGGAAGAACCAGGTAGAGTGATGGTTTCTGTTCCTTCAATTAGCCGATGTACCCTGTTCGTAATGGTTGACGACCAGCACGACCTCCAGCCTGTTGAAATCTACAGTGGGACGCAGGGCAGCCTGTTGGAACATCGCCGTATCCTGTTTCTTGAGCTCGGTGATTTGTCCGATAACCAATCCTCGCGGGAAATTTCCGCCCAGGCCTGAGGTGAGTACGATGTCGCCGATTTCGATGGCTGCGCCTTGTGGTATTTCGTCGAGGTAGCATTGTCCTCCGGCCTGGCCCTTGACGATGCCAGTAGCTCTGGAAGTCTGTAGGACGGCGTTTACTGCGCTGAGTGGGTCGGTGATCAGCAGGACTTTGGATGTCGTGTCGCCCACGTAGATGATCTGCCCGACAAGTCCCCGTTCAGTTACCACTGCCATACCAGGCTGTAGGCCTGATCTCCGGCCCGCATCAATCAAAATGTAGCCCAGCAGGTTGCCGGGGTCTCGTCCGATGACGCGCGAGGCTGTGTAGTCATAGGTCGGATAGGCCTCGACAAAGTTGAGCAGAGCCAACAGGGTCTTGTTTTCGGACTCTATTTCCTTGAGCCGCACGTTCTCAATCATCAGTTTGTCAACCAGGCCCTGCAGTTCCTCGTTGCGCCGCCGCAACTCGGCCAAATCGTACACGGTTTGGCTGACTTCTCTGGCCTGGTCGCCGATATAGGTGAGCGCGTATGCCACCGGCGAGAGCACGGTGAGCAATGTGTTCTCAATGGGCTGTAAAGCATTGGCTTGGTGCAGAATCAGGATCAGGATGGCGACCAACAGCAGGATCAGGAAGTTTGTCGAACGCCTTCTCATATCATCGTGTTGTCAGCCCTCCCCGCTGCGTGCTGGACAGGACCTTACGGAGGGTGTCCAGTTCCTCCAGAATGCGCCCTGCCCCACGGGCGACGCAGCTCATGGGGTCATCTGCGACATAGACCAGCATTTTGGTTTCTTCAGAGAGCCTCTCGGCCAGGCCTTGCAGCAGTGCGCCGCCGCCGGCCAGAGCGATGCCCTGTTCCATAAGGTCCGAGATCAGCTCGGGTGGGGTATCGTCCAAAGCACTTTTCACCCCGTCAACGATGATGTTGACGGGGCTGGACAAGGCCTCGCGAATTTCAACGCTGCTGACCTCGAGCGCTTCAGGCAATCCGGTGATGAGATTGCGGCCGCGGACGGTCATGATTTTTTCTTCTGGAAGGGGATAGGCCGAACCGATGGTCATCTTGACGCGCTCGGCCATGCGCTCACCGATGAGCAAATTGTACTTCTGGCGTACATAATTCATTATTTCTTCGTCCATTTCGTCGCCGGCGACGCGGATGGACCGGCTAACGACCACCCCGCCCAGAGAGATGACGGCCACCTCAGTGGTCCCGCCGCCGATGTCTACCACCATGCTGCCCAGCGATTCGGTGACGGGCAGGCCGGCCCCGATGGCGGCAGCCACTGGCTCTTCCACCAGATAGGCCTCGCGCGCCCCTGCACTGATGGCGGCATCGTGGACGGCGCGTTTCTCCACCTCGGTAACGCCGCTGGGGATGCCGACGACGACCCTGGGTCGCGGCAGCAACAGAAAGGTCTCATCGTGCACTTTGTTAATGAAATATTGCAGCATCTTCTCCGTGACGTCGAAATCTGAGATGACGCCGTCACGCAGAGGTCGAATGGCAACAATGTTGGCAGGCGTCCGCCCAACCATTTGTTTCGCCTCCGCGCCGATAGCCAACACCTTCTTCGTCTTCTTTTCAATGGCTACTACTGAAGGTTCGTTGATGACGATGCCCTTGCCTCGGACATTGACCAGAGTATTTGCCGTCCCCAGGTCAATTCCGATGTCAAGAGAAAACAAGCCCAACAGGGCATTTAAGGGACTGAACACGAAGACGAGCTCTCCTCTCGAATTTATCGCGATTCCTGTTCCAATTTCATTATAGCCGATTACGACGAATTAGGCAAAGTGACCGCGAAGGATCAGGGTATCCAGAACAGTAAACTACCAGTTATTCAGAAATTGTACCAGGCAGTCAAGTGTGCTATAATGGTTGTCAAGCAGATGACCGTCTGGAAGAGCTGCAAGTTCGACAGGAGGTGGATAATTACTATGACCTATCGTGCTCGATTCTTCGAAATATTGTCTGTCATCGTGTTCGTCGGCCTGGCTTTTGCGCCCGTTGCTTCGGCTGAGACGCCGCCTGGGGATGAGTGGATGCCATCGGGCAACGGCTGTTGGTATCGTGGCAACTTCTGGCAAGGGACTGGGCAACCTTTCACTGTCAGCGGATGTGAGCCTGGCGTTTGTCCCAGCCATCGGGTCTATTACGACCCACAACATGGGTACTTTGAATACTGGTGTCCACCATCGCCCGGGGCCGTTATGCCGCCTGTGTCCGTTGCGCCCCAACCAACGCCCCCGCCCATCGTCTTGCCGCCAACCGGGCCCCAGGTTCAGGCCTGCACTTTGCCGGGGACTACACCGTTCAACTACGATACGCCATGGGGGACGTTCGTGACATTCGACAATTGGGCGCGCGCCTTCTACCGCTATAACGACCGCTGCCCAACCGAGGCCGACATCTGGGACTTCTGGGCGACGCAGGGTATCCCGGCCGCCTGCCGGGTTGATGTAGACAGAGGGTGCTTGCTGGTTGACCCATAGAGAAACGAACTGGGGGGCTGTCGTGGCTGCGACTGCCAAAAGACTGGCCTGCTCTTTCTTTAACTGCCCAGCAAGGCCGTGCGCATCCGTTCCAGGGCCTCTCGCAGCGTTGAACGCGGGCAACCAAAATTGAGCCGCACAAAACCTTCACCGCCCTTCCCAAAGGTGGCCCCATCGTTCAGTGCAACGCGCGCTTTCTCCAGGAAGAACTCATGCGGATTGCCAGCAATTTCGGCCTGACGACAATCCAGCCAGGCCAGGTACGTGCCTTCTGGCTTGTATGCGGCAATGCCAGGCAATCGGGAGTTTACGTAATCCACCAGGTAGTCGCGGTTGGCTTCGAGATACCGCAGCAATGCCTCCAACCACGGGCCACCGTCGCGGTATCCGGCCAGCGCGGCCACATAGCCCAACACGTTGGGGGGATGAACCAGGTCTCGGTGAGTCTCGGCGATTCGTCGCCGTAGCGTCTCGTTTTGGGCGATGGCGACAGCGCACTGCAAGCCGGCGATATTGAAAGTCTTGCTGGGGGCCATCAAGGTGATGGTTCGCTCGGCGATTTCGGGGGAGAGAGAGGCGATGGGTAGGTGGCGATGGCCGGAAAATACCAGGTCGCAATGGATCTCGTCGGCACAGATGACCATGTTACGTCTCAGGCAAATCTCCGCCATCCGTTCCAGCTCGTCCTGGCGGAACACCCGACCAACTGGGTTGTGAGGGTTGCACAAGATGAAAATCCGCGTTTGGTCGGTGATGGCTTGTTCAAACAGATCAAAGTCAATTTCGTACCACCCGTCTGCACGGCGGGTGAGTTCTGCTTCGTGGCTGGCCAGGCCGGCGTTGGCTGGAGCGCGCAGGATGGGTGGGTAGGCTGGTGTTTGGAACAAAACCCCGTCGCCCGGTGTGGCCAGGGCGTGGCACACCAGGTTGAAACCGGCGATGACGCCCGGCAGGAACAAGAGCGCGTCTGGGGCGACTTGCCAGCCATAGAGCCGCTGCAGGCGTTCTACGATGACCTCGCGCAGTTCAGTTGGAGGCAGGCTATAGCCAAACACGCCGTGCGCGACCCGCTCGTGTAAGGCGCGGATGATTGGCTGAGGGGACGCAAAATCCATATCCGCCACCCACAGGGGCAAAACATCCTCTCCATAGCGGCTCCATTTAAGGCTATTCGTGTGGCGTCGTTCAATGAGCTGGTCGAAGTCGTCAATCATTTGGCAATAACCTTTCTTAAGGAATCAGTCCGTCTGGCACGCCATTTGGGAAATGCTTGCAGAGTCTTGGGGCAATTCCGATTTGGCCCGATGCTGTGCGCCGTGAACAAGATGACAAAACAGCACCTGCCACGCCCCCAGGATTGTAATGCAGAATAATAAACGTGACAAGTACATCGTGGTCGGAGAATCAGGGGCGATTCTAATCTTCTTTTAATCTGGCTCTAATCTTTTCTTAAGCCTGGTATGCTAGTTTGCAGGTGGTCAGAGCGGGCAAGGTTTGCCCGGCGTCCAGTCTTGATGGATGGGCCTGCTCGGGCAACCTGTTCCTCTATGGCTCTAAGATCTTTCCAAAAACATTATGATTGAATGTTAAGGAGGGTATGTATGAGACGCTTGTGGTCAATCGTTGTATTGGTTGGTCTGTTGTTTACGCTGGTTGGGCCGGTGACTGTGATGGCTCAAGACCCGGTATCTTCATCCAACGAGCCTCCGTTGGTCATGTTCACCGCTTATCCCAAGCAGATCATCGGGATAAAGGAGACTGTTAACATTGACCTGAAACTGCGCGCCAACGGAGCGCCGCAGGTTGTTGACCTGGATTTGGAGAAGGTCCCGGAGGGTTGGTCGGCCAGCTTCAAAGGCGGCGGGCGCGCCATCCAGGCCGCTTATGTGCAGCCTAAGACCGATGAGAACACCAATGATACGACGGTGACGCTCAAGCTCGAGCCGCCGGAGAACGTGAAGTCGGGCAAGTATGAGTTTGTGGTGGTGGGGCGAAGCGGCCAAAACACGGTCAGGCTGCCTCTCGAATTGACCGTTGAGGAAAAGGCGCCGGCCAGGCTGAAGCTGAGCACCGACCTGCCTACGGTGACTGGCGGACCTACCACCACGTTCCGATATACGGTGAAGCTCCAAAATGAGGGCGATGAGGACCTGACGGTCACTCTGTCCGCTGACGCGCCCGATGGGTTCCGCACGACCTTCAAGTTAACCGGCAGTGAGGTGACCAGCCTGCCCCTCGAGGCCAATCAGTCGAAGTCTTTGAGCGTGGAGGTCAAGGCGTTCAAGGACATCACCGCTGGCCCGTATGCCATCACCGTGCGCGCGCAGGGCAGCGACACCGAAGCGACTTTGCCGTTGACTGCTCAGGTGACCGGCGAAGCCACTCTCAACGTGACCACGCTGGATGGCCGGCTGTCGGGCGAAGCTCAGGCCGGGCGTGAAACCCAACTGAAGCTCATCGTCTCCAACACGGGCAGCGCGGCTGCGCAGGGTGTTGAAATGAGCTCTACCGAACCGACCGGCTGGAAAGTCGAGTTCGAGCCGAAGAAAATTGACCAGATTCCGGCAGGACAGCAGGCCGAAGTGACCATGAAGTTTACGCCAGCAGAAAAGGCCCTGGCCGGTGACTACATGCTGACCGTAAGGGCCCGTCCGACGGACAGCTCGACCAAATCGGTGGACTTCCGCATCACGGTGACCACCTCTACGGTGTGGGGCGTTGTGGGTATCGCGCTGATCGCTGTCGCGGTGGTGGTGGTTTCTCTGGCTGTGTTGCAGTTCGGTCGCCGCTAATTGCGGAGGAGGGCCGGAAACATGAACGATTTCGTTATCGAAACCAGCGGCCTGACCAAACACTATGGCGACCTGACTGCCGTGGACAATCTGAACCTGTCGGTAGCACGCGGTGAGGTCTTTGGACTGCTCGGGCCCAATGGGTCGGGCAAGACAACGACCATCCTGATGCTGCTGGGTTTGACTGAGCCCACGGCCGGCAAGGTGCGCGTGCTGGGCCTGGACCCGGCGCGCCAGCCATTGAGCGTTAAGGCCCAGGTCGGCTATATGCCCGACGAGGTCGGGTTCTATGATGAATTGAGCGCGCGGAGCAACCTGGCCTACATTGCCAGGTTGAACGGCCTGCCCAGCAGCGAGGCGCGCCGTCGGATCGATGATGTCCTGGCGCGTGTGGGCCTGGCCGATGTGGCCGATAAACCGGTGGCGACTTTCTCGCACGGTATGCGCCGCCGACTGGGTGTGGCCGATGTGTTGGTCAAGCAGCCGAAGCTGATCATTATGGACGAGCCGACGCAAGGCCTTGACCCTGAAGGCGCGCGCTCATTCTTGCAGATCATCCGTCAGCTCAAGGAAGAAGGGATCACCGTGCTGCTGTCCTCTCACCTGCTGCATCAGGTGCAGGAAGTCTGTGACCGGGTTGGGCTGTTTCACCAGGGGCGACTGGTTCTGGTCGGCGCGGTGCCTGATCTCGCTCAGCAGGTGCTGGGCAGCGCGTACCACATCTGGCTGCAAGCCGATGGGCCGGCTGCCTCCCTGAATCCGGCTCTGCAAAGCCTGCCCGGGGTGGTCGCCGTCAAACAAGAGGGCCCGGACCGGTATCTGGTGGAGGCGACTGGCGACTTGCGTGCAGAAGCGGTGAAGGCTGTGGTGTCCGCTGGAGGGCGGCTGCTCGGCCTCGACGTGCGCACGCCGGATCTCGATTCCATCTATGCCCGATATTTCCAGGAGGTGAAAAATGTCGCTGCAAGCTGAACAGACTCGCGCACCTGCGAAGCGCGAAGGGTCGCCGTGGACAGGGCTATGGGCGGTCGTCGCTAAGGAGATGGCCGATCACCTGACCGGCGGCCGTATGCGCATCCTGGAGGTGCTTATTGTGTTAACGGCGGCGGGGACGGTGTATGCAGCCACGCAGAACCTGAAGGCCACCGTCGGCCAAGACCCGTTCATCATGCTGCGGCTGTTCACGACCGCTCAGGAACCGTTGCCAGCGTTTGTGGGCTTCCTGGGATTTCTGATCCCGCTCGTGGCGATTGCCCTGGCCTTTGACTCCATTAACAGCGAGTTCAACCGTCGGACCATCTCGCGCGTGCTGGCGCAGCCGATCTACCGCGACGCCTTGCTGTTTGGCAAGTTTCTGGCCGGCTTGTTCACTCTTGCTCTGGTGCTCACGGCCATTTGGCTGCTCATCGTCGGGATGGGCATTTTGCGGCTGGGCGTGCCGCCCAGTGGGGAGGAAGTGGCGCGAGGGCTGTGGTTCCTGGTGGCGTGCGTCTTCTACGGCGGCATCTGGCTGGCACTGGCCATGATGTTCTCCATCATCTTCCGTCAGCCGGCGACGGCGGCCCTGGCCTCTATTGCCGTGTGGCTCTTCTTCACCGTCTTCTGGTCAATGCTGGTGCGGCTGATCGCGCCGATTCTGTCGCCGATTCAGATTGGCCTGCCGCAGGAGATTCTGGCGCGGGCGCACCTGGAACTGATGTTGAGCCGTATCTCGCCCAACACGCTCTACACAGAAGTCATGTTTGCCCTGTTGCAGCCGAATGTGCGTTCGGTGGGCTTTGTCTTGCCCATTCAGTTGGACGGCGCAATCTTGGGCACGCCATTGCCCCTGCGTGAGAGCCTGCTGATCGTCTGGCCGCAGTTGACGGGGCTTATCGCGGCGACCATCCTGCTGTTCGCCGCGGGTTACGTGCTCTTCCAGAGGCGCGAAATCCGCGCCTAGTGTGGGGGCAGGCGGGTGCGGCAACGGAACGGGGTTGCCGCACGACCGAATGAAATTATAGATAGGCACCGATGAACAGAAATTCATCGGTGCCTATCTGTGTTTTTCATCCGTGCTTTTTTCGAGAAATTTCAAGTCTTCCTCGCTCAATTCGATTTTCTGTAGCAGGTCAGGCCGGCGCAGCTTAGTCCGCAATAGAGCCTGGTTGCGACGCCAGCGGGCGACACGGGCATGATCGCCCGACAACAGAATGTCCGGCACGCGGTAGCCGCGATACTCCGCCGGGCGGGTGTAGTGAGGGTACTCCAGCAAACCGTTGGCGTGAGAGTCGCGACAGGCCGCCATCGGGTCGCCCAGCACGCCCGGCAACAGCCGGGCCGTTGCCTCAACGATCACCGCCGCCGCCAGCTCGCCGCCGCTGAGCACGTAATCGCCGATGGAAATCTCGTCGGTAACCAGATGCTCCCGTACCCGTTCGTCCACTCCTTCATATCGGCCGCAGATCAAGATGACCTGGTCTTCTTGCGACAGTTCACGGGCTACGGCGTGAGAGAACAGCCGCCCCTGAGGCGTGGTGAGCACGATGCGCGGATGCAGCTCCGGGCGACGCACCGCTTCCACAGCGGCAAA
Organism: Anaerolineae bacterium; assembly: GCA_034435095.1. Taxonomy (GTDB): domain Bacteria; phylum Chloroflexota; class Anaerolineae; order DAOTYC01; family DAOTYC01; genus DAOTYC01. Next base: position 16,732 of record DAOTYC010000144.1, on the reverse strand, counting down.
GATGGGCTCTGGCTTCATGACCATGCCGCCGCCGCCGCCGTATGGCGTGTCATCGGTCACGCGATGTCGGCCTGTGGCGTAATCTCTGATGTTATGGATTTCCACCGTGAGCAACCCGGCTTTGATTGCCCGCGCGAGGATGCTTTCAGAGAACACGCCTTGAAATATGCCGGGAAACAGGGTCAAAATGTCAAACCGCACGACCCAAGGGCCTCCGCTTCATGAACACATACCGTCCGGCGCACAAGTTGATCGGGATGCTTCATCTCATCATAGAGGTGAGTCGGGCGATTGTCAAATTGCCCATCATGGTAAGTCATCCAGACGGCCACGTCGCAGGCTCCAGCCTGCGGCACTGAGAGTGTTTCGCTTTGAAGATAAGGCGCGCGCCTACAGAACCTCCACAGTTCCGGCCTTACCGTCAATGCGCAGACGGTCGCCGGTCCGCACGGTTTGATAGAACGCATCGTCGAGCTGGTCAACGACGGGGATGTATCGCCCATAGAAGTGCCTGGACAGGATCGAGCACAGGGTAATCATGGGTTCGGCGCGCACATTGATGATGGCGGCCGGTGCGACGTTGTTGCGGACCGCTTCGAGGAAGATGCCGGGATTACCGGTCGAACCACGCCCGAAGGTAAACACGAAGGCTTTGCCAGCCAGGTTGTGGCCCAGCAACGGGTGGCGGCGATTGATAACCTGTCCGGTAGCGGGGTCAATGCCCTGCCAGAAGCCAAATGGTTCCAGCGCGACGATGGCCTCTGCCTCTGTGATACCCTCAGCGCAGCCACGCCCTTTAAATAATCTGCTCATCTGTGCTCCTCTTTCAAGAACTAACGGTAGACGCAGACGAACGGGAATCAATATCTGCCTCCCATCTGCGTCGAACGGCGACCGTTGGTGGTTTCAACTGTTCCTGAATTGTCAAATGCGCCCTAGAATGGCGGCCTGGATGCACTTTTCGGTGCTGGCGAAATAGCACTCCGCCCCGACCGTGGTGGGCGTGTAATAGGCAAACTTGGGCGAGTCGGTGGCCAGATGGCGAAAACCCCAGGCCTCCAGTGGGCAATCGTTCAGGCAGGTGCCGGTCATGATGCGAGCGCCGGCCGCTTCCAGTCTGGCAATGTAGCCCATTTTGCGGGCCATGCCCTCCACCAGCTCGTTCATGCATATCCACAGTTCTGTGTCGGGGTGCACTTTCCGGTCGCCCAGCAGGCGGACGTACCTCTCGATTTGGGCGATGGAAGCATGGGGACACCCCAGCCCAACGATGTCCACTTGGCCTTCGCGGAAGGTGCACATCTTGTCTTTGGTCTCTTGAAGTTCCCGTGGGCCAAAGGGCAAAATGTCCTCCCAGCCCAGGCGACGGACGTTCTCCTCGCCCTGGAAGGCTTCTTGCAGGGTGCGGGCTTCCGGTGTCACGCCGACAATGTGGTACAACGCCACTGAACCCGTCGAAGCAGAGGCTGCGCTCAGGAATTTGAGCTGGTCAAAAGACGCATCGGCGATGCCGCGGATGACCGGAATTTTATCGCCGACCGCCGCGCCAATGAAATAGCCCAGCGCGGCGAAATCCTCGTCCCGCATGTTCGCCCCGACGTCCGGCGTTACGTCAATCAAAATCTGCCCGCGCCGGTTTTCGGTGATGTGCAAACCGAAATACGGCACTTTGCCGGTCAGCGCGGCGCACAGGTCCACATACGCCGCCAGGCGATTGGTGCGCGCCCCGATGACCGAATTCACAAATGCGACTGCGCTCGACTCCGACCAGCCGATATGCTGGCCGAAACGAGGCACGTTCAACACGTAATACGGCGTACAGGTCCAGGTGGGGATGACGCCCATCGCTTCCAGCAGTTCGGCGATCTTGAGCTGTCGCTGAGCGTAACCCTCCGGCGTGCGAAATGCCTGCCAGCGAGCGAAATCAATAGAACCCGGATCGAGCGTGGTGGGAACTTTCACCCTGGCGCCCGCTTCGACCAGGCGGGAGTAGATGTCAATGCCTGCTTCGCCGGCAATCTGGTATGAACAGGCGACCAAATGCGCGCTGGCAATGGGGACCAGTCGTTCGGCGCCATAGCTGTCGCCGAGCTCCACGAGCACTTGAGTCGCAATGCGCAGCGGTTCGCCTAAGGCACCGTCTATCGCTGATTTTTCGTCATCCGTGAGTTGCATTTGTTTCACCTTATGGATAAACTGCGTTGCGCTGAGAGTATAGCACAGGCCGCCCATCAAGACAAGAAAAGCAGTTCTTGACGGTTGGTGGTAATTATGATAAACTAGTGACAAGGCACTTTACCAATCGGTGTACCTAGTTGCGGGGCTCCACGTTGAGTAAAGGGGTGAAGAGAATACCATGAACCTGTCAGAATACTTAAAAAGTGAGATTGCAAGGCGCAACCTTTCTGTGCGCAAGGCGGCGGAGCACATCGGCATCAGCCATGTGACGTTGCTACGTATTCTGAGCGGCGAGACGCCCAATCTGGAAACGCTGAGCAAACTTTCCGAGTGGACTCATACCGATCTGGCATTTTTGCTTGAGCTGTTGGGCTATCATGTCGAGACCGAAAACGCCGAGACAGACAGGCTGGCGCGTTTAGTCGAATATGATCCTCTCTATCGTCGCCTGTTTGCCCTGTTGGAGCGGCTGAAGCATGAGGAGTTGGCTTTTGCCATCGAATACCTGGAGTATCTGACGTGGCGGTTCAGTGGTCAGGGCGAACAATCTCAGGGAGAAGGGACCCCGAACGAGAATCAGCTTGATGAGCGAGACAGTGGTTCGATTGAGTTGACGCCACAAGCTAAGTCCTCGGCCAATATCTGATGTCTGATTGAGGAGCGGCGGGTGACGGGACAGCAGAAGCTCATCCTGATTGGCTTGTTTTTATCGGTGCTGATGGTATATGGGCTGTTCTACCTGGTTCTAAGCAGTGAGTTCTCGCAGGAGGCCCAGTTCGCGGCACGAGAAGCCATAGTGATCGCTCAAGAGCCTTCGCCGCTGCCAACGCGGACGCTGCGTCCGACCTTCACTTCGACTCCCATTCCAACCGACACTCCGACCAGCACGCCGACATTCACGGTGACTCCGACGCCGACCTTTACACCTGTCCCAACCGATACCCCGATCCCGACGAACACACCCAAGCCGGTGGCGCCCAAACCCACTCAGCCGCCTCCCACGGAAGAGCCAACCGCCACGCCGGTGCCGGATGTGGATTTCCGCCTGGTCAAGGTGCGCCGTTTGTCCGCGTGTGAGAACCACGGCAACCACAACATTTATATCAACGTGCTGGACAAAGATGGGAACGGGCTGCCATGGATCAAAGTGTGGGTGTCCTGGGGGCCCGAAGGCGCCGAACTGGAGACCGGCCACAAGCCTGAAATGGGAGACGGATACGTTGACTTTCCGATGTTCAAGGGGACGCACACGGTTCAGGTGATGAATGCGCGAAGTGAGATCGCGCAGGGCATTACGCCGGATATCCCTCAGGCCGAACGATGTGAGGAAACCGGGGAGGAATTCGGTAATTCGCTGTATCATTATTCTTATGAAGTAGTATTTCAGCGCACCTGGTAGCGCATTATTTTGGAGGTTTGAAAATGGTCAAGGGAAATCTGATCGTCAGCCAGTCGGGTGGGCCGACGGCAGTGATCAATTGCAGCCTGGTGGGCGTCGTCCAAGAGGCGTTCAAGCACGAAGAGATTGGCGAAGTCTATGGCGCGCTGTACGGCATCGAAGGCGTGCTGGACGAGAACCTGATTGATTTTCGCCGTGAGTCTGCTGAAACGCTGGACCTGTTGCGCACGACGCCGGGTTCGGCTTTGGGCATGAGCCGCCGGAAATTGACTGAAGACGATTACGGGCGTGTGCTGGACGTGTTCAAGGCGCACAATGTCCGCTATTTCTTCTACATCGGCGGCAATGACTCGATGGACACATCCAACAAGGTCAGCAAAGCTGCGCTGGAGCGCGGCTATGAGCTGTACGTGGTCGGCGTGCCCAAGACAGTTGACAATGATCTGGTGGCGACAGATCACTGCCCAGGTTACGGCAGCGCGGCTCGTTTTGTGGCGAACACCGTCCGTGACACAGGCTTCGACACCGAGTCTGGTTACCTTTCTACGCCGGTGAAGATCGTGGAGATGATGGGCCGCCATGCCGGCTGGGTGACCGCGGCGGCGGTCTTGGGCAAAGAGTCGGAGATTGACCCACCGCACCTGGTGTATATTCCCGAAAGACGGACTTCGGTGGAGCAGATTCTGACGGACATCGCGGAGGCGCACAAGAAGTACGGCGGCGTCGTGGTGGCGCTTTCAGAAGGCGTGGTCGGCCCGGACGGCAAGCCTCTGATGACTGCCGTCCAGGCCATGGATGCGTTTGGGCATATACAGTTGGGCGGCGTGAGCGTGTGGCTGGCGCAGAAGGTCAAGGATGAGCTGGGCCTCAAGTGTCGCTTCGAGAAGCCCGATACGATGCAGCGTTCCAGCATCCTGATGGCCTCCGCAATTGATCAAGAAGAGGCCTATCGGGTCGGGCGCGATGCGGTGCGCTTTGCGCTGGAGGGGCACACCGATTGTATGGTGGCCCTGCGACGGGACGAAGGCCCGGCGTATCACTGTTCCACCGTGCGCGTGCCGCTGGCGGAAGTAGCCAACCGCGAGAAGTTGCTCCCCGACGAGATGATCGGCGCCGACGGGCACTCCATCACGTCAGCGTTTGTCGAGTACGCTCTGCCCCTGATTGGCGGCAGGCTGATGCCATACGCGCGACTGGCCCGCCACGCCGTGCCAAAGAAACTGTGACCGGCGTCTCGCTGGTCACAGGGGATAGACGCCCACCAGCGTCACGCCGTCCGGCAGGTGCAGGCGCGGCTGCCAATCGGCGCGGTTCGGGTTGACGTCCCATGTGCCAGGCAGCCCCTCTTCGTGAGCGGCAATCGCCCAGTGAGCCATGGCGATACCATTGTCCAGGCCGCTGCTCTTGCTGACGGAGGTCAGGACAGCGGCTGCGTCGGTCAAAATGAGCCGCCAGGGCTGGCGGTTCATGGCCGACGGCGCCCAGCGGACGGCTTCGACGGCCCTCAGCAGGTCGGGCCGGGCCTCCAGCATGGGATGGGCGTCGCCTTGCCATCGCTCGGCGAAAACGATGTCGAAGACATCCTTTCTCCTGGCCGAGCCGGCCAGCGACTTGAGCAGGCCGCCCCCGCCTGCGCCAGCCGGGTAGCCCAGCGGGGACACGGCCAGGACCTTTTCTCCTTCGTGCAGGGGCACGATTTCGGCCACATTTCGGCGGCGAAACATGCCTGAGACCCAGCATGTCCCGATGTTGTGGCGGGTGGCTTCGAGAACCATGTATTCCATGGTGAAGCCGAGAGACTCCTCCATGCGGTCGCCTGGGCCGGCGATGCCCACGAGCAGAGCCGGGGCGTTCTTGATCTTGCCGTAGCTGCCCAGAATGCCGACAAAGACGTGGTCAACTTGCTTCGGATCTTCGACAAAGGCGAAGCGGACCGGCGTGTCGGTCAGACGTGGCGCGCTCCTGGCAATGCCTTTGAGCATGGCGAGATGCTCGGCGGCCAACGGTTGGCCGGTGTACGAGCGGATGCTCTTGCGGCGAAAGATGGCCTGGGCCAGCGTTTCCTGGTGGCGATTGGGTTGATTGACCATTGGACTTCTCCTTTCCGTTTGGGGAGCAGCACAGAGGCCGCGTCGGTCGCGGTGGTTTCAGTTGGGAACTGCCGCTCATTGGCACGAGTATAGCAGATGTCGGCTTTCAAAGCAAAAAGCCGCAGACTGAGGCGATGCGGTTTCCTGCCCGTCATGCTGAGCCGCAGGCGAAGCATCTGCCGCAGGCCGTAGGGGGCACGTTGCAACGTGTCCCCGCTTCGGCCCAATACCTGGAGGACGGGGGAATTGCGCATCAGGCTGCCCTCAACTATAATGCAAGCCGCGAGACTGCTACGGAGGCGATCAACGCATGGTTTTGGCGCAAGCTGGGGATTTGGTGCTCTTTGTCGCGCGCGACTACAAGCGTTTTCTGGTGAGACTGGAAATTGGCGGGCGTTTGGAAACGCACCACGGCGTGATTCGGCACGACGATGTGATCGGCCAGCCTCTGGGGCGCGCTTTTCCCTCCCATTTGGGCCACCCGTTGCTGGCCCTTCAGCCTTCGATATATGATTTGGTGCGCGATATTCGACGGGCGGGCCAGATTGTGTTTCCCAAAGACGCCGGCTACCTGCTGTTGAAAATGAACATTTATCCCGGCTGTCGGGTCATTGAGGCCGGCGCGGGCAGCGGTGCGTTTGCCCTGACGTTGGCGCGCTATGTGATGCCGACCGGCCACGTCTACTCTTACGATGTCCGCGAGGACATGTTGAACCTGGCCCGGCGCAACCTGGAACGGGTCGGCCTGGCCGACTACGTTGACTTCAAACTGAGAGATGTCCAGGAGGGCTTCGATGAGCACGAGGTTGACGCCCTGTTTCTGGATGTGAAGTCGCCGACGGCTGCCCTGGAGCCGGCCTGGCGCGCCTTGAAAGGCGGCGGTTTTTTCGGCGCGATCTTGCCGACCGCCAACCAAGTGATCGGGCTGTTACATCGCCTGCCTGAGCATGGGTTTGGCTACCCGGAGGTTGAGGAAGTCTTGGTGCGCCCCTACAAGGCCGTCCCGGCGCGGCTACGGCCAATGGACCGTATGGTGGCGCACACGGGTTTCCTGGTTTTCGCCCGCAAGGTGGAAAAATCTGTGATCGCTGACATGGAAAGAGCGACGAACATCGAATTCGACCATGAAGACTACCCCGCCGATTGGGATGAAGATGAATAGCGATTGGCTGGCGAACCAGGAACTCTCTTGCCCCTGTGGGGCGACAGATGGCGATGTTTCTGCCCGAGCCAGCGCAAAAGCGCGCTGTGCGGCAGGTCGTGAAGCCTTCTGGCGGGCCAGCCTTCTCCTCGTCGCGCTCATCATGTTGTTGGCCTGGCTGGCAGCCTGCGCGCCGCAGCGACCGGTGATCATCAAGGTAGGGCAGGAGGAACGGCGGGTCAGGTCCGGCGCACGCACGGTGGGCGAATTGCTGGCGGAGCAGCATATTGAACTGGGCAGGCTAGACCGGGTGGAGCCGGATGTGTGGGAACTGCTCGAGCCGGATACGCCGGTGGTTATTATCCGCGTCGAGGAGACGACAGCGACGGAACGGGTCAGTATCCCCTTCCAGAAACGGACGGTGCGCAACCGCGCTTTGGCCGAGAACGACAGCCGCCTGATTCAACCCGGCCAAAATGGCGAAGAGGAAGTCGTCTATCGGGTCACATACGAGAATGGCGTGGAGGTCCGGCGCAAGGAAGTCCAGCGCCGGGTGGTGAGGCAGGCGATTGATGAGATTGTCATGGTAGGCAGTGGCGGGACATTGCCAGCCGTGCCCATCACCGGGACGTTGGCGTATGTGTCGGGCGGAAATGCCTGGGTGATGCGAGACAACAGCAACGCCCGTCGCCCTTTGACATCCTCAGGTGACTTAGACCAACGGGTCTTTGCCCTTTCGCCTGATGGCTCGAAACTGCTGTACACGCGCGGGGTGGCCGAGGGGCCGCCGACGCCGCTGAATACTTTGTGGGTCATCACCACGACGGTGCTGGGTGAAGAGCCTGTCGCTTTGGGCATAGAGGGTGCAATCTATGCGGAATGGTTGCCCGAAGGCGAGTCCTTTATCTACTCGACCGCGGAACGGGTGGCCGGTTCGCCTGGCTGGAAGGCGCGCAACGACCTGCACCTCTTCTCCATGTCTGCCATGACCACGACTCGCTCATTTTCCGCGCCGACAGGTGAGCTTTACAGTTGGTGGGGCAGCTCTTGGGCCGTTTCGCCTGATGGCCGGTACGCTGCCTACGGCACGGCAGAAGAAATCGGAGTCGTTGATCTGCGGAGTGGTCAGCGGCGGACGCTGCTGCAATTCCCTCCTTATCACACATACAGCGAGTGGGTCTGGGTGCCAAGCTTGTCCTGGTCGCCGGATGGCCGGCACATCGCGGCGACGGTGCACGGGGAAGGGTTATCTTCGTCGCCGGAAGATAGCCCGGTGTTCGATGTCAGGGTGCTGAGTCTGGATGGTAAAGTGGACATAAAATTAGTCGCTCAGGCTGGCATGTGGGCCATGCCAGCTTGGTCGCCGCCCAACGCAGAAGGCCAGAGTCGGCTGTTATATGGGCAGGCGCGTGAGCCGATCAGCTCGCAGAACAGCCTGTATGACCTGTACCTTGTTGATGTTGATGGCAGCAATGAGACACTGTTGTTCGCGGATAGAGCCAGAGGGCTGCGTTTTCCGCTGACGGCGTGGTCGCCCGACGCGAGTGCGGTGGCCTTTGTCGAAAACGGCGACATCTATTTGTTCGACCTGACCAGCGGCCGGATACATGCCTTGACCGACGATGGATACAGCGGATTGCCGCGCTGGTCATCGTAAAGTGCGCCGCGGCCGATTGGCGAAGCAATGCCACCAGTGGGTTTCTGTTTGAGAGGACATGCTCAGAATTGAAAGCGACTTTGAAACCTTTCCATAGCAGGTGGGTTTGGGTGCGCCTGGCGCTGTTTGCCCTGCTGTTCATCGCGGCGGTTGGCGTCGCTGTGGCTCTTTCCCGTGGTCGCGTGGAGGAACGGGGAGTGGTATATGGCCCGCCGCAGGATTTCGGAGCTGAGCGGGTGCTGCCGGGCCTGGGCGTGAACGCCGATTTGACCGCTCTGGACACGCGCGGGCTGCACGGCCTGCATGGGCGCACTGCGGCGGATGCCGGCTATACCATCGAGCAAGCCCTGTCAGACATGAAGCAGGCCGGAATCACGTGGGTCAGGCAGCCTTTCCCGTGGGCGAACATTGAGCCTGAGCGCGGCGATCACCACTGGGCGATGTGGGACGCAGTCGTGTCGGCCTGCGCACGGCATGGCCTCGCGCTTGTGGCCGTGTTGCATACCTCGCCCGCGTGGGCGAGGCGTTCTGCGGAGCGCGACAACCGCTTTGCCCCGCCCGAGCATCTGGCTGATTTTGGCCGCTTCGCTGAGCAATTGGCCTCGCGCTACGGCGAGTCGCTCAAATACTATCAAATCTGGGATGAACCCAACATCCAGCCCCATTGGGGGAATGGCCTCGTTGACCCGACGCAGTATATGCGCCTTCTCCGCGAAGGCAGCATCCAGATTCGGGATGCCGACCCCGATGCGGTGATTGTGCTGGGCGGTCTGGCGCCGACGGTCGAGGATGGGCCATTGAACCTCAACGAGGCCCTCTATCTGCAGAGCCTGTACGCCGCTGGCGCGGCGCCCTATTTTGACGTGGCAGCGGCCAAGCCCTACGGCTTTTGGAGCGGCCCGGAAGACCGCCGTACCGATGCGAAGGTCCTCAATTTTTCCCGTGTCGTTCTCCTGCGTGAGGTGATGGATGCCAACGGCGACGTTGCGAAACCGATCTGGGCGGTCGAAATGGGCTGGAACGCCCTCCCGCCTGGCTGGTCGGGCGAGGTTGCCGTGTGGGGGACAGATACGGAGGAGGTGCAGACGGAACGGACGCTGGGCGCCATTCGGCGGGCCAGGACCGAGTGGCCGTGGCTCGCGGCGATGGGGCTGGCTGCCTTCTTGCCGCCGGAGAGGCCCGGCGATGCGCGGGCTGGCTTCGCCCTGCTCGACGGAGCGTACCGGCCTCGCCGATTGTACCGTGCGCTGGTTGAGCTGGCCGCTGAAGAGGCCACAGCGTATCCGGGCCATCATCCGGCCAACGACAGGGCCATCCGCTACGACGCGGGCCGCTGGCGTGTGCGTGCGGCGGCGGCCGATGTCGGGGCTGAGGGCGACCGGGCGACTTTGAGCTTCTACGGTTCGCGTCTGGACCTCAAGCTGCGTCGTGGCCGGTTTTGGGGGCTTTTCTACATCTCGGTGGATGGTCAGCCGGCCAATAGATTGCCACGTGATGGACAGGGCCGCGCCTATGTCGTGCTGCACGACCCGTTGGAACGCGAAGCGACCGTGACTGTGGCCTCTGGCTTGGCTGAGGGGGTTCATCGCGTGGAGATAGAGGCGCACGGCGGCTGGGAACAGTGGCCGTTTCTCGGCTTTGTGGCCGTGCGTGAACGGTCCGCTGTGTCCGATGAGGTGATGTGGGCGCTCTGTCTGCTTCTCGGATTGGTGGGCGCGGGTGGGGCAGCCTGCGCTGGGCTGCGGCTGCTGTGGGCGGGCTGGCGGCCGTCTGTTGTGACCTGGTTTGCTGCGCTCGACCGGAAGTGGCACTTGGCCGCGCTTGCCGTGTTCACAGCAGCGTTCTATTTCAGCCCCAATCCCTGGCTGGCGTTGGCCTGTCTGGTGGCTGTCATCCTGCTGACGAGTTTCAGGCCGACGTTGGGGCTGGGCCTGGTGACATTTTCCACGCCATTCTTTCTCGTCACAAAGGCCCTGCCTGGCCGCCCCGTCGGTGTGTTGGAACTGGCGATGTTGGTGGCTGTGCTGGGCCTGGCGATACATCATGGACTGCGGTGGCTGGTTCAGTCCGCCGGGTTCGGGGCAGATGCCCGCTATCTCAGCGCGGGCCAAAGCCGGGGGGGCCTGGCTATCGCCGACCTGTGGCAGGCCGTGTGCGGCAAGATGAGATCATGTTGGCGGGGCTGTCGCGCGCCGGAGCTCATCTTCGCGCGGGTCATGTCTCTGGATGTGGCCATGCTGGCGCTGGTTATGGCCGGCGTTGTTTCGGTGTTGACCGCTGAGAACTTCGGCGTGGCCAATCGGGAGCTGCGCGTGGTCATCCTGGAGCCGGTCGCTTTTTACTTTCTGCTCAGGATAACGCCTCTGAGGCGCGAAGACCTCTGGCTGCTGGCCGACGCCTTCGTCATGGCCGCAGTTGTGCTCGCCCTGATAGGCCTGTATCAGTACGGCTTTACGGGCGATGTGATTGTGGCGGAAGGCGTGCGCCGCATCAGAGGTGTGTACGCTTCGCCCAACAACTTGAGTTTGTTCTTGGGGCGGGCGGCGTCCTGGTTGCTGGCTCTCGTCATCGCCGCGCCGTTCTCGCGGCGGCGGTTGTTCTATGGCCTCGCTGCGGCGCCGGTGTTGCTGTGCCTCTATCTGACCTATTCAAGAGGGACGTGGTTGATCGGGCTGCCTGCCGCGCTTATTTTCATCGTCCTTATACAAGGCCGGCGGGCGTGGCTATGGGGCGCGACGGCGTTGGCAGCACTGGTTCTGAGCCTTGTTTCCTTAGTTGGGACCGGGCGCGTCTCGCGCCTGCTCAACCTGCAGGGCGAGACGACAACCTTTCGCATCAAGCTGTGGCAGGCAACTGTGAACATGGTGCGCGACCATCCCGTGTTTGGCGTGGGTTTAGACAATTTTCTGTACCAATATCGGACGCGCTATGTCCTGCCTGAGGCGTGGCAGGAACTGAACTTATCGCACCCGCATAACATTCTGTTGGATTATTGGACGCGACTGGGCTTACTGGGGTTGGCGACGCTGGCGGTTCAACAATGGAGCTTTTTCAAGGCTGGCTTCGGCGCGTATCGTCGGCTCGACGATGCTTTGGACCGTGCGCTTGTCGTGGCGCTGATGGCCGGCATGGTGTATGCTCTGGCGCATGGCTTGATTGACAACTCCTTCTTCCTGGTCGATCTGTCATTTGTTTTGGCATTGAGTTTTGGCTTGCTGGCGCGGTTGGCAAGGCGGGACGATACTGAGACGACGGGCAAACAGGGGCATAGCCCCTGACGGGCGTCGAAGAACGGGCGGAAGGCCCGCGATTATTTCACAGTGAGGAGCGATTCAATTGTATGAGGATGAAGGACAAGGTTGTTTTAATCACCGGCGCGGGGCGCGGCATCGGACAGGCGGCGGCCATGTTGCTGGCTCGCGAGGGGGCCGACATCGTTTTGAATGCGGAGATACCCGATGAGATAGAGCGCGTGGCTGATGATGTGCGGGCTTTGGGCCGACGCGCTCTGCCGGTCGTGGCCGATATGCTTGTCGAAGAGTCAATTGGCCCGCTGGTCGAGGCTGCCCTGCGGGAATTTGGCCGCATAGATGGCATGGTCTATTCGGCCGGGGTGGCGATTCACAATCCGGTGGCGGAACTCTCCACGCGAGACTGGGACCTGAACTTCGGGGTAAACGTGCGCGGCATGTTTCTGTTGTGTCGGGCTTTGGTGCCGGTTATGGTCAGGCAAGGGCACGGCACGATCGTGAATATTTCTTCCAAGCTGGGCAAAGAAGGTAGCGCGACGCGGGCGGCCTATTCGGCCTCCAAACATGCCGTGATTGGCTTTACGAAGTCGCTGGCTTTGGAGATGAAGCCCTACGGCATTCGGGTCAACGCCATCTGCCCCGGACCGGTGGCGACCCCGCTGCGCGCCAGGAACTACCCCAATGAAGACCCTTCGACCATCACCCAGCCGGAGGAGGTGGCGCAGGTGATTTTGTTCCTGTGCAGCGACGAAAGCTCGGCGGTCAGCGGCGCGGCCATAGATGTGGCCTGGAAGGGGCAGGACATTTTGCCGACGCTGAAGAAATAGGCTGACTTCAGTGGACTTGTGGTTAAGCGAGAGACGTACCTGCCAGGCTCTGGGACCTGGCAGGTACGCTATGGTGCTCAGGATAGATAGCCCTTGAGCCGCCGGCTGCGGCTCGGGTGTCGGAGCTTGCGGAGGGCTTCCATCTGAATCTGGCGGATGCGTTCTCTGGTCAGACCGAACTTGCGGCCGATTTCCTCGAGGGTATAGGCTCGCCCGTTGTCCAGACCGAAGCGCAGTCGCAAGATGCGCGCTTCGCGCGGGGTCAGCGTGTTGAGCAGCTCTTCCATTCTCTCCTTGAGCATATTCTCTGCGGCAGCGTCGCTGGGCGAAGGCGTGGTCTTGTCTTCGATGAATGAACCCAGTTCGCTGTCCTCGTCCTCTCCGACAGGTTTTTCCAATGAACAGGGCCGATGCGACACGTGCAACATCCAGCGGACTTTGTGCGAGTCCAACTGCATTTCTTCGGCGATTTCCTCTGGGGTCGGCCTTTGCCCTGACTTTTGCTCCAATTCTTCGGCCACACGGTGCACACGGCGAATGCGGTCGCCCATGTGCACGGGCAACCTGATGGTGCGCCCCTGGTCAGACAGGGCGCGAGTAATCGCCTGGCGGATCCACCAGGTGGCATACGTACTGAATTTATGGCCCAGCGAGTAATCGAACTTATCGGCGGCGCGCATCAGCCCCATGTTGCCTTCCTGAATCAGGTCCAGGAACGGCACTCCATTTCCCCGGTAACGCTTGGCGACGCTTACGACCAAACGCGTATTCGCCCGAATGAGATGCGCCCGCGCGCGTTTGCCCTCTTCGACCTGCTGACGGAAACGAGCATATTCTGCCGGGGTGCAATTGTTGTCTTTCAAGATCTGCTGAGCGTGACGCCCGCACTCGATTGATTTGGCGAGAGAGATTTCTTCTTCGGAAGTGAGCAGTGGAACGCGAGACATTTCCCGCAGGTACAGGCTGATCGGGTCATCGGTGTCCGCGGCGTCCCCAGCGTATGCGACGCTCAATGGGTCGAGCATCTCCTCTTCGTCTTGCAGGATTTCTTCTGATTCGACGTGGGCCCGCAAAGCGGGTTCTTTCTCCTCGTAGTAATCCTCCAGGTCATATTCTTCGGCGGCGACGTCGCCAGGCTCATCGTCTAACAGTGCGGGTGGCAGTTCGACTGACAGTCCATCTACCTCCATAGCGTTCATTAAATCACCTGACAGGGTTTTGTCTTCTGTGTCTGAGAGCGCGATTGTTGACCGGGACACATCTTGCTCGTCCGATTCGTTTGGGCAAGTCAAATTGTTTGTCGCCTTCATGATTCTAGTGTGATACTCCCTCTATTGCTTATGAGTTACCACGTACATAATATAAAAAGAAAACTCGGCATCCTTAGTTGGAGGCCGAGATTAACTCCTCTAGCCGCATCCATCATGGATCCTTTGACTCTCGGCACGAGACAGAATCCAACGATTCTATTATAGCACGCCTGATAGTTTCTGTCAAGTGGGTGTCTCTGACATCCCAGGGCAAATGCATCTCAAGTGAACAGGCCGCCATCCACGGATTCCCCACGAATGGCGGCCTTTAAACAGGAGCAGAATCGTCCAGTGGTGGTGGACCTGGCAATCCTCAGTCCGGCGGGCCCAACGCGCTGACCCGCTCCTGGGCGCGGCGCAACGCCTCGCGCGCAGACTGTTCCCTGGCCAGGGCGCGGGCGATTTCCTCGCCGATGATGTCGCCGACGGCCATGCCCTGGCGCGGGGTCGGCCGTTCGGCGCGGGAGATGGCCCGCGTGGCGCGGGTCGTCTGCACCAGGTCGGGCCGGAAGCGTGCCACAAAGCGCGGGTCGTCGAGCACGGAGCGCCGCGCCACTTCGACGAAGCCGCTTTGCAGCGCGTCGTCCAGAACCTGCTCCGGCGCACATAGGAACTTCGCCAGCTCCCAGGCAGCATCCTTTACTTTGGAACGGGCGGGAATGGCATAAGGGGGACAGTACAGGCCGGCGTGGCGTGTGCCCAATGGCCCGGCAGGCACGACTGTTGTCAATGTGCCGTCGGCGACCGGCCCGCCACGGTCATAGAGGATAGACGCTTCGTTGGCCGGCTCGATGACCATCGCCGCCTGGCCTGCGCTGTAACACTCCATGCACTCGACAAAGCCCCACTTCCATGATTCTGGCGGCCCGGCCCGCCACAGCAGGTCCAGGTAGTGCTCGACGGCGGCCAGAAACTCCGGCGTATCGAGCGTGGGCCGCCCGTCTTCGTCATACCACCGCACTCCCCAGCCCGGCGCCCAGGTCGAGCCGATCAGCCAGAAATTCAGGCCGCAGCTCGGCGCGCCGCGCAGGGTGATGCCGTAGAGCTCGCTCAGGCCATCCTGTCGGGCGGCCTGCTGAACGGCAACCGCCGCCTCGGTCAGCTCAGCCATCGTCTGCGGCACGGCGACGCCGTAGCGTTCGAACAAATCGCGGCGATAGATGAGCACGTCGGCCACTGCCGCATAGGGTAAGCCATACAGGCGACCTTGGTAACTCACAGCATCTAAGGTCGCCGGCTCGAAATCGTCCAGCGAATAGCCGTCGGCAGCGACCCACGCATCCAGCGGCTCGACCCAGCCTTGGCGCGCATATTGCAGCAGCATAATCTCGTCCGCGCCGATCAGGTCGAACGGCGGGTCGTCGGATGTGAAGCTCTGCTCGGTAAGTGACCAGAATTCCGGAATGACGCTGAGCGTCACCTCGACCCTGACGCCGGTCCGTTGGGAAAACTCTTTCACCGTGCGCCGCATGTTCTGAAACGGCGCCCAGTCTTCCTGCAAAACGCGGACGACAGTCTCAGATGAAAAAGTACGCATAAGTGCTCTGTCCTTTCCTTAAACGCGCCGCTGGCGGATAAGCGTGTCCACCATGATGGCGCCGATGATGATGCAACCTTTGGCCACTGGCTCGAAGTGAGCGCTGGCGCCCAACAGCACCAGGCCGTTGGTGATCATGCCCAGGATGGCGGCCCCCAGCAGCGTTCCCAGGACGCTGCCCGCGCCGCCGAACAGCGGCGTCCCGCCGATGACCACCGCGGCGATGATGTCCAGCTCGAAGCCTGTGCCGGTCGTGGGGTGGCCGCTCCGCATCTGGCCAACGAGTAGCGATGCCGCGATACCGCACAGCGCAGAGGTCACCATGAAGCAGATAACCTTCACCTGCTTGGTGGGAATACCAGTGAGGATAGCGGCTTCCTCGTTGCCGCCAGTGGCGTACACATGAGCGCCGAAACGTGTCTTGCTCAGGACGAAACCGGCGATGATCATCAAACCGGCCATCCACAGGACCTGCGCCGGTACAGTTCCCCACGCGCGGCCAGCAGTCAAGTTTAGGAAGGAGTGCTCTTGGGGCAACCTGATCAGCACCGGCCACGCTCCGCTTAGCAGGAGAGCAAAGCCCCGCAGAATGCTCAACATGCCAAGCGTGACGATGAAGGATGGGATGCCAAACCTGGTCACGACTGTGCCATTCACAAAGCCGATGATAAGCCCCACGAGGACTGTTATGAGGACCGCCAGCCACGGGCTGACTGACCATTTTGAAATGAGAAAGGCTAAACAGACTACCAGGAATCCGTAGGTGGAGCCGGCCGAAAGGTCAATCTCACGGGCGATGAACAGAAATGTCATACCGATAGCGATGATCGCCAGAATCGAGATTTGTCTGGCTACCAGCAGCAGGTTTTCCGGCGTGGGAAATAGATTGGGCGTTGCGAGTGACAGGACAACAAACAGAAGCACCGCGGCGCCCAGCACGCTGATTTCTCTCATTCGCAGGATGGTCGCCAGCAAGCCCCGCCTCTCCGGCAGTCCACAGACGGCGGCATCTCCGCTTTCCAACGCCTCCCAGTCGTCCAGTGCCGCTTCGACGCGGGAACGCACCTCTAATGATTCGTGTTCTTCGTTCATAACTCCGTCACCTGTGCGTAATTGAATGCGATAGGCTTTCGCTGGAATGGAAACGGGCAAACCGTATACCCCTACAGACGCTCCGCTCCGACAATCAGATGGACAATTTCGGCGGCGTTGGTCTCGGATTTATACCGGTCGCCGACCAGCCGTCCACGCCGCAGCACCACAATGCGGTCGGCTACCGAGAAGACGTGTTCCAGGTTGTGGCTGATGACGATTACCGCCCGCCCCTGCGCCTTCAGGCGGC
>DAOTYC010000143.1:0-59706 GCA_034435095.1 Anaerolineae bacterium | reverse complement strand
AAGCAATGTAGCATAGCCCCTTGTGGGCGTAACGGGCACAAGGCCCTGCGAGTCGCCCACAGGGCGACGAAGCAATGTAGCATAGCCCCTTGTGGGCGTAACGGGCACAAGGCCCTATGCTACAGCCGCCAACCCGGAGATTGCTTCGCCTTCGGCAGATGCTTCGCTTCGCTCAGCATGACGGAATCGGGCGGCGCCCACTAAGAAACGATCCGGCCATGACACCCAGCGGTGTTTCTTCCCCAACGAGCGGCGGCCCCCACGCGCCGTGGGGAGGCTCAGAACGTGTCCGGTAAGACACGGTAAATGCCGTCGTCGGACAGCACGTAGATCAGCCGTTCATCGGTCCACAGCATCAAGCCACGTTCAAAACGCATGGCCGCGCCTGTGTATCCCACTTCGGGCGTCCTGGCCCAGCCGGGGTCCAGCGGCGTCCCCCGCAATTGCTCGCGCCAGACCTTGCCGAAGCCGAAGCGCGGCTGGAACAGGCCCGGCGGTGGAACGAGCGTCGGGTCATCCTCGGGCTGTCCGGCTGCCCAGGTGTCGGCGTAACGCTGCCAGCGGCCGTCAGGCGTGAACAGGAAGATGTGTTGACTGTCGCCGACGTACAGCATCTTGCCGCGTTCGAACTCCTGGCGGGCCATTTGCGGGGCGCGTTCGTCTTCCAGAGCCAGCCCGATTCTTTGGGCGACCAGCGGGTTCTCATGCCAGACTTTGCCAAACTTGCCCGATGGTTCCCGGGCAGCGGCCGGCGCGGCGGGCGGGACGACCTGCACGGCCAGGCTGCGTTCGGCGCGGCCGCCCCGGCCATCGGTCACAGCCACCGAGACGGGATAGACGCCGGCGACGCCCGGCGCGGTGTACACCGCTTCCATATCGGCGCCCGACACGACGCCAACGGCCGCCGTCCATGCATAGCTCAGCGGGTCGCCATCGGGGTCATAGGTCACTGCTCGCAGTTTGAGCGAGCGGTTGATCTCCACCTGCGGCGCATCGGCAAAGATGGCTTGAACAACGGGCGGGTGGTTGGCCGACGGCAGGCCGATGCTGACGCGCACGGTCTGGCCGACCGAGCCGGGCAGGAAGAAGGGCGAACTTTCGCCCAGGACGGGGCCAGTTTGGCCGCCCAGCACCAGCCAGCGAAATGGCCCCTTGCCAAACTCAGACGGAAACACCTCCCAGACTTGTTTTCCCATTTGCAGGGGACGCCGCCAGCCTTCGACGTCATGCCAATTGCCCTGCGCGTCGCGCCACTGGACAACCGTCCAGGCCCCCGGTGGCGGCGGCTCAACCTGCAAGATGATGAAGCCCACAGTCGGCAGCGGAGTTGGCGCGACAACGGGCGAAGGCGGCAGGGTGGGCTGCGGTGGAGGCGGCAATGGAGTGGGCGTCTGCAACGCAGCCCCGACCGTCGCCGTGGCCGTGGGGGCCACGCGCACCATCGTTCCGCCAACCAGGCGGGTGGACGCTGGCGACAGACGGACTGTCGCAGTCGCCCTGCGCGACAGCGACGCCAGGTCGAGGCTGCCGTTCGCTTTGGCGTAAAGCAGGGCAGCGATGACCGCCATCACACACAGGCCAACGCCTATGAGCGCGCCCAGCGTCAACCACGGCAGCCCGCTCGACTGCTCGGCCGGCTCAGCCGGCGGCGTGTAGACCGCGATCGGGACGGTCGGCGGCGCAGGCGCAGGCCGCTGCGGCGGATGCGGCATCAGTCGCTCCACGCGCGGCGGCGTCTCGCTGAGCAGGTCGGCGGTGTGATCGGGCGCGGTTTTCTGAGCCGCGACAAATGAGCCGACGGCCGGTGCGATGTCGAGCCCGACTTTCTGTTCGCGCGCGACCTGGTCTATGGCGGCGATGAGCTGAGCGGCGTTCTGAAACCGCTCGGCCGGTTTTTTCGCCAGGCAGCGATTCACCAGGTTGGCTAACGGCAGGGGGATGTTGTGTAGTTGAGCCCAGCCGGCCGGCACCGGGTCGTTCAGGTGCTTCATCAACACCGTGATGGGACTGTCGCCGGAGAAAAGGAGCTGTCCCGTCAGCATCTCATACATCACCACGCCCAGCGAGTACAGGTCGGCCCGCTCGTCAACCTTTTCTCCGCGGGCCTGTTCGGGAGCAATGTAATAGGGCGTCCCGACCATCAGGCCGGTGCCGGTCAGCGTGCTGGTATCGGCCGACTTGGCGATGCCGAAATCCATCACCTTCGCCAGCCCGTCGGGCCGGATCATCACGTTCTGCGGCTTGATGTCCCGGTGCACGATGCCGCGGCGATGAATCGCGCTCAACCCCTCAGCGATTTGTCGCGCAATATAGAGGGTCTGCTCCACGGACAGCCTGCCGGCGGCCTTGATGAACGCCTTGAGCGTGATGCCTTCGACGAACTCCATGACCAGGAAAGGCTGACCGCCCTCCTGGCCGAACTCCAGCACCCGCACGACGTGTGGGTCGTCCAACTGGCGGGCCAGGCTGGCTTCGCGCTCGAAACGGGCGCGCGTGTCGGCGTCCGCGGCGGTGTGGGCGTGCAGAACCTTCACCGCCACGATCTGATTCGTCTGGATGTTGCGTGCCAGGTAGACCGTGGCCAGTCCGCCGCTGCCCACTTCATCATATATTTTGTATCGCCCGG
This sequence comes from Anaerolineae bacterium, assembly GCA_034435095.1. Taxonomy (GTDB): domain Bacteria; phylum Chloroflexota; class Anaerolineae; order DAOTYC01; family DAOTYC01; genus DAOTYC01. The sequence continues at coordinate 57,080 of DAOTYC010000143.1, read as the reverse complement.
CCAGAATTTTGCCGATCATGGACTGCTCCAAGAGTGGGTCTGCCTGATTTTCCAGGTTCACAGGGCCATGTGACGGTTATTATACTCAAAATCAGACGCCGGCAAAACAGCCGCAGTAGGTCGGGGTGCATCCAGAATTTTAGGCGAGTTAGTAGAAGCCTCAACCACGTCATGCTGAGCGCAGCGAAGCATCTCATTCCACGATGGGCAATGAGATTCTTCGCTTCGCTACTAAGAAACTACCCTGTCCCGTCATTCTGAGGCGCGATAGCGCCGAAGAATCTCAACGCCCGCCAGCGCGAGATGCTTCGCCTTCGGCTCAGCATGACGGGAGCGGGCGGCGTTTCTTCCCCAATGAGCGGCGCGCCCACGCGCCGTGGGGGAGCTCAGAATGACGGCCAGCACCGTTCGGCAGCTATGGAAAACGCCGTATGCGTCTGCCCCCTTAAATTTCGGATGCACCCAGTGGGTCGGGTATGGAAACCCGACCTACCAATCCGTCACATCCCGCGCATTCGCTGTTCTCACCTGCCACCGGCCAGAACGGCAACAAAACGCCCCTCTCCCAAGCTGGGAGAGGGGCCACAGACCAGAACCTGTCAGCCTACTTCCCTAATTTGCGCGCCAGCTCGACCAGCTCCGGGTGCACCACCTGACCCCGATCGAGCACCTGCTCACCGTCCTGCCAGACTGAGGAATTCAGGCAGATGCCGTCCAGGTGAGAGACCGCCGACACGCCGTCCGCCTTGAATTGGATGCCCTGGTGGCCGAAGCCCCATTCGGTGACGCCCCAGATGCGCTCGTCCTCGACGCAGATGCCGGAGGGTTTGGCCCCCGGATTGAAACCGTAGCAGATGTGCGCTTCATGGTACATGCCCGGGTCGTTCAGCGAATTCAGCCACTGGCGGGCGATCTTGGCCTCCTCGCCGCCGGTAATCTCCACACAGACGCCCTCCCTCACATGAAAGGCTATCGGCTCGGACAGTGAGGGCAGGTCGGCCGGCCCGCCGGCATAGAACGAGCCGTCGAAGACGATAACGCCGTTGATGGACTTCTCGATGGGCGCCCAGGCGATCTGGCCCAGCGGGAAATGCGCGCCCGGCGTGTGACACCACAGCTCGCTGATGACCGGCCGCCGCGGGTCGTTCTCGAAGCGTACATCGGTGCCGGCCGGCGTGGTGATGTGCATCTCGCGCGCCCGTTTGGTCAGCTCCACGACCTTCTTTTGAAAAGCATCTTGCGCTTCCAGGTCAACGTTGAAAAAGCGCACCATCCGCTCCACGTCCAGCCCGCACAGGCACATGTACCGCACCCGGTTGGGCGGCACCAACGCCTGTTCGTAGGGCGAGGAATAGCCCAGCCACTGCCAGTTCAGCTCGAGCCAGACATCGGTGTTGGGTATGGCCGCTTTCAGGCTGTCGGGCAGGTACGGTTCAGCCACCTTGCCGACACCTACTGGCGTCGAGTGGTACGCCACCATCACCTTCGCCCCCAGCGACTCAGCCGCCTTGGCCAGCTCCTCCGCGACCGTCCACGAGCCGGCTGAATCAACCGTAATCAGGACGCTCTCGCCCTGCTTCACCGCCGTGATGTCGCGCACCACCTTGTAAGCCACGGCACCCAATTCCAGGTCTAACGTATTTGGCATATCCTATATGGTCCCCCTATTGCTTGCCAATCTTGGCGGCCAGCTCGGCCAGCTTCGGATGCAGCAATCGTCCCTGATCCATGATTTGCTCGCCGTCCAGCCAGACCGACGAGTTCAGGCAGATGCCGTCCACGTGGGTCTTGGCGTTGATGCCCTTGGCCTTAAAGAAAGGCCCCTGATAACCGAAGCCCCATTCGGTCGAGCCCCACACCCGCTCATCTTCCGTGCACAGGCCGGACAGCTTCGCGCCGGGGTTGAAGCCATAGCACACATGGGCCGCATGATACATCAGTGGGTCCTCCAACCGGGCGAACCAGCCCTTCAGGAACTTGGCCTCTTCGCCGCCGGTGATGTCCACACACACCCCTTCCTTGACATGGAACAACACCGGCTCTTTGAGAATGCCCAGGTCGGCTTCGCCGCCGCCGGAGAACGAGCCGTTGAAGGCGATGACGCCATTGATAGTCTCCTCGACCGGCGCCCAGCCAATTTGCCCCAGCAGGAAGTGTGCGCCCGGCTCCAACGCCCAGCCCTCGTTGGTAATGGGCCGCTTCGGGTCGTTTTCAAACTGCACATCGGTCCCCGCCGGGTTGGTGATGCGCATCTTGCGGGCCTTTTTGGTCAAATCTACCAGCGTGTCCTGGAACTGCTTCTGCAGGTCCAGGTCAACCTTGGCGACGCAACGCACGAACTGTTCTTCGTTCAGGCCACCCAGGAACAGGTAGCGTACCCGCTTGGGGTTGGTCAGGGCCTTTTCCCACGGCGTGGAATAAAGCAGCCATTGGTAGTTATACTCTACCCAGCAATCGGTCTCCGGTATCGCCGCGTGCAGGCTGTCCGGCAGATAGGGGTCGCCCACCTTGCCATAGCCGGGCGGCGTCGAGTGCCAGGCCACCATCACCTTGGCGCCCATTGCCTCGGCGGCTTTGGCCGTTTCCTCCGCCATGCGCCAGTGGCCGGCCGAGTCAATGGTGATCAGCACACTCTCACCCTTCTTCACCGCCAACAGGTCACGCACGACCTTATAAGCACCCATTCCAATTTCCAAATCCATCGTTGTTGGCATAATACTTTACCTCCTCGTAAGAAAGTCTCAGATGTTATGGCATCGAGCAAAATGTCCAGGCTCTATTTCACGCATGACCGGGTCTTCGACCAGACATCTATCCGTCTTGAACGGACAGCGCGTATTGAAACTGCAACCCGGCGGCACATCTACCGGGCTGGGGATTTCGCCCACCGAGTGAATCTTGCTCGGCTTGAAGCGCTCTTCTTCTTCCGAGACGACCGGGATAGACGACAGCAACATCTGCGTATAGGGGTGCAACGGCTTCTCGAAGAACTCTGTTGCTGGTGCGACTTCGGCAATCTTGCCCAGATACATGATGGCGATGCGGGTCGCCACGTTGCGCATCAGGCTCAGGTCATGGGTGATGAACATGTAGGTCAGGTTAAACTCTTTCTGGATGCGCATCAGCATGTTGATGATCTTGCCCTGCACGGAGACATCCAGGGCTGAGGTCGGCTCATCCAGGATCATGAACGATGGCTCAGTCGCCAACGCGCGGGCGATGGCGACCATCTGGCGTTCGCCGCCGCCGATGGTCACCGGCGACTTGAAACGGTAGTGGGCCGGCAGCTCAACCATGTCGAGCAATTCGATGATCTTCTTTTCTACCGACTCCCCCTTCTTGACCATGTTGTGCACCCGCAGGGGCATCTCAATGATGTCGGCGATGGTACGCCTGGGATTCAGCGAAGAGCCGGGGTCTTGAAAGACAATCTGGATGTCCTTCTTCAGGTGCATGGGACGCTGCACCGCCGGACGGGCGATGTCCTCTCCCTTGAACGTAAGCGAACCGCTTGTGGGCGCATAAGTCCCCACTGTCATATAGGCCGTCGTGCTCTTGCCCGAGCCGGACTCGCCGACCAGGCCGAAGCACTCGCCCTGCTTGATGGTGAAATTGATGCCATCTACCGCTTTCACGATGATCCATCGCTGATTGAACAGGCCGGAACGGTTGATGGGGAAATACTTGACCAGCTTGTCGGCTACCAGAATATCGTTGTTCGATGCTGCTGCCTCAGGCATTGGTGGTCACCTCCCGTCCGGACTGATACAGGTAGCAGGCGACTTGATGGCCCTCCCCCACATCGAAATACGGCGGCATGGCCTGTCCGCACGGTTGGAAGGCGTGCGGGCAGCGCGGCTGAAAGCGACAGCCAGGCGGCGGGTTTCTGTAGTCGGGGATGCGGCCCGGTATGCCTTCGGCAAATCCGCCGCCGGTCAGGCGTGGGATCGAGGCAAACAGGCCCTGGGTATACGGGTGCAGGGGCTCTTTGAACAACGCCGGCGTGTCGGCCATCTCAATCATGTTGCCGGCGTACATGACGTATACGCGGTCGGTCATCTCGCGGGCCAGGCCCAGCGAATGGGTGATCAGGATCAGAGACGTGCCCTTCTGCTCCACCAGGTCGCGGATCAGGCGCAGCACCTGGTCCTGAATGGTCACGTCCAGGTTGGTCGTCGGCTCATCGGCGATCAGCAGGTCGCGGGCTGTGGCGATGGCGAAGGCGATACACACCCGCTGGCGCATCCCGCCGCTGAGCTGGATGGGGTAGCTGTCCAACATGCGTTCCGCGTCTGGCAGGCGGGCTTCGCGCAGGGCGCGCAGAGCCACGGCCCGCTTGTCTTTCACGGCCTCTCCGGTCGCTCCGGCCGAATAGCGGATGACATCGTACAACTGCTGCCCCACTGTGAACACCGGATTCAACGCCGAAGTCGGGTCCTGAAAAATCATGGACAGGCCCCTGCCGCGCAGGTCGGCCAGTTCCCGCGAGTTCATCTTGAGCACGTCCTTGCCGTGCACCAGGATCTGGCCTTTGGGGATTTGGGCCTGCGGCGGCAGGATTCGCAGCACGGCTTTCATGGTCGTCGTCTTGCCGCAGCCGGTCTCTCCCACCAGGCCGACCTTCTCGCCGACATGGACGGTGAAGTTCACCCCGTTCAGGACTTTCAACACCCCCCCATACACCTTGTACCAGACGTGGAGGTCCCGTATGTCAAGCAACGTTTCAGCCATGATGACTACGCCTCCTCAGGGCTCAGCATATCGCGGATGCCATCGCCGAACAGATTGAAGCCCAAAACCACGAGCATCACCGCCAGCGAGGGGAAGACCGCGATCCACCACTGGGCCGGCATACGCTCGACCCCTTCTGAGATCATGGTGCCCAACGCCGGATTAGGCGGTTGCTCGCCCAGGCCGACGAAACTCAGGGCCGCGCCTACCAGCGTCACCCACCCCACGTCCAGCGCCATCTTGGTGAACAAGGACGATGAACAATTGGGCAGTATCTCCCGGAACAGGATGTGCCATTTGCTGGCGCCGGTCAGTTCGGCGGCCTGGACGTAATACTCGTTTCGTATGGAAGAGGCCAGGGTATAGGTCATGCGCGTATACCAGGGCCACCAGCTCACCGTCACGGCCATCATCGAATTCATCAAGGTTGGCTTCAGCATGGCGGCAATGGAGAGTGCCAGAACCAGCGAGGGAAGGCTGATAAACACATCGGTGACACGCATAATGACCGTATCCACCCACGTCCCTGAGTAGTAACCGGCCATGAGGCCGGTCAAGGTCCCCAGGGGGACGCTGACAATCAAAACGCCGATCGCCATGAACAACGCGTTGCCAAAAGCAAAGATGATGCGCGAGAGAATGTCTCGCCCCACTGTATCGGTGCCCATCAGATGCTTGAGGCTGGGCGGTTGGTTCATGCCTTTGAAATCAACAAATTTGCCGGCGTGCTGGGGGTAAGGGGCCACATACGGGGCAAAAACGGCCAGGAAGACAATCGTCGCCACCATGAACAGCCCGAGCACCGAAAGCCAGTTCCTGGAGAACTTGTACCATGCCCGCTTCGCTGAGTCCCATCTTCTCAGCCAGGGATTTTCGAGCATCTCGGTCAGCGCAATGCCCTGCGTCGTCATATCAGGAACTCCTCCCCAACAGCCGGATACGCGGATCCAGATAAGCTACCACAATGTCAACCACAATGTTCAGGGTGACAAACACGATCCCCAACACCATGACCACTCCTACTATGGCATTCACATCCTTGTTGAGCATGACCTGGATGCCATAGCGGGCCAGGCCGGGATATCCGAAGATTTTCTCCACCATAAATGCGTATCCGAAGGTTGCCGCGATGTCCATAGCCATGACCGTAATCGGTGAGATCAAAGAAGGCTTCAGCAGATACTTTCCAACGACAACCCGATGGGGCACGCCATAGGCGATCATCGAAGCCACATAGTCCTTGCTCTGATTGTCGGCCATGCTCGACCGCGTGATGCGCGCCGCCTGCGACATCGGCGGCAAGGCCAGCGCGATGGCCGGTAAGAGCAGGTGGACAAAGGCATCCCAGAATTTGGCCGGTTGTCCGGTCAGCAGGCTGTCAACGGTGTACATGCCGGTGATCATGGGAGGAGGAACAGTGCCTTCAGTCAGGCGACCATAGGTTGGGAAGAAATGCCACACGAAACCAAACAACAGCACCAGAATAACCGCCCAGGCAAAGGCCGGAGTAACGATACCCAGATAGGATAACAAACGAATGATGCTGTCCAGCCACGTGTTGGCGTAACGGGCCGACAATACGCCCAAAGATATGCCCAGGCTGGCGATCAGTACCGCCGTCACAGCGACCAGCTCCAGAGTGGCCGGGAAGAACTCCCGAATATCTTGGGCTACTGGACGACGAGAAACCAGGGAGTCTCCTAAGTCGCCATGCACCACCCCCCACAGCCACAGAACATACTGCTGGGGCAAAGGCTTATCCAGGTTCATCTGCTGGCGCAGACGCTCGACGACTTCTACCGGCGCCCTGGGGCCCAGGGCCATGCGCGCCGGGTCGCCCGGCACAATCCGTGCAATGATGAAAATAAGTATGGAAAGGCCGAACAAGACAAATATGGACAGGCCCAAACGACGAAGTATGAATGGTCCTAACCTCATGAACCCTCCTGATTTCAAGGGATGTCAATACTTCAACAATCGCGCAGGGCAGGCTTCCATACCTGCCCATAGGAGTCAAGTTAAGACACGTCCAGGCACGCGAGACAAGTCCAAATCTAAGCAAAGCTGGCAGGGCCTGTCAGTCATTGCGAGTAGCGTAGGGCCTTGTGCCCGTTACGCCCACAAGGGGCTATGCTACATTGCTGCGAGCGAAGCGAAGCAATCCCCGCTTGGCGGCCGTAGCATAGGGCCTTGCGCCCGTTGAGACGCCCACGAGGGGCCGGGCTACGTTGCTTCGTCGCCCTGCGGGTTCCTCGCAACGACAAATACCTGTGATGTCAGGCAGGTTTGGATGATTTCTACCCTTAACTTGACGCCTGTGGGGGCGCAATCCAATTGCGCCCCCTGCACTGCTGCGCTGAAACTGGCGGGCTATTTACCCAGCAGCTCCGCCCTCTTCTCCGGGTAGACCTTCATGTCATGGACGTAGTGGCTGTAGCCCATCACCGCGCTGGTGGGTTCGCCGGCCTTGATGCGCTCGGCCAGCGGCCACATCAGATAGGCCTCCTGGTATCCGAACTCCTGCGCCTGGTCGGCCAGCCAGATGGTCGGCGCCAGCTCGACGAGTGTCTCCTGAATCGCGGCGTACTTCTTGAACCGCTCCTCGCGGTCAACCGTCGCCAGCGCGTCCTCGATGGCTGCGTCAATGTCCGGCATACCCAGCCACTCACACTGCTCCCACGTGCCCTGCGACTTGGAGTGATACCGCGTCTCCAGCATGGACCCCGCTTCGTTGTAGTGGGCAGCCACGTAGACGATAGAACCGTTCGGCGTGGTGTCCACCGTCTGCGCATCGTCAATCATGGCGCCGAAGGGTTTCTTGAAGATTTCCACATTGACCCCGATCTCGGCAGCATTGGCCTGGAACAACAGGGCGACCTTCTCCTCGTCGGGCACCTCGGCACACCAGGACAGCGTGAACGGGATGTTCGTCTGGCCGGCGTAGGCCGACTTGGCCATCTCCTCTTTGGCTTTCTCCGGGTTGTAGTGATACTGGAAAACATTTGGATTGTGGCCCGGCAGAGTCTGCGGCACCGGCCCGATGGACTGGACATAGTTCGGCCAAATATCATTGTTCACCGCGTCGTAGTCCATGATCCACGAGAGCGCCTTGCGGAAGTGGATGTCGTCGGTGGGCGGTTTCTTGGTGTTGAGCATGATCTGCAGGTTATGCGGCGCAAGATAGGCCACCGTGTTGCAGCCAGGGATCTCGCGGATGGCCGCATAGCCTTCCTGCGGCAGCGTTTCGGAGGAAATCTCCAGCTCACGGTTCTTCATCAGCGTCCGCGTCGCCACTTCGCCAGGGAAAGCGAACTCCTTGAAGAAATCGGGCGCGTTCTCCTCCCAGCCGCCCCAGTAGTCATCGAACTTCTCGGCCAGCAGGGACTCCTCCATCTTCATCTCTTTGACCATGTACGGGCCACTGCCAGCGTCGTTGGTCAAAAGCCACTTCTTGCCGTAGTCGCCCATCTCGCCATACATGGTCTCGGATTTGTCAATGTGTTCCAACACCTGCGACTTGTTGAGGATGTACAGCCGCACCAAAGCTGGCACGAACGGGCCGAACGGCCTGGCCAAAGTGAACTCGACCGTATAGTCATCGAGTGCTTTGGCTGACTTGATCCCGGCGGTGATGTTCCCGTCCTTGTCTTTAGTCTGCAACAGGTAAGCAAATCCTTCGCCGATGGTAAACAACCGCTCCGCGCTGAAGACAACATCTTCCGCGGTGAGCTCATCGCCGTTGTGGAACTTGACGCCCTTGCGCAGATGGAATGTGTAGGTCAGGCCATCATCGGAAATATCCCAGCTCTCAGCCAGGTGTGGCCTGATCGAGCCGTCGAGGTTCGGGAACACAAGGGTATCGTACAGGTTGGCCAGCGCCATCGAGTCGGAGAAGTCGGTCCCCACCGCCGGATCAATGTACGTCGGCCAGTCCTCGCACCAACGCACGATGCTGTCCGGATTGTGCCCCTGCGCCGCTACGGGGGCGACCCCCAACGCGGGAACAGAGAGCAAAACAACCAATACCACCCCATACAGCATTGACTTCAGGCTTTTCATGCTATTCTCCTTCCTCTCAGAATACAAACGTCGTTTGCAACGACCTAATTCCGAAACAATCCCAACGTTCCGATCAATCACATCTCATTGGACAACCAGCCTGCAAACCACCTCCTTTCCAAAGAGCGACAGAGGTATTTGAGAAAGCAATATGCGATTCTAATCATCCTTCATTGGAATCAACGGCTGCAACTGAGAAGAGAAGAGTCCCCCACCCGTCTCTCCCATTCACTCTTCCATCAAGGGTACAAGAGAAAGCACCAGGTCTTGGAGGAAATCAGAGAAGGCTTTCTCGTCGTCCATCACACTATATTGGCCTGCCAGAATCCGCTCACGGATTTGTTGAAGCCGGGCGCTTTCTACCCCCTCTTCTGCCATGAGTGCAATCAAACGACTGGCCGCGTCAACCAGGCGAAAAGGGCCGTATAACCTGTTCTCGTTGAGCAGGTTACAGGCACTGGTCACCATATAGCAAACCAATTCGAACACTTTGGGCTCAACTGACCGATCCATCGTGTTCAGTATACTCATCGAACCAAATCACGTCAAACCTGCGCTTCGGCGGCCTGGGAATTGTTTTGGGCACACCGACAGAGACCAACATCTGCGGGATGATGTTCTCCGGCAACCGCAAGAGCTTCTGAACGCCGCCCGGGTGAAAAGAACAGATGGCGCACGTGCCCAGGCCCTCGGCATAGGCCGCCAACATGATGTTCTGCGCCGCCATGGCCGTATCCATCAGAGTGAGGACCTCTCTGCCGAGCTTATCTCCGCGGCGTTCAGCCTCAGCCACGTCCTGACAGATCACAATGACCGCGGGTGGGTCGCCCAGCAGGCCCGGGCTGAGCATCTTGAGCTGTCGGATGCGGCGGGGTTCGGTGACCACCACGAAGCGCCAGGTCTGCGCATTGCCTCCCGAAGGCGCCCAAATGCCGGCCTCCACCAGCTTACGCAGCACTTCTGCGGGCACAGGCTCAGCTTCGTAGGAACGCACGCTTCTACGCCCCAGAATCGCCTCCATGACATCCATCGGGCCGTTCCCTCTCATTCGCACAGCACAGCAAACAGATGGTGCAGCAACTTCACAGCGGCTTCCATGTCGCTTATGTAAATATGCTCATCCGATGAGTGTTCAGCGCGGCCGCCAACCCCCAAGATAACGCTTTGAATGCCCTTGGCGTTCAGAATGGAGGCGTCCGTCCCCCCGCAGATGACTCGCAGGTCGGGCGTCAAGCCAGCCCGCTCGATGGCCTGGCGCGCCGCCGCCAGCACCGGTGCGTCATCTGGCACGCGCATCGCCCGATAGCCCAGCTCCAGTTTGACCTCTGCCTGCGCGCCGATGGCCCTGGCCGACACCTCGAACGCTTCTTTAATAGTATCGCTGTACGCCAGGCAGGTGTCGTGGTCAAGGCTGCGGCACTCCGCCTTGACAAAGGCCTTTTCCGGCACGCCATTGCGGATGCGCCCGCCCTCGATGATGCCCACATTACAGGTCGTTTGGGGATCAACCCAGCCTTCCTTCAGAATCGAGATGGCATGGGCGGCCGCCCTGATGGCCGAAACGCCCTTCTCCGGCTCCATACCGGCGTGAGCGGCGCGCCCGGTGATCTCGACATCAATCAACATGTGGGACGGCCCACCTATCACCACAGAGTCAATCGTGTCGCCGTCCAGAATGAAGCCCATTTGGGCCGTCAGCAGAGAGACATCGAGATTCTTGGCCCCTACCAGGCCCGTTTCCTCCTCGCGCGTGATGACAATTTCCAGCGGCGGATGCTGTGTCGCTGTCAAAACGGCCTCATACAGCTCGGCGATGCCGGCCTTGTCATCCGCCCCCAGAATGGTGTCGCCCTGTGAACGGACCACCCCATCTTTCACCACAGGCACAATGCCGCGCCCTGGTTTAACTGTGTCGCCGTGGCACCCAAACAGGACAGGCGGTTTGTCCGCGCAATGCCTGGCGGGGACGCGAGCGACCAGGTTGCCAAACCCATCAAACTGACAGCTCGCGCCCAAATCCTGCACAAAAAGGCGGGCCAGATAATCCAGGAAGGCCTGCTCATTGCCAGACTCACTGTCGATCCTGACCATTTCACAGAATACAGACACCAATCGGCTACTCATTTCTCTTCCTTTCCCTGTGGGTACCGTCGCGCACGGCTCAGCGGCCCAGCAGTTTCTCTATGGGCGTGAACGGATAGTCAAAGCCGAAATGCCTGGGACCCAACACCTCCAGGCCCTTCGGTCGGGTGAGGAACGGCTCGGGCGCCCTGGCGCCGATCACCGACATGACATCCCCTTCGGCCACTGCGTCATTGGTCTTGGGCTCTCCGCTTGTCCGGTCAACCAGGCAGATGAGGTCTGGGCTGGTCACAAACGGCCGGTCGTTTAGCCAGGAAATATGGTTCTCATTCTTAAACCAGACCTTGAAGGTCTGCCCGCTGTATTCCTCAATGCCCGTCAGGGTGTGGGTGCCCCAGTAATAGCCGGCCCGGTCCTCCCACTGCTTCTCGGTGACCCGGCCCTTGAAGATGATCCAGCCCCCCATCGCCGCGGCGACGGCCTGTGGCACATCGCCACCCTGCTGCCGGGCCTCACGCACAGTCCGCCCCAGATTTTCACACAGAGTGAGCGTGCCCGGTACGATGATCTCTTTGCATTCCTGGCCAGTCAGCAGGATGCCGGCCATGCAGACCAGGCCATGCGCCGCTACAGCCAGGTACTTGCCGATGCGCTCGGCCATCGGCTCATTGATCGCCGCTTTCACGATGGTGATGTTGCCCCATTCATCCACACCGGTCAACGGGTCCAGTCGCTTGTCAAACAGAACCGGCGTGATTTGCGTGATTTCGGGGATGGCGCGTCCGGTGTAGTCGCCATCCACGCAGGGAATGCCCAGCCGCGCAGCCTGCACAACCGATTCGGCGGTATTGCCGCCGCCCAGCTCGATGGGCACAACGGCCCCGATCTTCTTGCCGGTATAGGTCTCCAGCTCCTGGATGGCGTTCATAATGGCGTTCGGATAGCGAACCTCGGTCAGGCCCAGTTCTCTCATTTCAGCCAGGTCTTTGGGCGTCTTGGGTGCAATCGAGCCCATCAAGAAAGGGCAGACGACCCAGGCGTCATCGGCGATGCGGCTGACATCGATCCAGCCCAGTCTCAACCCTTCGTCAAGGCCCTTCGCCAACTTTTCCACGCCGCGCGCGGGGCTGCCGCCCCCGCCGGTGCCCATGATCGTACAGCCCCGTACAAAGTCTTCACATTGTTGTCTTGTTTTCAACTCATGAGTTAGCATTGCTCCTCCTCGATGTGTGCCATGCAGATTTCAAGAGAACAACTGAGCTCCCCGTCCTTCCAGCCTGACGAGAGCGGGCTTCCCATGCCTGACAATCATTTCGACAGATACCAGGTTTGTGCATGATGGCAAGGATGAGAAGAGTGGGCAAATGAACATCCCCCACGCTCTTTAAGTATAGCACACTTTGGGTAAATAATACATAGGGCGAATGCATAATGTCAAGGCCTCCAGAAAGCCTTGTGATTGTGCAGGTGAACAAACGACCTGGCTCAGTTGACATATCTGGCTGTAGCTGCTAGAATGATGGCCTGAAAAGAAGGAGTTCTGCCATGTCAAGACAGACAGTTGGAATCCCGCTTCGTGAAGTTCTAAAATTGGCCCCCCTGTCTCAAGCCGTTGTGCTGGGCGGACACGCCGGCCTCGACCGCATCGTGAGCACGGTGAATGTAATGGAGACCGACGACTCTTTCCTGCTGCTCAACGGCAACGAACTGCTGATCACCGCCTTCTATGCGGTACGCGATGACCTTCAGGCTCAATTGCGCTGGATTGATGAGCTGGCGAAGCGGGGCTGCGCCGGGCTGATCATCTGCTACATCGGCCGCTATTTCAAGGGGAATACCCTCGATCAGCTCGTTCAGCGCGCTGAGGAATTAGCCTTTCCTCTGCTCACAATACCCGAAGAGGCAACCGACAAGCGTGTCGTATATTCCGACATTATCACGTCGGTGCTGGCCGAGCTGCTCCAACTACAGACCAGGAAACTGGAATTCGCGTTATCCGTTCACGAGCGTTTGACTCATGAAGTGCTGATGGGGGCATCGCTGCAAACGCTGATCGAATCCCTGTCCGAGCTCCTCAGGAGCACGGTGCTCATGGTAGACGAGCGACTCAATATCATCGCTGCCAGCCCATACCACCTCGCGGGCCGGACGTTGCTCAACCAGATAGTCGCAGATGCCGGCTGGAAGCGTCCATATCGCCAGGCGGCCTCGACTCAGGACATCACTTGCTTGATGGATGCCCTCCAAGAGAGCAGGCGAGATTGGGAACAAACCCTTGGTTGCGCGATCGAGATTTCATCCAGGCCCGTTCAAGTGGAAAGGACCCTGACCGGACACCTGGTCGTGTTCAATTGCGGCGAGGTCATCCCAGAAATCCAGGACTATGTCCTGCAGGTCGGGGTAACTGCGATCGCACTCGAACGCATGAGAGCGATCTCCATTCGGGAGACCGAACGGCGATTGCAAGGAGATTTTCTCGATGACCTGTTGAGCCGATCCAGTTTAAGTCCGGAAATCATCAAGCGTCAGGCCCTCGCCCTGGGCATCAATATCGAGGACAAATGTGCGGTGATGGTGATCGGCCTCAGCGACCCCTCTGGCAGCGCGCCCACGGATGGCGCCGGCCAAAGGATGGATCACACCAGGGAACTGGTCTTTCGCGTGATCGAAGACATCGTTCATCGCGAGTCACGCCGTAACATGGTTGTGCCCAGAGGCAGTCGAATTCTGATCCTGCTTGCCACAGAAGGGCCTTTGTCCTCCGCCAACGCCGCCAAGGAGAAAAGCATCGCCCTGGCAGAAACCATTTTGCGAGAAGTCAGAAACCACCTGAATTCGGGTGGGGCGGCGACTCAATCGTTGGACCTGTCCATTGGAGTAAGCGGCCCTGAGCACAACTACATCACACTCCATCGAGGGTACGCCGATGCCGTGCGCGCCCTGGAAATCGGTCAGCGATTGCTCGGGCCCGGCCACGTGGTGCACATCAGCGACACATACCTGTATTCTCTGCTCGACTCGGTGGCCGAGCGACGGGAATCGCGCCAAATCGTCGAAGATGTGCTGGGGCCAGTCAAGGCGTATGACCGCGCCAACGGGACAGACCTGCTGAAAACACTGGAATTGCTCTGTCTGTCGGGCGAAGACAATGTTGGCGTAGCCAGGAAACTCTACATTCATCGCAACACCCTCAACTATCGCCAGATGCGCATCCGCGAGATGCTGGGCTTCGACCCATTTTCCGGCCCAGGCCGGCTTAAGGCACAGTTTGCGCTGATGCTGAACAAGCTCCTTGAGGCGCCAGCGAAATAGCTGTCGGGTATGGAAACCCGATTGTCGGGTATGGAAACCCGATTGTCGGGTATGGAAACCCGATTGTCGGGTATGGAAACCCGACTGTCGGGTATGGAAACCCGACTGTCGGGTATGGAAACCCGACTGTCGGGTATGGAAACCCGACCTACTGTTGGGTAAAGTCCAAATGTTGGGTAGTCAATCGAGACAAGTCGGCATACACTCCCCGATACTGCGGCGGACACAGCGCAGCCAACTGATACATCGCTTCGGTGGTCATGGCCCGCAGCGTCTCACGGTCAGGCTTGCTCTGCGTGGACACAAACCGGAAAGGGCGACCTACGATCACTCGCATGTCTGTTTTGCGAAAACGCAGCACGTTTCGCCAGAAATTTTCCACACCGGTCACCGCAACCGGCGCCACAGTCGCCCCCGTCCTGACCGCCAACAGGGCAACGCCGTCGTGCGCCCATTGCAGTTGCCCGCTACCGCTTCGATGTCCTTCAGGCGCGATCATCAACACGTGTTTGGCCTCGCGCAACAGGGCCTCAGCCCGGCGCAGTGCGGCACGGTCCACCATCCCCCGCTTGATCGGAATCACGCCGTAGAGCCGCACAATCGGCCCCAGCAGCCAATGGTCGGCCAGCTCTTGTTTGGCCAGGCCAACCGGCTCGCGTGGCATCATCACGCTTAAAACCGACACGTCGGTAAAATTGATGTGGTTCACCATCATGATGACGGGACCCTGTAGCGGAAAGCGTTCCAGACCCTCAATTTGCAGGCGGAAAAGCAGCCGAATGAGCAGCCGACCCAATCGTTCGATTAGACCACGCATGGTTCACCATTAAAATTCTGGACGCACCTGTGATTTATCGTCGTATTGCCCCTCCAATCAGAGCGTGGTATAATGATATGCTGACAGGAGCTTCTAATCCAAGCAACTGTTATAGCAATAAGCGTCCAAAATCGCAAATGGAGGCGACATGATCAGACCCATCCAAACCTTTACCGTGGTTCCCTCACTGCCCAAACGCATCGAACGGTTACGAGAGCTGGCTTACAATCTGCGGTGGTCATGGGATTTTGAAACCCGAGACCTTTTCCGACGCCTCTCCCGTGAGCTGTGGGAGGAGACGGAACACAACCCGGTCAAGCTGCTGGGAATTATTGACCAGAAGCTGCTGGAAGATGCGGCGAGCAACGACGGATTCCTGGCCCAATTTGACCGCGCCTGTGCACGGTTCGACGAATACATGTCCAGGAAGCTGAGCTGGTATACCCAGACACACGGGACCTATGACCGGCCCAGCATCGCCTACTTTTCGGCTGAGTTTGGCCTGACCGAATGCATGCCCATCTACTCCGGCGGGCTGGGCATCCTGTCCGGCGACCACCTGAAATCGGCCAGCGACCTGTCCATTCCTCTGGCGGGCGTAGGTTTGCTCTACCAGGAAGGGTACTTCCGCCAATACCTGACCGCCGACGGCTGGCAAAAAGAAGATTACCCGATCAACGACTTCTACAATCTGCCGCTCTACCTGGAGCGCAACAGCGACGGTTCGCCGCTGACCATTGACGTCCATTACCCTGGCCGCTCCGTCCGGGCCCAGGTCTGGCGCGCGCAGGTTGGCCGCGTGCCACTCTACATGCTCGATACGAACATTCCGGCCAACTCGCCGGAAGACAGGAACTTATCCGACGAGCTGTACGGCGGCGACCTGGATATGCGCATCCGCCAGGAGATCTTGTTGGGCATCGGCGGCCTGCGCGCACTCGACGCGCTCGGCATCCAGCCCGCCGTCTGCCACATGAACGAAGGCCATTCCGCCTTCCTGGCGCTCGAGCGCATCCGTATGCACATGCAAAAGTACAACATGAGCTTCGATGAGAGCCGGGAAGCCACCGTTGCCAGCAACGTCTTCACCACCCACACCACCGTGCCGGCCGGCATTGACCGCTTTCCGGTTGACCTGATGGACCGCTATTTCTCCGACTATTATGGCCAGCTCAAGCTCTCGCGAGATGAGTTCCTGGCGCTGGGGCGCGAAAACCCTGACGACCGAAACGAGATGTTCTGCATGGCGGTCCTGGCCATGCGCCTGTCGTCCATCATCAATGGGGTCAGCAAACTTCATGCTCAGGTCTCCAAGAAAATGTGGCGCAACATCTGGCCCAAACTGCCCGAGAACGACGTCCCGATCACTTCCATCACCAATGGCGTCCATTTGCAGACCTGGATATCCCAAGACATGGGCGACCTGCTGTCCCGCTACCTCGGCCCGAACTGGGGCGAATTTGCCCTCCACCAGAAGAAATGGGAGGCCGTGAACAGCATTTCAGACGAAGAAATCTGGCGCACGCATGAACGTCGCCGCGAACGTCTGGTGGCGATTGCCCGTCAGCGGCTGACCAGGCAACTGCGCCAGCGTGGAGCGCCGGCGGCAGACCTCGCCCAGGCCGATGCCGTTCTCAATCCGGCTGCCTTGACGATAGGCTTTGCCCGCCGCTTTGCCACCTACAAGCGGGCCAATCTATTGTTCCACGACATCGAACGACTGGCCCGCATTGTATCAGACCCGCAGCGGCCTGTGCAATTCATCTTCGCTGGCAAGGCCCACCCGCGCGACGACGCCGGCAAACAGCTTATCCGTCAGATCGTCTATCAGGCCCAGAAAGAGCCTTTCCGCAGTCACATCGTCTTTCTGGAAAACTACGACATGAGCCTGGCACGCTACATGGTGCAGGGCTGCGACCTGTGGCTGAACACCCCGCGCCGACCCCGCGAGGCCAGCGGCACCAGCGGCATGAAAGCGGCCATCAACGGCGTGGTCAATTGCAGCACGCTTGACGGCTGGTGGGACGAAGCCTATAGCCCGGAAATCGGCTGGGCCATCGGCAACGGCGACACCGCCGATGACCGGGATTATCAGGACAGCGTGGAGGCCAACGCCCTGTACGATTTGCTGGAAAAGGAGATCATCCCTCTCTTCTACGACCGCAATCACACCGGTTTGCCCAGAAAGTGGATCGCCAAAATCAAGGCCTCGATGTCAACGGTTTGCCCAACTTTTAACACCGCGCGCATGGTGCAGGAATACACCGAACGTTTTTACATCCCCGGCCTGGAGCGTTATGACGAGTTGATGGCCGACGAGGGCAAGCTGGCGCGAGAACTGGCAGCCTGGAAGAGAAAGGTAAGAGCCAATTGGGGAGCGGTGGCCTTTGCCGAGACATCTGTTTCGGCGCCAGCCGAAACGAAAACGGGACAAAGCGACCTCATCCGCGCCCAGGTCTACCTGGGCGAACTGTCGCCCGACGATGTGCGGGTTGAAATCTATCTGGGAGACGTGGACAGCGACGGGCAAATTCAAAATGGGACCTACCTGCCCATGACATTTGCGCGCACGTTGGACGACGGGCGACATGAATTCGAGGGGACGATTACCTATTCGAAAAGTGGCCTGCAGGGCTACACCCTGCGCGTGACTCCGCACCGGCCGGAGATGGACTACATCTTCGATCCCGATTTGATACGCTGGGCTGTGTGACAAGGGCCCTATCATGTGAGAAGCAGAGCCCCAGCGCGTCAGACCACCATGGCGCAACCCTCACGGTGGACAGACGGCCGGCCAGCCCGCCGCCAGGCGGTCAATGAGCTGTCGGGCCCGCAACGGCCGCGGCGTGGGAGAGGGGGTGTTGGTCGGCGTTTCTGTTGGCGCGGGAGGCGCGGTGGGCAACGCTGGGCCAACCTGGATCAAGACAGACTGATCCGTACAGCGGTCCTGGTTGCACGCATGTAGCCGATATGACAGACTGGTCATCGGATAAGCCGTCACCGAACCGACATTAGGCACGCCGCCTTCCCAGCCGGGGATAATTTCCACCAACGTCGTCGGCCCTTTCACCTCCCACTCCAAAACGACCGCCTCTCCCTGCCGCACTGTATACCTGTCGGCCACAAACCGCGCGATGATGGGCAGGGGCGGGCGCGTCGGCGTTTTGGTCGGAGTCGGCGTCCTGGTCGGCCGTGGCGTATTCGTCGGCGTTGGCGGCACGGTCGCAGTAGGCGTATGGGTTGGGGCTGGCGTATTGGTGGGAACTGGCGTGTCGGTCGGAAGCGGTGTATTGGTGGGGGCTGGTGTATCGGTCGGCACCGGCGTGTCGGTCGGCACTGGCGTGTCGGTTGGCACTGGCGTGTCGGTCGCCGGCTCGGCAGTCGGCTCCTCTTGGGCTATAACGTTGTAGCCTGGCCATCTGTTAGCCGCGCGCCAGCCACAGTCGGCCCCTGCCTGGGTGGCCGGCAGCAAACCACTGCCGAGGAGAAGGGCCACCCCAAACCACAGGACCGCTCGCCCTATACGCCTGATTGCCAGCCGAATCACCTGAAACCGCACCATGTCGCACACCTCCGTCCAACCTATGGGAAACGCGCGTTTTGCGCCATCTGGTCAAATATCGGCTTCACTCCTTGCCAATCCGAAGCCCAGGCCACGAAGACAACCGCATAACCGCGCTGGGCCTGCCCGGAGCTCAGTATGGCGATCTGGATTTCGTCATCGCCCTCCTGCGGCGCGCGGGCGGCGGTCGCCAGCCAGCCGGGCTGATAAACGCGCTGTTCCAATTGTTGCAGACCTGGAAAGTCGTTGCGCAAAATGTCGAGCACCCGCGCGGCCCACTGGCTGGCGTCGGCCACGCGCGTCCCACAAGCACAAATCGCCACGCCCACGTCGCGTTCCGGCATGTACAGCCGCAACACATTCTGTCCGGGCTCAATTTCCCAGCCGTCGGGA
Organism: Anaerolineae bacterium; assembly: GCA_034435095.1. Lineage (GTDB taxonomy): Bacteria > Chloroflexota > Anaerolineae > DAOTYC01 > DAOTYC01 > DAOTYC01. The sequence goes on along the minus strand of DAOTYC010000143.1, from coordinate 38,124 downwards.
TACACCAGTGCGTAGCCAAAGCGCGGCTCAGTGTATGCGCGCCATTTGACGCTGCTCACATAACCAGCCCAGTTGAACTCACCCGAAAGAGGCCGCAACCCGTTGAACGGCAGGCCAGCGGGGACAGCCGCCGGCGGGGCTGCAAACTCGGCCACGTTGACGCCCAGGCTGACGCGCGTGCCGGTCGGCGTCGGAATGATGGGCGGCGTCCAGGTAGGCAGTTCGTAGAAGCCGGTGACACCGGCGTCTACGGGCGGCCTTTGGCCGAACACCATGCTGGCCTGCTCGCGCGCATTGTTGTCAAGCAAGACAGCCAGCAGGACGGTCCATACCGCCAAAACAACCAACGCCAGCCCGCCCAGCCAGAAAAGAGAGACCTTTTGCTGCGGCGATGTTGCCTTCACAGTGGGTATCGGCTGACGGCCCATCGTCTGCGCCGTCGGGCGAACCCGGAGTGGTTTGGGTGGGGAAATGAACTCGGGCTCTCTGATCCATGAGGGCGGCTCAACGCACATCGCCTCCGGGTCCAAACCCGCTTCTCGCCAGGCACGTTTCATGACTGCGGTGAACTCAGCGGTAGAGCGGAATCTCTCCTCCGGACGCTTGGCCAGGGCTTTGCTCAAGACCCAGCTAATTTCTTTAGGTACATCACGGTTCACCGTGCTGGCGAACGGCGGGGGGGAATGGACATGCTGCCAGCAGATTCTCTTCCACCCCGCTGCGGCATCTCCGTCCGCTTCATTGCTGAGGAAAGGGGGCCGTCCGACATACAGCCGATACGCGATGGCAGCCAGCGAGTAGAGGTCAGCGCGGTGATCGATCTTCCGCCCGAGACATTGCTCCGGCGACAGGTAATGCGGGTCGAAGTCGCTTTCGCCAGAAATGCCGATGAGGCTGGGCAGCGCCAGGCCGCGCACCAATACCTGCCCATCACAACTTAACACAATGCTCTGCAAGTTGAGGGCCCGGTGCAGAATTCCGGCACTGTGGGCATAATGTAAAGCGCGGCCAGCCTGTTCGATGATTTGCAGCGCCTCATAGAAAACCAGCGGTCGATTGGTTTCCGCCAGATACTCGGCCAGAACCAGGCCGTCCACATAATCTCGCACGGCGAACACGTGCGGCCCGTCTTCCTCCAGTCCATGGAAGGCGACGACATGGTCGTGAGCCAACTTTTGGGCCCGGCTCGCTTCCTCACGCAAGCGCGGCATCAGGGCCGGATCGCGAACGAGGGTCTCGTCCAGAGCCTGCAGGACCACCGGCTTTGAACGCGCCAGGTCGAAGGCCCGATAGCTCACCAGCAAGGGCCGACGCATCATGACACGGTCTATCACATACCGGCTACAAAGGACATGGCCCGCTGGCCAGAGACTGTCGCCGTTCATCTCCAACGACTCTTCGTTCACTCTCACATCCTCTCGCGAACGTGGCCGACGGAAAAAGGACTACCACTGGTAAAGAAGGATACCATGCGGTTCGCCTTCTGTCAAGCAGGATATATGGGCGGCCTCACCATTTATCTCAGAAGGTCAATTTTAAGTCAATTGAGTACTTGCACATTGATGAAATCTGTGCTAAAATAGTGTTGATGGGTTTACCGTTGGTACTGATTTTAACCAGGCCGTTCAAGAATTGAGGTGAAGAAGAGATGAAACCGCTCGATATCCTACGAGATGTGATTAAAAGCAAACCAATCTTGTTCCTGGTCGTTTTTTCAGTGGTCGGCTGTCTCTTCGGCTGGTGGGTTATGGGTTATGTGATCTGGCCGGTGCAGTATACCGGCGAATCGCACAGTTATGAGCTCAGCTTGCCTGAGAAAGAACAGTACCTCTCCATGCTGGCCGATTCCTACCGACTGACTGGCAACGCGCTGGAGGCCAAAGACCGGCTTAAGGGCTGGAACGACAGTGAGCTGGCGGTGCTGATCGCGAACCTTTCAACCAAGCTGAGGAACCAAGGGCAGATTGAGCAGGCCCAGCGCGTTGAGGACCTGGCGAGTGCGTTGAGCATGGCTTCACCCGCCGCGGCGCCAACGGTAGCTCTGCCTGCGGAAGTTCCGCCCTCTGCGCCGTCCAAACCGCCAGAGGCTTTGCCACGAGCGGCCGGTTTCTCAATCATGAGCATCGTGCAGATATGTATCGGCCTGATCGTCATTCTGATTGTCATCGCTGCGGTTCTGTTTATCATTGACTTGCGCCGAAGAAAGTCGAAGCCGGCCGTTCCCAAATCGGTGACAGGGGGGAAGTTGGCCCCTGAGATAAAAAGGGACGAAACGGCATTGGGCCATTTCGTCACGAAATACACCTTTGGCGATGACCATTATGATGAATCGTTCAGCATCGAAACGGCAGCAGGCGACTTCCTCGGCGAATGCGGGGTCGGCATCTCGGAAAGTCTGGAGGAGGGTGGCGTGCCAAGCAAAGTAACCGCCCTTGAAGTATGGCTTTTCGATAAAAGCGACATTCGCACCATCACCAAAGTCCTGACGAGCGAATTCGCTTTCAATGACCCTGACTTACGAAGCAAGATGGCCGCCAAGGGCGAGGTCCTATTGGCTGCGACAGGCCAGACCTTTGGCCTGAAGACAGATGCGCTCGCCATGGAAGCGCGGGTTATAGGCTGTGAGTACGGCAAGGAAGACGAGCGACCTAACAGCTACTTTGAGAATCTCACCGTAGAACTGATTGTGAGAGAGCAGCAAGCCGGGCTTTCGGCCTGACCTGTCAACCTGTGGACCGCCCGCGCATCGTCGGCCTGCCCGATGGGACACGCCGCTCATTGGGGGCGTCCCCCTCCGGTCATTGCGAGCGAAGCGAAGCAATCTCCGGGTTGGCGGCCGTAGCATAGGGCCTCGTGCCCGTGCCTTGTGCCCGTCACGCCCACAAGGGGCTACGCTACATTGCCTCGTCGCCCTACGGGCCGACGAAGCAATGACACCCAGTGCTGTTTCTTCCCCCAAAGAGCGGCGCGCCCACGCGCCGTGGGGGAGCTCAGAATGGTGGAGGGGCGTGCTATCGCGCCTACTACTACATCCATTCGGCCACATCGAACAGCTTGTTGTATTCTTGGGCCGCATAGCGGTCGGTCATACCGGCGATATAGTCGCAGACAGCTCGATGCAGCCCTCGCGTCTCTATGGCATCCTGTACGTCCGTCGGCAGTTGTTTGGGTTCCTTACAGTAGGACTCAAACAAACGGCGCAGCACGTACTGGGCCTTCATCGTCCTGCGCACCAGGCGATAGTCCAGGTAGAAGTTATTGAGCAAGCAGGCCTTCAAGTGTCGGTTCTTTTCCCTCATCTCCGCCGAGAACTGTACGAGATTGTGGCCTGACCTTCTCACTTTATCCACAGAGTCAATTTTCCCGGCGGTCAGGCGCAGGTCGGTCTCCTGGATCACGTCTTCCACTTCGCGGCGGATCAGATAACGCACGATGCCATAGCGCGCCTGGTCGGTCAGCGGCCCATCCGCCCGAAAGCCGACATCGTCTGTCGCCTCGTCCCACAAGTCAATGCCCTTGAGCGCAGCGGGCGAGAGGATGCCAGCTCGCAGGCCATCGTCCAGGTCATGGCTGTTGTAGGCGATTTCGTCGGCCACATTCACGACCTGCGCCTCGATTGTCCCCTTCAGCTCGGGCTCAAAGCCATCGGCAATGCACCGGTCGTAATCGGTCTCATGCTTGATGATACCCTCTCGCACCTCCCAGGTCAGGTTCAAGCCTGGGAAGTGGGGATAGCGCCGTTCCAGTTCGTCCACAATCCGCAATCCCTGGCGATTGTGATCGAAGCCGCCGTGCCCGGCCATCAGTTCGTGCAGCACCTGTTCCCCAGCATGGCCGAAGGGGGTATGGCCCAGGTCATGGGCCAGCGCAATGGCCTCGACCAGGTCTTCATTTGCTCCCAGCGCCCGGGCGATGCTCCGCCCGATTTGCGCCACCTCCAAAGTATGGGTTAAGCGAGTACGGTAATGATCTCCTTCTGAGTTTACGAACACCTGGGTCTTGTATTCCAATCGGCGAAACGCTGTGGTATGGATGATTCGGTCTCGGTCGCGGGCAAAAATGGAACGATAAGGTGCTTCTTCTTCCGGATAGCGTCTCCCTCTGGATTGACGGCTGGACATCGCATAGGGCGCCAAGCGTTCCGACTCGGCTGCCTCAAAGATCTCACGGGTTACTAGCATCGGGCCACCTCCCACAACTGGCCGCGGTCAACGGCGTCGCACACACCTATTACTATAACCTCACTTCCTCTGGTATTCAAATTTTACAATATGCAAAATCTTTGACATGCGGCAGTTTATTTGTTACAATGTCCATAGAAACACATCGCACACCCTTCATCCCGCTTTGGAGGTGATGAGTCATGAGAAACGGCGAGAATAGTGGCTGGGGCAGTCGCGCATCTGTCGGCGACCCTTCCCCTTACGCTGTCCTCACCATGCGACAAGGGCCCAAGCCAGGCCAGCGGTTCATTATCCGAAAGGGGAATATCACCATTGGCAGGCTGCCAGCCAACGATGTCTCCATACCCGACCAGCAGGTCTCTCGCCACCATGCTACAATTACGTGGGAGAATGAGCAATTTTTCATCCGAGACCTGGGCAGTGCCAACGGTACCACAGTAAACGGCGTGCTCATTTCCGCGCCCTGCCCCTTACGAGACGGCGATGTCATCGGCCTCGGCGAGATCCTGTTGACCTTCCAGGGACCCGGTGCAGGGATAGATTCGGAAAGCAGGGGGGCCAGCAGAGTCCCCTATCGCACAGCCGCCCCGAGGAATGATCCGACCTGGTCGTCCAGGCAAGTAAGGGCGGCCCAGCCGGCGAGCACAATCGGGATGGATTCCACCCCCGTCGGCAAGCGCCGCGACAACGGCAGTGTCGGAATCCTGTGGCCCATTCTGATCGGGGTCAGCCTCGCCATCTTCTTGGCTCTCATCTTCACGGTGGTCATCGTACTGCTGGTTTTCAGCCAGACGCCATCCGTTCCGGAACTGGCCGTCCAACAACCGCTGAATGGCTCTCAGGCCAGAGTCGGCGAGCCGGTGCTCATTCTGGCATCTGCCTCGGACCGCAAGGGCGTCAGCCGAGTCGAGGTTTGGATCAACGGCGTGTTGAGCGCGAATATTACCAGCAACAGCCCGGCCGGGCAACCTGTATTGCCGGTGCAGTATCCGTGGACGCCAACCAGCGGCGGCCTTCATAACATCTCGCTCAAGGCCTACAACGTCGCAGGCAACGTCAGCGAACCGGCCAACATCACAGTGGGCGTCGTGGATATTCCCCGCGTACAGCCGGCGCCGTCGCAACAGCCGTCGCCCACTCCGACAGCCGCGTTCCTGGCGCTGGCGACCCCGCCGCCGACGAACACGCCCATCGTCCTGCTGACGCCCACGTTCACGCCGCAATCGTGTACCAACGATGCCGCCTTTGTCGCCGACGTCACTGTCCCCGACAATACGATCTTTCAGCCTGGCGCGCGGATAGACAAAACCTGGCGCATCCGCAACAGCGGCACCTGCCCGTGGGGGCCAGGCTATCGGCTGGTTTTCTCGTCCGGCAACAAAATGGGCGCGCCGGACAGTCAGCCGGTCGTGCCCACTGCACCGGGCGGGACAACAGACGTGACCGTGACCATGTACGCGCCCCGTAGCTACGGCGTGCACACCGGCGTCTGGCGTATGGTTGATCCCAGCGGCCAGCCATTCGGGGGACGTTTCACCATCGTCATCCAGATCCCGTCGCCCGATACGCCTACGCCAGTCGCCACGCCGACTTTCACGCCGCTGCCGGGGCCGGTCATCGTCATCTGGGCCGACCCAGACCGTGTCAATGCAGGCGAGTGCACTACCGTCCGCGCCCAGGTGGAAGGCGTCAAGGCAGCCTGGCTGGACGGCGAGCCGATAGCCGGTGGCTACAGGGAGAAGCGGGTCTGCCCGTGTGAAAACACCAGATACGTCCTGACCGTGGATTTGCCGGGCGGCAAACGAGAAGAAAGGGATACCACCGTTCAGGTAGAGGGCACCTGCATTGTGCCCAAACCAGACTTGGAGATCCGCGAGTTCCAGGTGATGGACAGGGAACCCAAAGCGAAAAAAGGAGAAACTATCCAGATACGCATAAAGATCAAGAACGTGGGCAGTGAACCGGCCAGGGACTTCGTTGTGGCCTGGCTGCCGAAAGGAGAAGGCTCCGAGACCGTCTTCACCAAACGAGTTGATGAACTCGCTCCCGGCGAGAGCAAGGATTGGAAACCATTCGTTGAATATGCCTACCCCGAAGCGGGTGAATTCGAGTCCTTCGCCAAAGTGGACTATACCAACGAGCTAGACGAAGCGAACGAGGGGAACAATACTCGAACGTTAACAATCGAGGTATCCGAACCATGACGCTGTTCTTCATACCCTCTGATCATTCTGAGATCCCCCACGGCGCGCGGGCGCGCCGCTTACGGGGGGAGAAACAGCCGCCGGGTGTCATTGCGCGAGAAGACCGCGTAGCATAGCCCCTTGTGGGCGTAACGGGCACGAGGCCCTATGCTACAGCCGCCAACCTGGAGATTGCTTCGCTTCGCTCGCAGTGGCTTGGTAGTTTCTTAGTAGCCTGTCCGAAGCCAGGCGACAGGGCCGACTTTGGCTGTATAGGTCGCCGCCCTGACGACTGAACCTCCGGACAGGCGCCCATTGAGGAGGTGTGAAATGAGTCAGAACAGTAGTGAAACGGTTACAGGCAACCAACCGCCCCGTTCCGTTACCCTGACGATGAGGCAGGGCCCCTCCGCAGGGCAGAGATTCACGGTCAACAAAGACTCTGTCACCATTGGCCGTCTGCCCGACAATGATATAGCGATCCAGGACCAGCAAGTCTCGCGCAACCACGCCACCATCACCTGGGAGAACAACCAGTTCGTCATCCGCGACCTGGGCAGCGCGAACGGCACCACCGTCAACGGCGTGCGGCTGACCGGGCCATGTCCCCTGCGCGATGGCGATGTCATCGGGCTGGGCGATGTCATCCTGACCTTCAAAGGCACGACCGGCATGACCTCGCATGGCGAGACGTACATGCGCCCCAGCCCGCCGCCTGCTGGCATTGCTGCGGGCCCCACCAGCATGGGCGTCGGCACCATCCCGATACCGCCAGCCCGGCGGAAGAGCAACACTGCGCTCTGGGTGGGTCTCGGCCTGGCCGCTGTACTCGGCCTGGTCGTGATCGCCGGTGTGTTGCTCCTGCTGGTACTCCCATCTCAGGCCGGCCCCAAAGTCAGCATTCAACAGCCGCTCGCCGGTTCGCAGGTGCAGGTCGGCCAACCCTTGACCATCCTCGCCTCGGTCAAGGACCCGAAAGGCGTCGCGCGGGTCGAATTCTGGGTCAATAATGCGCTCGAAGCGATGATCCCCAGCGGTTCGCCAGAGGGTCAGAAGGAGATGCTCGTTCAGCAAACCTGGACGCCTCAGTCTGGCGGGCTGCACACGCTTTCCCTGCGGGCCTTCAACGTGGACGGCAAGATGAGCGAGCCGTTCAGCGTCGTCATCAACGTCGTCGGCGCCGCGCCGGCGGGCACGGTGACACCGGCGACTGAAGCTACTCCGACGACGCCAGCGGTCGTTATGGCAACTACTGCTGCGCCCACCTGTGTCAACAACAGCGCGTTCGTCGCCGATGTGACTGTGCCTGACAACTCCGTGTTCGCGCCTGGCGCGAGGATAGACAAGACCTGGCGTATTCGCAACAGCGGCACCTGTCCGTGGCAGGTCGGGTACCAGCTCCGGTTCGTCTCCGGCGACAAGATGGGCGCGCCGGACAGCCAGGCCGTCGTACCGACGGCGCCCGGCGGCGTCGCCGATGTGACCGTGACGATGTACGCCCCGCCTGCGCCCGGCATCTACAAAGGCATCTGGCGCATGGTGAGCAACACTGGCGAGCTGTTCGGCCAGAGCCTCACCGTGCTGATTCAGGTGCCGCCGCCCAGCACGGCCACGCCAACTGTCACGCCGACGTCGCCTCCGCCGCCGGGCCCGGTCGTGCAGTTGACGGCCGATAGCCTGCTCGTCACCGCCGGCAACTGTACCACGGTGCGCGCCCTGATCCAGAACGTGGCGGCCGGCTGGCTGGACGGCGAAGCCATCGTCGGCGGCTATAAAGAGAAGTCGGTCTGTCCGTGCACCAACACCACCTACAACCTGGAAGCGGTGACCACCGGCGGCGAACACATCTTCCGCAGCGTGACGGTCAACGTCGTCGGCGTGTGTCCGGCCGACAAGCCCGACCTGGTGGTCAAAGACCTGGAAGCGGACCCGCCATCGCAATTGAAGGGCAACCCAATCAACCTGAAGGCGCGCATCAAGAACGAGGGCGCGACCCAGGCGGTCAACCTGGCCGTCGCCTGGCGGCCATTGGGCGCGACCTGGATCATCGTCGCCGATACCATCAACCTGGCGCCCGGCGAGGACAAGTGGATCAACTGGAGCTACACGTACAGCGAGGCCGGCGACTACAACACGCAGGTGCGTGTGGACTACCTGAACAATGTCACTGAAAGCAACGAGGGCAACAATTCGAAGGACCTGACCATCCAGGTGACATCGTTGCCGCTCATACCGCCCGGCGTTCTGACTTCCATGGCGCCTGGCCCGTTCATCACGCTCGCCCCAGGCATATTGACAGCGCTGGCCCCCACGCCGACTTCGCCCATTCTGTTGCCTGGCCTGATTGTGACGGTCAATCCCGGGATTGTTCTGACGGCAATGGCGCCCGGCCCGTGAACGAACCTGGCGTTCTCCCTGGCGAAGGTCACAGAGCCTTCGCCAGGGTCTATTTCAGATGGCGGGTTAATCACACCGTAGGGCAGGTTTCCATGCCTGCCGCGCGTCTGGCGGCTATGGAAAGCCGCCCTACTTGGTCTGCGGGCCTTCGCCAGGGTGTATTTCAGATGGCCGGTTAATCGCACCGTGGGGCAGGTTTCCATGCCTGCCGCGCTTCTGGCGGCTACGGAAAGCCGCTTGATTTGCGGGCCTTCGCCAGGGATTTGCAAAAAACAGCGACCTGTGCTACAATGGCACTGTCAAGCTGATGGGGGATCGTCTAATGGTAGGACAGCTGACTCTGGATCAGTAAGTCGGGGTTCGAATCCCTGTCCCCCAGTGAAAGCACCCAATCCGACTGATGGACTCGCCGTCTATCGGCCGGATTTTTTGTTTGGGTCATGAGGTTTCAACCATGCTTGTGCCCCTGCCCTTCATTTGGCCGACGGGCGAATCGGGCATATAATTGGCCCGACGTAAGCGGTGAAGGAGGTCGCTCCATGTCGAAATCAGCGTTCAGGGTCGCTACGTTTAACTGCGCATCCATCCGGGCGCGGCTGCCCGTGTTGCTCGACTGGCTCGCCAGGAATCAGCCGGATGTGCTGGGCCTGCAGGAGACCAAAGTGACAGACGCCGACTTTCCCGTCGAACCGATTCAGGAGCTGGGCTATGCGGTCGCTTTCCGGGGGCAGAAATCTCATGCGGGCGTGGCGCTCATCAGCCGTGAACCGGCGCAGGACATCGTCTACGGCCTCGACGACGGCCGCCCGGCCGATGAGGCACGCCTGATCAGCGCGGTGATCCGCGGCATTCCCATCGTCAACACCTATGTCCCTCAGGGCCAATCGGTCGAATCCGAGCAGTTCCAATACAAACTGGAGTGGCTGGCTCGTCTGCGCGACTGGTTCGAGCGACACCATTCGCCGCACGAGCCATTGCTGTGGATCGGCGACTTCAACGTCGCAACGGAAGAAATTGATGTCCATGACCCCAGGCGACTGACCAATCACGTTGATTTTCACCCGGCGGCGCGCGCCGCTCTGGAGCGTGTCCGGCAATGGGGGTTTGTGGACGTCTTCCGCAAGCATCACCCAAACGAAGCAGGCCAATACACCTTCTGGGATTACCGTGTGCGCGGGGCGATGGAACGTGGCCTCGGCTGGCGTGTTGACCACATCTGGGCCACCCAACCACTGGCCCAAAAGTCACTCGATAGCTGGATTGACGTCGAGCCGCGGAAGGCCGAGCGGCCTTCTGACCATACTTTCCTGGTGGCCGAGTTCTCGCTCTGAGCTTCCTCACAGCGCGTGGGTAGGCTGCTCGTGGGGGGGAAGAAACGCCGCCCCCTCTTGTCATGCTTCGCCTTCGGCTCAGCCGTAGGTCGGGTTTCCATACCCGACTACGGCGGCAGGTTTGGAAACCTGCCCTACGGCTCGCCTAAAATCCTGGATGCACCCGTTGACAGCTTCGTTTGCGTCATCGGCCCGGCTGTGATACAATAGCTGCCGTCATCGGTGGAAACACAAAAAGGCGGCCCGCCATTGAGCAAAGTCAGGCATGTTGCCTGCAATGGCTATGCCCCAAGATGCGGTGAGGAAGGAGCGGCAATGGAATCAACGTTGAACACAGACCTGTCGACGTTCGTCCGCCAAATGTGTGGCGAAAATGTCTACCTCTGTTATCAGTGCGAGCGGTGTTCGTTGGGCTGCCCCACCGCGCTGGCGATGCGTTTCCGGCCGGCGCAGATGATGCGCGCCGCTCAGTTTGGCTTGGACGACTTACTGGCGACCGACGCCAGCCTGTGGCGATGCCTGGGCTGCGACAGTTGCACCCAACATTGCCCCCACGGCGTGTCGGTGCGGCGGCTGGTCGAAGCCATGCGCCAGAAAGTCATGCAGGAGCGCTACCGCGCCCATGGGGAGAAGCTATTGGGCGACGACCAGGCCCTGCACACCGGCCTGCGCGCGCTGGGCATGATGGGCGCGCGCATCGAGTCGTACCACAACGTCTCCGGCGAGGACAACGCCAACCGTCTCGCCTGGACCGAGAACCTGGAACAGAAACCGGCCAGTCTGGTGCAGGACCGTACGGCAGAGATGGCCTATTTTGTCGGCTGTGTTTCCGCCATGTTCCCCATGACTTATCCGATCCCGCAGGCGTTCACGGCGGTGCTGGAGAAAGCGGGCGTTCGGTTCACCACGCTTGGCCCCGATGAATGGTGTTGTGGCTTCCCTCAGATGATGGGCGGCCAATTGGAGCAGGCCAAACCGCTCGTGCGGCACAACATCGAACAGATGCGCGCGCTGGGGACGCCGCGCGTCGTCGCCACCTGCCCATCGTGTTACCACATGTGGAAGCACGTCTATCCGGAGATCGCCGAAGAGGAATTGGGCTTCGAGGTGGTCCATGCCGTAGAAGTGCTGGAACAGCTCGTGGCCGAGGGCCGGCTGAAGCTCAACGCGCCGCGCGCAGGCACGGTGGTCACCTACCATGACCCATGCGACCTGGGCCGCAAGGGCGGCCTCTACGACGCGCCGCGGCGGGTTCTGTCGGCTATCGCCGACTGTGAGCTTGTGGAAATGGTGCAAAACCGCGAGCACGCCCTGTGCTGCGGCGGCGGTGGTGACATTGAGACGTTCGATCCGAGCGTGTTGGAGGAAGTCTCGGGCCGACGCATCGCCCAGGCAGTCGAGACCGGCGCAGGTTATCTCGTGTCGGCCTGCCCACAGTGCGTGCGCACCCTGCAAAAAGCCGCCAAAGCCAGCAAAGCCCGCCTGCGGGTCGTAGACATCACCCAGTTTGTGGAGTCGTGTCTCGGATAGGCGACGGCATGAACGTCTTGACCTTCTCCAGGCAGCTTGGTTCAGAGGGCGACCGCATCGCCACGGCGGTTGCTCAATCGCTGAAGTGGGCTTATATGGACCATGCCCTCATCAATCGTGCAGCGCGCGAAGCTGGCGTGCCTGAAGTGGCCCTGGCTCACATTGACGAGCTGGGGTTTCTGGGCATCAGCCCCTCGCCCGAAGAACATCGCGCCTACCTGAATCAGGTCGAAAGCATCATCCGCGAGCTGGCTGACAAAGGTGAGGTGGTCATCGTCGGCTGCGCTGCCCAGAAGGTGTTGGCTGACCATCCGCGCGCGTTGCACGTCCAGGTCGTCGCGCCCTTCGAGGTACGGCTGGCCCGCCTCATGGCCCAGGAAGCCATCCCGGAATCTGCTGCCATGGAGCGACTGCTGGCCTGCGACAAACGTCGGGCGGAATATCTGAAGAAACACTATGGGGTCAATTGGCTCGACCCCGCCCTGTACGACCTGGTGGTCAACACGGCCAAGCTCGACCCAGAGTCTGTCGTCAACTGTATCCTGGCCCTGTTGCACGGAGTTTCATGCCGCCCATGAACCAGTTGCCGCCGGATGCCGATACGCCCGAAGAGAAGCCGTCGTCCACCGGCCGCAAACCAGCAGAATTCTCCCATCCAAGCGAGCGAGAGTTTGCACGCATCCTGGACTTCTACCAGATACCCTGGGAATATGAGCCGAGGACATTCGCCCTTGAATGGGATGAAGATGGGCGTGTGAAAGAGGCTTTCGCGCCTGACTTCTATCTGCCTGATCAGGACCTCTATATCGAACTGACCACGCTGCGGTCCGCGCTGATGAATCGTAAGAACCGCAAGCTGCGCCGCTTGCAAGAACTGTATCCCAACGTCCGGGTCAAGCTGGTCAATCGGCGCGACTTTTCCAATCTGTTGTTCAAATACGGCCTGGAAAGCGAAGAAGAAGAGCTGGTCGGCCAGGCCGCCATCGAAGCCGAGAAGGAGAAGGAGGAACATGGCGACAAGCGCGAACAATGAACGGTCGCCCGGCCACGACATGCAGGCCGACATTGACCAGATCATTATTTCGCAGGAGCAAATCCAGGCGCGGATTGCCGAATTGGGCGAACGAATTTCCCAAGATTATTATGGCAAAGACCTGGTCATGGTGGGTGTGCTGCGCGGCGTGGTTTTCTTCATGGCCGACCTGATGCGCGCGGTTGCCATTCCGATGGCGTATGATTTCATGGCAATTTCGCGGTATGGCCCCACCAGCGAGACGCGCGGCGTGGTCCGTCTGACCAAAGACCTGGACGAGCACATTGAAGGGCGACATGTGCTTTTCGTGGAAGATGTAATTGACACTGGCTTGACCTCGAACTATATCTTGAGAACCCTGAGAGCTCGCGAGCCCGCCTCGCTGAAGACCTGTGTGCTCTTCGACCGCCCTCGCCGTCGCCTGATTGATTTCGAGATCGCCTACAAGGGTTTCGAGCTGCCCGACCTGTTTGTGGTGGGTTATGGCCTGGACTACCGTCAGAAGTACCGTAACCTGCCGTATGTGGCTACGCTGAAGAGGAGTGTGCTGTCTGCATCACAGGCATAAAAAAACGGAAAGGGGCTAACTAACCTGACTCTTATCTCTCGAGTGTTGCCATACCCGGCCTTTCGCCCGGGCTGCCCCTACCCTGACTCCCGAAACCGCTCGGTCTCATAGTACCGTGCGCCTTCGCTCACCGGTTTCCCTCCTGAACGTTTGTGGCTTCCCACTCAGCGTCCAATAGATTTCCGCCGGCTCCGGAAACTTATCCCCCACCTCACGGCGGAGGCATCGCCCCATCTGTCAGTTTCAAGGTGTTAATGACAATCTCTTAATCGAGCTTCGAGCTTTAGTTCTTTAGCTCCCTTTCCTGATTATATTATACGCCAAAAGCCAGATTTTGTCAAGGGTTTCGGACATTAAAATTTGGTACTATTCTTGAACAGGTGGTCTAACTGTAGTACCACGCTTCAGTACGATTCTCCCAAATTGAATGCTCTGCCCTTTCTCGCACAAAGACGCAACCGTGCTGTCGCAAGTGCTGCAGCAGTTCGCGGCGTTTCATAGCCTCGTTTCATAGCCTCATGGAACGGCCTGCGGCAGTACGGCGACGCGAGACGCCGCCGATAACAACAAGTGGATCGGCTCTTCCAGGTCAGCATCGGGCTCGCTCCTGGTTGCATCGGGGAGAGGCAATGGTTCTCCTCGCAGCAAGCAAGTCTCCGCCATGTCCACCAATGCGCTGGACAACATGCGACGGGCTTCGTCCAGGTCTCGGCCATAAGAGATGGTTCCAGGGAAATCCAGCACCTCAGCGTGAACCCCGTCATCCAGGTACTTGTACATTGCTTTGTATGTTAACATATTCTCCCTCCTCACGGTAAGTATTATAGTGTCGCTCGGAGGGGAGTGTCAAATTTAGGGCGGTTACCGGAAATTTCGGACATACCCGGAGAATACAGACGGCCAACCCCTCCTTCGATGCCAAGACGTTGGCCGTCTGCTGGTGCTACTCAAGTCCGAAGCAACCTGGCTTGCCTGGCGTTTGCCAGGGGCTCAGGCTCTTCCAGGTGGCCTATAGCCAGTCTAGGTTGCCTTTGACGCGCATGAGCTTGCCCTGCGCCACCCATTCGTCCTTGCGCTCGGCGGCCCACATCAGGTCGAGCTCAACCAGCTTGGCGGTACGTGGCACGGCATTCTCATCCCAGTTGCACATTTCGTAATACAGGTCGAGCGCCTCGCGGAACGCCTTGCGGTCAATGGCGCGGCCTTTCTCCGGGCCGTTCTCCAGGCCGGTGAACATGCGCTCCGGCAACCAGTCGTCTTCTTTGGTGAAGCCCTCACGGATGTTGTACAGGCGGACCAGGTTCCAGCGACGTTCGCCGAGCTTCATCAGTTCCCACAGGCTGGTCTCCCAACCGGTGATGGCATTGGTCATCAACACCAGGTCGGTCATGGTGAAGGTGCGGACCGGGGCGAACGTGAGCAGGCAGCCACCCAAGACATCCAACATGCTGAAGTGGTGCTGCAAGTAGTAATACATGCGCATCTTCTTCCAGTCAATGCTCGGGTTGGGCAGGCGCTCCAACAGGCCCAGGCACTTCACCTGCTCGACATTGGTCTCCGGCGCGACGAAATCGAAGTCGGGGTCGTGTTCGACGCGGGTGTGCTCCGCGCCCAGCTCGGACACGGCGTAGGTGATGCCCAACATGCCTTTGTAGCGCGGTTCGTGCATCGCCATTTCAGCCGCCTTCACGTGGATGGCATATTGCTGCGCGCCTTTGTCCCATTTCTTGGCGAAGCGGGCAACGCCCTCGCCCAGTTCCTTGCCAATGCCCTCGCGCTTGCAGATCATCTCGACCATCTTGACCATGCCTTCGGCGTTGCCCCAGGTCAAATCAACGCCGCCGGTATCTTCTTTGGTCAGGATGCCCTTCTCATAGAGTTCCATCGCGAAGCCAACGGTGTTGCCACAGGCGATGGTATCCACGCTGTAAGCGTTGCAGAGCTGGTTGGCTGCGGCGATAGCCGCCAGATCGGACACTTCGCAGTAGCTGCCCATGGAGGCCAGGGTCTCATATTCGGGGCCGCCGTACTTCGGCTCGGCGCGGAAGGGGCCTTCTTTCACCTCGACCACGCGCTTACACCTCACCGGGCAGGCGTAGCAGCCTTCGGTGTCGACCAGGATGGTTTCGCGCATTGTCTCGCCGGAGATCTTGTCAACCTGCTCAAAAGAGCCTTTGCGGAAGTTTTTGGTGGGCTGCATCCCACGTTCGCTCTGTGGGGCGATGTAGACGGCAGTGCCAAACGTCGCCAGATTGGAGTTGTCGGGGTTGTTCATGAAATTCTCGGCGAACCACCTGGCCCGCTCTTTGACGAAATCGGGGTTCTTCATGTTGATGCCCAGCTTGCCGCGGATGGCCAGGCATTTCAGGTTCTTAGAGCCCATCACCGCGCCCATGCCCGTGCGGCCGGCTGCCTCACGGCGGCTGTCAATGATGCAGGCGAAGCGGACCAACTTCTCGCCGCCGGGGCCGATGCCGATGACCTTGATCTGCTTGTCGCCCAGTTCGGCACGGACGGCCTCTTCTGTATCGGCGGTCAATTTGCCCCACAGGTGGCCGGCGTCCCGAATCTCACATTGTCCGTCGTGGATCCACAGATAGACCGGCTTGGGCGCCTTGCCGGTGATGACCACGGCGTCGAAGCCGGCGAACTTGAGCTCCGGCCCGCAGAACCCACCGGTCTGCGACTCACCAAAGCCGCCGGTGACCGGCGAACGCGCGCACACCACCAGGCGGTTGAAGCCCGCCGCTGGCGCGCCCACAATCGGGCTGTTGGCAAAGATCAACATGTTCTCCGGCCCCAGTGGATCAACGCCGGGGGGAGTCTCATGCAGCAGATACCAGGCGGCATAGAGCGCGCCGCCCATATACGTGCGATACCAGTACTCGTCGTGCTCGTCAGTCCAAATCTTGCCGGTGGTGAGATCCACCCTCAGGATCTTGCCTGTGTAACCGTATGGCATTTCGGTAACCTCCTCATTGTTCAAACCACTCTGTCAAAAATCATTTCAACTCTGTTGCGTCCATGAAATTTGAATCTCGCTTCGAATTCCCCGAGTCCTGGAGACCACCCCCTTCCTACACCTCAACAAGTCCACCCTCAAGCCTACTCAAACAGTCCAGAACCACAGGCACAAAACTTCGGGATTAGAAACGCAAAAAGCAAAGGTGCTCCCACCGCTTGGTGCGGGTACAAGAGCACCTCCTTTGCGCACTGGCGGGCGCCGCAATCGCTCGCGACACCTATCGTTCGTTTCCTCCGCAAGGGACAAAACGAATCGGAGATACAGCATCGATCCTATATTCTATAGAATTATTTTTCGAAGCTATTATAGCACAGGACGACATATCTGTCAACCTCAATGCTTCTTCAGGCCGTACACGCGGCTGATCGGCACGACGAAAAGCAGGCCAGAGTGGGGCTGGCTGAAGTCCACCATCTCGCGGGTCACCTGGATGACGCGCTCCAGAACCTCATCATCGTCAATGACCGTGAAAATGGTGCGGTTGTGCATCTCGTCGCTGCGCAGCAGGTCGCGCAACGATGGCACCAGCGGCAGGTCGTCGCGCATTGCCCGGCGCATACGGGCCAGGCCGATGCTCTCCAGAATAGTCGCTCCCGGCGCGCCAGCCTTCGCCCATTCGTCCAGGATGTCGTGACACGCGTCACCACATTCGAGAATGAAAACCACCAAATGCGCCATAAGGCAATCTCCTTAACAAAGAATCATGCGTCGCACGCAACACTGCTAAGAAACTGGATTCCGATGGTCGGGCTCGTCAAGCGATCAAACGGCGTTGGCCTGGGCTTGAGCTTCTAACTCAGTTTTCGGATAGAGCAGGCGCAAGAGCACCGGCGTCAGCAACGTGGTCACCAGCACCATCAACACCACCGCAGCAAAGACATCCTGGCCGATCAGGCCGGCGTTGAGGCCCACGCTGGCAACAATCAGGCCGACCTCGCCCCGTGAGGTCATACCGACCCCCAGCCGCAGTGCGTCCTTGCCCGACAGACCGCCCAGCAAGCCGCCCGCGCCACATCCAAGCACTTTGGAGATGACGGCCACCACGATGATGAGCAGCGACAGGGGCAGGCCGCTCACCCCAACCGATTTGATGTCGGCCTCCAGGCCAATGCTGACGAAGAAGACCGGCACCAAGAAAGCGTAGGTCAGGACATGCACGCCCGATTCTAAATGTTGGCGAAAAGTTGTGCGGCCGAACAGCAGCCCGGCCAGGAATGCTCCGGTGATGGCCGCCATTCCGCCGAGGGCCTCAGCCGCATAGGCGTAGACCAGAGTGACGACTACCGCCAACGCCATGAGGCCCTCGCTGATCGGCAGGTAATCAACCAGCCGTCCAAGGCGGGGAAGATAGCGCAAACCAAGCCATACGGCTGCCGCGACGAACAACGCCATCCGCAGCACCACCCAGCCAATCGCCAACGGACCTCCTCTGCTGCCATCGGCCAGGGCGGTGAAAACCGAGAGACACAGGATGACCAACACGTCGTCCACCACCGCGCCGCCCAGCAACGTGATGCCCACCCGACTGCGCAAGACGTCCAGCTCCATGAGGGTCTGAGCGGAGATGCTCACGCTGGTCGCCGCCAGCATCAACCCGATGAAAATGCCCTGCTGGGGACTGAAACCGAATGGCATGACCGCCAACATGCCCAGCACGATGGGCGCGAGGACGCCCAACACACCGGACAGCAACGCCGTCCGGCCGGCCAGGCGCATGGCCTGCACATCTACCTCCAAGCCGGCCATGAACATCAGAAACAGGACACCCAACTGGGCGATGTCATACACCACCTCGCCCAGGTGGCCCTCCTGAGACGTGAATATTGACCAGTGCAGCATATCAAGCAGGGTGGGGCCGAGCAGCAGGCCCACCACCAGCTCGCCCAGCACGGCGGGTTGGCCCAGACAACTGCTGAAGTAACCGGCTGCTTTTGCCGCAGCGATGATGACTGCCAGGGCAAGCAGAAATTGGAGCGTAGATTCCATGGGATCGGCTTCTCCTCGTAGCGTTCGTCGCAGCACGATACGCGCCTCAGTCTACCATCCCACGCACAGGTTGTCAACTTCCGCCGCGGCCCTCCGCCCACCAACCGGGGTCATCGTGCCGTCCAAGATGCAATTCATGGCTCGGTCAGCACTTTGAACGCCAGGCGTCGGCCCATGTTCTGGCCGAAAGCCAGCGCAATCCAAATCTCACCCACCGCGTCGACCAGCCTGACCTTGTCCAGGTCGCCCACGCGCACCGGCCGCAGGCCCACATCGGTAATCAGCGTCTCCATGACCAGACGAGGCTCGCCATCCGGCCCACAATACAACAGGTCAGCCTGTATCCGCCCAAAATACGGTTTCACAAAATTCTCCCAACCCAGCGAATTGAACGCACGGTAGATGTGCGCCCTGGGAGCCCTGGCAGCCAACACGTCAATGCAGTTCACCACCGGCGCGCCAAACTGATTGGTCGCATCAATGACTATCTTGTCGTTCAACATGCCGCCATGCGCCGCGACCGTCTCCGCCGTTGCGCCGGCGGGTATGGCGAACAGCACCACATCGCCGAAGGCGATGGACTCGCCCAGCGCGGCGGCCCGCGCCGGCCCCTTGACCGTCTCCAGGAAGACGCCCACCTTTGGGCTGTCCGGTTCGCGCACGCCGAACACAACCTCGTGCCCGGCGGCGGCCCACTTCTTGCCCAACGCCCCGCCAACATTGCCAATTCCAAGCACCGCAATCCTCATGGCTCCCCCTCCTTCCGGTAATACTCGCAGTATATAACGCAGCGGGCCAAATCCCAAACATGGTCAATTGACTGGGGGCATTTCAACTCCTGGAGCAAACTGTCATGTGGCTGCAACGCCCCCGTTTGTCCTCAGGGCGTCTCTTGGCGCGGCGCCGTCGGCAGGTAGATCGTCTGCGGCCTCGTCCTCATGCCCGTTACCGGCCAGAAGACCGCCGGATCGTCGAATAGTTGGCCCGTCGGGGAGTAATATGTCGTCGTTTCGGCTCGCCAGGCGCGTTCGAACCAGTCCTGCGGCTCGTTCAGGATGAGCGCACCGAAACGCTGCCCGACCAACGCCTGGCGGACCTCGGCGGCCAGGGCCTGCGCCGCCTGGCTCCGCCGGTCCCAGCCGATGACATCGAACAGGCCCATCGCCGAGGCGTGCGCCGGCTTGCCGGCCATCGCCGACAGGCCACCGCAGTATGGGATGAACACCTCGCCGTCCAGTTGGGCGATCTGCTCGACCGCCCGGTAGCCGCTGTCCAGGTCGGCTCGCGTGGGAATCTGCGCCCACGGGTCGTAGCGCAAGGTCAGGAACTGAATGAGGCACAGCAGGAACAGATAGCAATGTGCCATTGTCCTTCTGGCCGTCGCCCACTGCGCCGTCCGCGCCAGAAGCCAATGGACGCCCAGGCCAAAACCGATTGAGAGCATCGCGTAGGCGGGCAGCAGCACATTGTTATAGCCGCCATCGGACAGCCGCGACCCCCATGACGCAGCCAGCATTCCGCCGAAGGCCGCCAGATAAAACCACAGGTCGCGTCTGCCGGGGTTTCTGTCCAGGGCCAGCCCGACCCCCAAAGCCAGCGTCACCAGACAGACAACGAACAGGGCCAGGAAAATGTCAGTGACCCAGAAATCAATCCACACGCGCGGGACGATGGCATGTCGGCGAGGCAGGTCGAAGACGTAGTAGTTGTACCAGCCGCCATACAGGTAGTTCAGCGACCACACGCTGCCGACTATACCGAGGCCGGCCACGCCAACGAACGTTACCGCCCGTCGCCCGTGGGCGACCAGCGCGTAGGCCATCAGCGGCAGAGCCACCACCAGTGCCGTCTGCTTGGTCTGAAAGGCCAGAACCAGCCACAGCCCGGCCGCGGCGGAAGACGCAAGCCAGGCCCGCGCAGGCCGACGCGCCTGCGGTCCGTCGCTCTGCTCCGCTCCTGAGCTGGCGGACGGGGCCATCCAGCGAAGGGCGTAGAGGGCCAGCAGCACGAACAACAGAAACAGCGTGTCCACGCGGGCCAGGTCGAACCAGGCCCCGCCAGGCCGGAACGTTGCTGCGAACATGCCGGCCGACAGCAGGCCGAAGAACGCGGCGCGCGTCTCGCGCCTGACCCACAGGTAGATAACGGCGAAACAGCCCAGCGAGGCCAGCAATGAAATCAGGCGCAACGGCATAAGCCCCACGCCCAGAACGTAGGCCACAGCCGCCCCCAGATAGTAATACAACGGCGTATAGGCATAGGCAATAAACTCAAGCATCGGTCGGCCGTACAGTGGACGCCCGGCCAGAATCCAGCGCACATGATCCACTGCCCCGCCTTCCATCCATTCCAGTCCGAACGGATAGCCCAGCCGCGACAGAGCAACAAACAGATACATCACCAGGTAGCCAAGCGCAGCGACCACCAGCAGATATTTCAGGATGCTTTCCGCCGACTTCATGTCGCCCTCCGATTAGCGGATCTCATAGAGCACAAAGGGCTGGCCTTCTGCAACCCGGTGAACCGGCCTCAGGTAGTCCCGCTCCAGTTCTCGAAAGACCGCCAGGTCCTGCTCATCCAGCGAACCATCCTCCTCATTGATGACAAAGTCCATCCCCCACTGATAGAGCAGCACATGGGTATAGCCCGCGCCTTTGAGGTGCTCCGCGATACCCGGCGCAGTGCCAAAACGGGCGCGCAGCTCCCGGAAGGCATCCGGCACAAGGTCTGGACGACAGCGGCGGTCGCAATAGAAACTGCGTGTCTCCCAAAGGAAGAACACGTTGGCCTGCGGCGGCAATTCCCGATTGATGTAGTCCATGGCCAGGTAATGGGACCACAGGTGCGCTTTCAGATAGTCGTCCGCCGACTGGTAGCCGGCGATATAGGCCAGCGGGTTCTGTCGCACAAAGTCTGCCATGTTTTGGAGCAAAGTCAAACACAACGCAAGCACAACGATGGCCTGAAGCACCCAGCCTACATTGAGCATGGGACGGCGCAAATCGTGCATACGCGCCAGCCCAAATGCAGCCGCCACAGATGCGAGCGGAAAAACGGGGAGCAGCAGGCGAACCTGCTGCAACATCAGCGATTCAGCGACGCCGACGAGCCAGAACATGTACTGAGGCAGGCTCATCAGCAGCAGAGCGCGCAGCACGTTCTTCTCGCGCGGCGGGGCGGAGCGCCAGGTCACGGCCAACAACGGCAGGCCGAGCAGCAGGAGCGGCCCAATCTCCGAGCCGAAGCCCGCCACAGACTCCGGATGCTGCATGGTCATGTCCCAGGGGGCCGTCAGCAGTCGCCACGGCGCCACATACGCCAGGCCAGTGCCAGGCCGCGCACAAAAGGCCTGGCGCGCGGCGTCCCAGCCCGCCGTCTCAAACACAAAAGGGGCGACCGGGTTGCCGGTGAACGCCCAGTTGCGCAACAGCCACGGCAGGGCCAGAGCGGCTGCCGGCAGGCCGAGCGCAAGCAAATGGCCGCGCACTCTGGCGAAGCCTCCTGAACGGCTGCGCCAAAGTGTGAAGAGACATAGCGCCCCCACTGTCGCGACGCCGGTGTACTTCACGCCCATCGCCAATCCACCGAACACGCCGGCGACCCACAGCCACCGCACTTCATCAGTCTCCTGCCAGCGCAGCACAGCATACACAGCAGCCAGAGCAAAATACATCAACGCGATGTCCACGTAAGCCCACGAGAGCTGGCCCGTCACGACTGGCGAGCCAACCAGGATAGCCACAGACAGCCAGGCTATTCTGGGATCGAAGTATCTGCGCACCAGCGCGTAGAGCAACAGCAGCAGCAACACGCCAAAAGTCCAATGGATGAGCTGGGCTACCGCCGGCCGTCCGAGCAACATCCCCACCGTGAAAAGCATTTCCGTCAGAGACGGGTAGCCTCCGAACGGCATTTCCAGGGCGGGCCAGATGCGATGCGCCTGCACCCACAGCTTGGGCCCCGTCAAGTGATAGACCAGGCTATCCCAGGAGGTTGGCGGCGTAAGCGACTTCAGAAGAGACAAGAGGAGAAGCGCTACCGTGAAGACCATCATGAAGCGAGAGACCGCGTCGCCTGGCTGGCGACGGGACAGGGCAGCGCGGCCGGCCTGCTGAACGCTTTTTATGAGCGAGACGGTGTGCGGCGTGGCCCAGACAAGCCCGACGCACATCAAGAGGCCCAAGATGCTGAGATATAGGCCGCCCATCACCCCTACGGCCAGTACGATCAGGCCGATGGCGCCCATTCCCAGGCCGGCCGACAGGGCCAGACGCTCCGCCGGGGAAGTCGCCGGCAATTCCGGCAGCAGCCGCGCCCCGACGCCGATTCCAACGTAAACGACGCTGCCGGCAGCGGCCAGGTCCAGACAGGCCAAAACAATGGCTTGCGCGTTGACCGGGCCGAGTGGTTTGTGGACCAGGTAATAAAGCGCCATCACAACGAACGACCAGACGGTGATGGCGGCGACCGGCAGAAACCACGGCCCGCTGCGGGTTGGTTTCATGTCAAGGCCCTCCTGGCGTGAGGGCCTGACTAACGCAGCTCGTACAGGACATACGCCTGGCCTCCCACATGGACGGGCCGCAGGTAGTCGGCCCGAAGCTCATCCAGGATGGCGAGTTCGCGTTCGCCCAAAGGCGTATCCGTTTCGGCCAGCACGAACTCCAGGCCCTGTTGGTACAGCAAGACGTGCGTGTAGCCTGCCGCTTTTAGATGGGCGGCGATGGCCGAGGCGTCGCCGAAGCGGTACACCAGGTGCAAAAAGGCGTCCAGGACCGCATCGGGCCGAGAGGGGCGATCACAATAGAAGCTGCGCGTCTCCCACAGATAGTACAGCCGGCTGCCCTGCGGCAGCTCACGGTTGATGTGCTCCATCGTCGCATAATGCCAGCCCAGGCGGCGGTTCAGGTAATCCCTCTCCGACTCCCAGCCGAAGGTATGGGCGAGCGGGTTGGTGGCAACCGCATCCACGAGGGCGCCCAGCAGGTTTAAGCTCAGGCTCAACGCGACCACAACTTTCAGCACCCAGTCCAGTGCAAACTGCGGCCGACGGAGCGCAGCGGCATGGACGAATCCACTGGCGGCCAGCATCGCCAGAAGCGGGAAGGCCGGCAGCAGCAAGCGCGTCTGCACCAGCGGGCCCGATTGCGCCGCTGCCGCCAGCCAGAGCACATACTGCACGCCGCAGACCGCCAGCACGGGGCGCAATACGTCTCTTTGTGACGTGGGGATGTGGCGCCACACAAAGGGCAGGATAAACAGACCGATCAGGTAGAGCGGGCCGATGGTCGCCGAGAAACCGACTTTGCCTTCAATCCCGTAGATCGTCATGTCCCAGGGGGCGGTCAGCAGTTGCCATGGCGCCGTATAGGCCAGCCCGCTGCCTGGCTGCGCATACCAGGCCTGTCGCTGCGCATCCCAATGAACACCGCCGAACACAAACGGGTAGAAAGGGTTGCCCAAGAAGAAACCATTCTTGAGCAACCAGGGCAATGTGACCAGGCCAGCCACGCCGCCGAACCGCAATACGTCGGGCAGGCCGCCGCGCCAGAGCATCGCCCGCCGGCGCCACAGCACGAGCAAGGCCAGGGCCACGGTCAGGCTTACGGCGGTATACTTGGCCCCCATCCCGAAGCCACAGCAGACGCCAGCCAGGGCCAGCCAGCGCCGGTCATCCGATTCGCGCCAGCGGACGAAGGCATAAACCGCGCTCAGTTCATAGAACATGAGCGCGGGCTCAACGTATGCCCAATGCAAGAGCAAAACAACGGTTGGCGCGCTGAGCAGCAGGGCCATAGCGAGCCAGGCCACTCGCACGTCCCAAGTTGACGGCGTCCCACCCGTCCGGGCCTGTCCATCGCTGCTCAACTCACCGGCCAGATGGCGGCGCACAAAAGCGTACATGAGCAGCAGCGTCAAGAGCCCAAAGGCCCACCCGATAACCTGTGGGACTGCCGAGCTGCCCAGCGACATGCCCGCCGCGTAGAGCATCTCGATCAGAGCCGGAAAGCCCAGGTGAACGATGTCCACATCTGGGATGAAGCGGTGCGCCTCAAGATACAGCTTTGGCCCGGTCAGGTGATAGGTCAGGCTGTCCCAGGCGGTTGGCGGCAAGAGGGCCTGCAGCAACGCCAGCACGAGCGTGGCGCCGATGAAAACGGCGACAAATCGGTAGAACAGCCCGGCCGGCAAGGGCAATGCCTCACCCCAAGCACGCCGGACCAGCCGAATCGCCTCACGTCCCCCCAGCGCCAGCCCGCCGATGACCAGAGCCCACATCACCGGCCGGTAGAGTCCGCCCACCAGGCCCACGCCCAGCATGATCAGGCCGAGCGCACCGAGGCCCAATCCCGCGCCGAACAGCAGCGTCTCAAGCGCGTCGGCGCCCTGCCCACCCGCCATGTCTCCTGCCCTCGCCAAACAACGCAGGCCGATCCCTGTCCCTGCCCCGATCACCAGGGCGGCGACCAGCAAGTCGCGCAGCGCGGAGAGCAGGGCAGCGGCATTACTTAGCCCGATGGGCTTGTGAACCACATAGTACAGCGCGATGACCACGAAAGCCCACGCCATCGCTGCTGCCACCGAGAGCAGCCACCGCCAATCTGGCCTCTCCTTCATCGGCCTATCCCCCCTCCACGCGCATCAGTCGGCTGCGGCCCAGGATGAAGGCCAGCAACAGCAGAAGAGGCAGCGGGAGGTACATGATAGGGTCTTCCTGCGGCAGGTTGCCGCCGCGCTCGGGCACGACCGTCAGCGCGAACAGCGTCCAAAACCCGACCAGGCTGCCCAGCTCGAACGCCAGGATGTACCACCGCCCGAAGCGGAACTGGCGGTCTAAGACGCTGAAAGCGAACAGCACCGGGATGTACAGAATGACGTAGTTGGCCGTCGCCGTGTGTGGCGCGATGAGCTGCGTAACGATCAGGGTCAGCCCCGTTACCCACCAGAGCGACGGCCAGGCGGATGGCCTTCCGCATTCGGCACCTGAGATTTCGGATTGGGGGATTCGCATTCCGCGGCCTGCCATGTGCAGCCCCCATACCGCGCGCCACTGCCATGCCAGGTAGCCCACCAGAGCCAGGGTCAGGGCTATGTTCGCCGGGCGGCCAAGAAAGGGGAAGTAGTATTCAGTCAGCAGCCAGCTCGGCCCGCCGTAGGCCGTGTAGCGAGCATATTGCTGCATTCCGGCGATAGACTGGACAATCCAGTCAGGGACAAGCAACCAGCCTGAACCGGCCAGCGCGATCATGGCGAGCCCGAACCCAAGCGCCACTCCCCAGCGACGTTTGGTCAGCGACCACAACAGCAGCAAAGGGATGATCAGAAAGACCATCTGCGGCTTGATGGTGCTGAGCGCGAGAAATGCGCCGGCCCACCAGTCGCGGCCAGCGTGGAGCGACCACAAGGCCAGCGTCACCATCAGGGCGACGATGACCCCCAATTGGCCGACGATGATCGCCTCGCCGCTGTTGTAATTGAGGATCATCCAGAGGCCGGTCGCCGCGGTCAGCCATGCCGCCGGCCGCCAGCCGTAGAGAGACATGCACAGGCCCAACATAGCGCACAGCGCGAATTGCAGCATCACCATCCAGACCGCCAGAGCCTGCGCGTAACTTAGAAAGATCAACGGCGCAACAAAATAGACCGCATAGATGGGGTAGGCAAAAGCGACCTGATCCTCGTCTTCTCGGGCCAGGCGGCCGTTGTAGAGCGCGCGCTGTGTTCGCTGCGTGGCTTCCAGCGAATACGGGCTTTTGCCCTCCAGGAACAGCATCTGGGCGCCCGACCAACGCGGGAAAAAGTCACTGCCGCCCTGCCACCTGGAAGTAAACGCGGCGTACAGACCAAACGAGTACAGGACAAAAACGGCCACAGCCAAAATGACCAGCCCCAGGGAGTGGCCGACAGAGACACGATCCGCGTGGCTCCTCACACCGCCAGGCCCGGCCTCCGGTTCTGATCCGTTCACACCCCTCTCCTCATCATGGCTACAAGTATACACGAAGAATGGCGATAACGAAGCGCGGTCTACTCTGCCGCCTGCGGCGTGCTGATGGCAATGCGAACGGTCACATATCCTTTGTTGTCGCCCATCCGCCCCTATATCTCGCCCTTTACCTCACGTTCGAGCCGCTCGAAGAAGGCGGCCATGAAGCGATGCCGCCCGGCGGCCAGCGCGCGCCCCGTGTTGGTGAACATCGCATCGCGCAGGTGGCGCAGTTTGAACAAGTACTCCTGCACCGGCGTATGGTCTTCGGTCACTCCCTCGATGATCGCGCTCCGGTCGCCGACGACTGGCGCATCGAGCGGGCTCCACAGGTGCTGCCGTCGCTTGCCGGCCATGGCGAAGGCCCGCCCCACGCCGATAGCGCCCATGGCATCGAGCTTATCGGCGTCGAACAGCACTTTGGCCTCCAACGTCTGCGGCGCGTGCTCCGGGTCGCGGTAGCGGTGGGCGGCGATGGCATGGGCGACAGCCTCGACGAACTCAGGAGGGCAGGCGGCCAGGATCTCCCGTGCCCGGCGCGCGCCGGTCTCAGCGTGGCACGCCCCCGTGCGCGACTGCTCTGCCCGGCCGATGTCGTGGAGAAGCGCGGCAGTGCGGACGACCGCCGGGTCCGCGCCTTCAGCGCGAGCGATGCGTTCCGCCAGCGCGGTGACCCGCAACACATGGTCGAAATCGTGCGAGACGTCGTTATCGGCGTAATAGGCCCTGGCCTGCTCCTCTGTAATCATGTGCTCACATTCGCCCTCCGGTTCTTGAAACCGCAGATGAACGCAGAGTCACGCGGATGGACAGCCATCACGCCGGCATCGGCGTTCATCTGCGCCCAGCCGTGGTGCCGCTCAGTCCACTCTCTCGATGCGCTCGCTTCGCCAAAAAGAACCGCCGGAAATTGGACACCACGGTCGGCAGGTCACGCCAGAAGCGCGGGTTGGTCGCCTTGCGCCAGATGCGGCTCGGGCGCAGGTAGAAGCGGCGATAGGCTTCGTGCCACTTGCGTTCCACCAGCTCCGCCGTCACGTCGCCGATCTCGAAGCGGGCCTTCTCGTCGTGGATGGCAAAGTCGCGCCAGTTGTGGCTGAATAAACGGCCGTGCTGCAACACGGTCTCATACATTTCGGTGCCCGGATAAGGGGCGGCGATCATGAAATTAGCCATGTCCGGCTCGAGCTCGAGCGCCAGTCGGATGGTGTCGTCCATCGTCTCTTCGGTCTCGCCCGGCAGGCCGAAAATGAAGAAGCCCATCGTCTCCAGGCCCGCCTTCCTGGCGTTGTCGAAGGCGCGACGCACCTCCTCGATGGTCTGTTTCTTCTTGATAGAGTCGAGGATGCGCTGGTTGCCGCTTTCCACGCCAAAACCGACCCGCTTGCAGCCGGCCTGTTTCATCAGACGCAGCAGCTCCAGGTCGGTGTCGCCGGCGCGGATACCGTGAACGGTGATCCAGGGCACGGTGTTCAGCCCCTCATCAATCAGCCGACGGCAAATGGCCTTGGCGCGGTTCAGGTCGGTGGTCATCGAGTCGTCGGTGACGCCGATCTCAGTGGCCTTCAGGTCGCGCACCAGCCAGCGCCACTCGGCCACCACGCTGTCCGGCGAACGGGGCCGCCAGCTCCGGCCGGTAATGGCCTTTGAACAATAGATGCAACTGTAGGGGCAGCCGCGCGAGGTCACGATGGTGTAGGCCCGCGCGTGGGGATCAAGGCCATCGGTCAGCGGCTGCAGGTTGGTGTATTTGGTTATGTCAATCAAGTGATGGGCCGGGAACGGCAGGCTATCCAGGTCCTTGCGCAGCGGGCGGGCCGGCGTATGGACAATTTCGCCCTCCAATGAGCGGAAGGTAATGCCCCGCACGCGCTCCCAGGTCGCGCGGTCGAAACGGCGCTGCTGGCCGGCGACATCTGGCAGGCCTGACGCGAGCTCGATGATCTCCAGCAGCGTGTCCTCGCCTTCGCCGCGCACGACCAGGTCCACTTCAGGCCGTTCGATGCTCTCCTGGGGCAGCAGCGTGGGATGCGCCCCGCCCAGGATGGTCAGCGCGCCGTGCTCTTTAGCCAGCCTGGCCGCCTGCCAGGCCTCGTAGATGAGCGGCGTGGTGGCGGTGATCCCCACGATGTCAAAGCGTTCTTGGGCCAGGACATCGGCCAGCGACATGTCTTCGACCGCGGCGTCGAAGATGCGGGCCTGGTGGCCGGCCTGCAACACGACAGCGGCCAGATAGCCCAGTCCCAATGAGATGTGTTTGCGTTCATTCCAGACGTCGGAGATGGGGCTGACGAACAGACACTTCATCGCGGGCCTTGACCTCCCTAGCGCAGCCGCACGTCGTCGGCTCGCACATGCGAGGGGGCGACGGCGTCAGGCCAGGCTGCCCCGCGTCTCCTGGAACGCAGCCAGAGCAACCCGCCCGGCAGGCTGGTCAGATAAATGATAAACTGCATCATCAGCGAGACAGGGAAGATGACCTGGCCGGGTATGCCCACCAGACCGTAGAAGAACACAAACGCGCCCTGGTTCAGGCCCAGCCCGCCGACCGAAATGGGAATGAGCAAGACGAAGGCGATGAGCGGGTTGAAGAGAAAGATGGCCCACAGCGGCACTCCGCCGCCCAGGGCCTCTGCCGTCACGTAAATGGAGAAGTTCGACAGAGCCAGCGTCATCAGGGAGACACAGTAGGCCACGAACAGCCGGCCGAACTTGAAGCGATAGGCGGTCAGCGCATCCGACAACCGATGATAGAGTGGCGCGAAGCGGGCCAGCAGCCTGACGGCAAACAGGCGTTCGACCCAGGCACGGATGTGGCGGCTCAAAACGGCGGCGAACAGACAAGCGAGGGCCAGTGTCGCCAGGCCGGAGGCGATGACGATGGTCAGCAGTTCATGGCGCCCGATGATGAATACGGCTGCCAGAGAGGACGCAAAAGCCGCGCTCATAAAAGCGATCAGGCCGACCACCCGGTCAACGACCACGGAGACAGCCGCTTCGGCGGCACGCTCGGTATAGCGGGCCAGGCCATAGCCGCGCATGACATCTCCTCCGACGTTGGCCGGCAGGAAATTGTTGAAGAACACGCCGACAAACGTGTAGCTCAACAGTTCCCCAAACGAGATCAGGATGCCCTGCGCCCGCAGCAGGATATACCACTTCAGGCCGCCGGCCGTCACCGCGCCGGCGTAGAGCAGGACACCGCCGACCAGATAGGCGTAATTGGCCGAGCGGATGGAGGCTATCACGACATTCAGGTCGGCCCGGTACAGCAGGTAGGCGATGAGACCCAGGCTGATGACGACCTTTAGAGCGGTGAGCAGTTTATCTTTCATGATTGTAATGGTCACTTATCCTTCGGCAAGCCTGTGGAAGGGCCAAACGCTTTCGTCAGGCCGGCCGTGCCTTCCAGAGATTTCTCTATTTTGCTGGTGTCCACCCGCTTGGTCGTCCAGGCCATATCCCAGACGACGTGCGTGTCTTTCTTGATGTAAAAATCGTATGCGCCCAGCGCACGGGAGAACATCTCGATGGCCGCCAGCACGGCCAGCACGTAGATGATGCGCAGGGCTTCCCAGACCTCGCCCAGCGCGATGCGCATGACGCGCGGCGAGTCCAGGCTGGAGACGCGGTAGCCATACTTGTGGCGCAGATACAGATGGCCGGCGTGGTTGCGCCGCCGCTGACGGATGAAATCGCCCAGGGTCTCCGGCCCCATGTTGTAGACGATGGCGTTGGGCGCGTAACGCACCTGTAGACCACGCCGGATAACCAGAGCCTCAACGAAGGCTTCGTCCATCGCCACGTCGGGCGGGATGGCGTCGAAGACTCTGCGGAAGGCAATCATCTCGCCCAGACGGGGGATCTCCAGGCACAACTGGTGTTCCATTTTGAGCCGCAGGTGCGACAGATAGCCGATGAGCTGATCCGAAGCGTTGACAGGCACTTTCTGCGCTCCCACCATGCCGATGGCCGGGTCGTCGAACATGGAAACCATGTTCTCCACGCAGTCTTCATGGGCGACCGTGTCGCCGCTCTCCAGGACGCAGATGTCGCAGCGGGCCTCTTGCAGGAAGAGATTGATCGCCGAAGTCTTGCCCTCGCGCCGTTCCTGACAGATCAACTTGATGCGCGGGTCTTCGGCGGCGTGTTGGCGCACGATGTCTTCCGTGCGGTCGGTGCACGCGCTGGCGACCACGATGATTTCGACAATTTCGACGCGCAGCAAACGCTGTCGGCGCAGGGCGGTCAGCAACTGGCCGATATTGGCCTCTTCATTGTAGGCTGTCACGCCGATGCTGCACTGAATCCGGTTACTCAAATCGGTCACCTTCCTCCCTCACGATGACGATACGACCGTGCGCCAGGCCATCTGGACCGTTCGTGGCAGGTCGAGCCAGGTTTTCTTGCGGGCCAGGATGTTGAGGACGCGGTGCGGCCGCAGGTAGAAGCGGCGATAGGCTTCCCGCCACTTGCGCTCGACCAGGCCGGCCGGCAGGCCATCCATCTCAAAGCGGGCCTTGCCCTCGAAGAACACGTAATCGTCGTAATCGTTGACCAGCAGGCGGCCCTTTTGCAGCACGGTCTGATACATTTCGGTGCCCGGGAACGGCGTGGCAATGGAGAAATTGGCGACCAGCGGGTCAAGCTCGCAGGCAAAACGGATGGTGTCCTCCATGGTCTGCTCTGTCTCGCCGGGCATCCCGATGATGAAGAAGCCAATGGTTTCCATGCCCACCGCTCTGGCCGCGGCGAAGGCCCGTCGAACCTGATCCAGAGTCAGACGCTTCTTGATGACCGAGTCCAGGATGGCCTGATTGCCACTTTCCACGCCGAACGCCGTGCGAATACAGCCGGCGGCTTTCATCCGCCCCAGCGTCTCTTCGTCGGCCAGGTTGGCGCGGATGCCGTTGATCATGATCCAGGGCACATGGTTCAGCTTCCGCTCGATGAGCAGGTCGCAGATGTCCAGCACACGTTGGCGGTCTATGTTGAATGAATCGTCGAGCACGCCGATCTCGCCGGCGCCCTGCTCACGGACAAGCCACTCCCACTCGCGCACCACGTCTTGGGGGCTTCTCATACGCCAGCGGCGGTCCATGATCTGGGCGCAATACGTGCAGCGGTAGGGACAGCCGCGCGAGGTCATGATGGGCAGGCTGAAGCCCTGCACCTGGTCGAGCGTCGGTTGCAGGTTGGTGTAGCGGTCCATCTTGAGCAGGTGATAGGCCGGCAGGGGGATACTGCTCAAATCCGAAATCGGCGGGCGGTTCGGATTGTGTACGATGCGCCCATCGGGCCGGCGATAGGACAGGCCGGCGACCCGCTCGAGCGGCGAGCCGTCTTCCGGCCACAGCCCCGACTCAGCGCTGCGATACGGCGTTCCGCGCCGCCAATGGGCAGCCAGCACATCGCCCAGCTCGCGCCAGGTCTCCTCGCCCTCGCCGCGCACAACCCCATCAATGCTGCCGCGCGCCAGCGACTCATCGGGCAGGACGGAGGGGTGCGGGCCGCCCAGGACGACCGGCACGTCTCGCCACTGTTTGATGATGTCGGCGTCGCGCCAGGCCCCCTTGATCTGGGTGGTGTTGGCGGTGATGCCCACCAGGTCTGGCTCAAAGTCCCGCACGGCTTTGTCCAATGGCATGTCTTCGACATCGCCGTCATAGACGCGCACCGCATCGCCCCGCGCTTCTGATACCGCCGCCAGATAGGCGATGCCCAACTGCGGGGACGTCCGCGTGGCAATCGGCAGCGTCGCCCCGGGCACGATCAACATCACACGCAAAGACCTTTGCGCCATAAGAAACGAACCCCTTATTGCATCTGTCTGCCAGAATCAGGTCAGCCTCTGGCAAGAGTGTCATTATACCAGAGTTCGCCCCAAAAGCACAATTCCGCGTGTCCCGGCGTATCGCGCCCTTTTCGGTGGAAATTTCCGACCGTCCTGTCCGAGGCGCGTCGGAGAACAGCGGATGCGCAGGAGGGCACGGATAGCCGCAGCCGCCGCAGGCCGGCGAAGCAATCTCCGGGTTGGGGCCGTAGCATAGGGCCTGGTGCCCGTGCCTTGTGCCCGTTGCGCCCACAAAGGGCTACGCTACGCCCCTCATGCCGAGGAGCCCGTCCCACCCGTCATTCTGAGCGAAGCGAAGAATCTCAACGCCTGCCAGCGCGAGATGCTTCGCCTGCGGCAGATGCTTCGTAGCCCCTTCGCTGCGCTCAGGGCTGCGGCTCAGCATGACGGAGGGTGGGGGCGGGGCAATCCGTTCATCCGTGCCATCCTGCTGATCCGCTGTTCTCCGCCACTCAGCATGACGGCAGCCACGCAGCGCGAGATGCTTCGCCTGCGGCTCAGAGGGCACGGATGGACGGTCGGGTATGGAAACCCGACCTACAGGGGGTGAGGGAGAGGCATAGGGCAGGTTTCCGTGCCTGCCGCCCGATCCGCCCTGTCCTGCGCATCCGCTGTTCTCCGCCACTCAGCATGACGGCGGCCGTCCATGCGCCACGAAAACGAGCGATGAAGCCAGCCGCACGATGCCGAGCCCGCTCAGGCCGAGGCCAGGCCCTATCTGGCCCGTGAGCAATACAAAGAGGCTGGCGTACACGGCGGCAAAGAATACGTACAGCGCGTTGGTCAACGCCAGCAAGACCGGCGACTTGCGGTGCGGGTCGGCAGCCAGTTTGCGCAAAGCCACGACCATTATCGGGATTTCCGCCACAGAGAGGAGCAGACAGAAGAGCAGCAGGGCGCCGGCCAGCCACCCGCTGAAAAGCGGCGGCACAAGAATCCGTTGGATCAGGGCCGCGACAGAGAACAAGACTGCGTTGGCAATCAACCCTGCCAGGCCGGAGAGAAGCAGAAGCGGCCGCTCCGCCATCGGCTCAGGGCTGCGTGGGCGCAGAGCCGGGCCCGGCTTCGTCGCCCTCGGCCTCCGCCACGTCCTTCTCCACCTCGACGACCGCGGTGGCGATGGCCCAACTGACCACTCCCCAGGTACCGCCCGAGATGAGCACGGCCATCGCTATCGAACGGAAGGTAATCGGCGTGGTCGAAGAGCCCCTGAGGATGCCGACGAGGGCCATGATGATGGCGATGGCCGCAAAAAGCAGGCCGACCTTCACTGGCCCGCTTAGTTTGTGCCACAAACCTGTTTTTCTTGTAGATGTCCCATTGTCTTGCGTTGCTGTATCCACCATAACCACCTCCCAACTGCAACCCGCCACAGAATCTCGCGGCGGATGGCTGAACACCGCGAACGGTCAGCTAGTAATCATCATAATAATCGTTTTCTTCGCCATTGGCAAAGTAGCCCTGGTAGTATTTGCGTTTCCGCCACCACCACCAGATGTACGTGCCGCCAAAATAGATCAGGGCGCCGGCAAAGAGCAGCAGGATGTACATCCGCAGACAGGCGCCGGTCTCCGAGCGCGGGCCGAGTGTCAACACCGGCGTCGGTGTGGGCGTCCAGGTCGGCGTCGGCGTTTGAGTGGGCGTGGGAGTCGGCGTTCCGGTCGACGTCGCGGTGGGCGTGTGCGTCGGCGTTGGCGTGTCGGTCGGTGTCGGCGTATCGGTCGGCGGAAGCGTGGCCGTCGGAGTCGCCTGGGTGGTGGGTGTCGCCGTAGGCGGCCGGCGGGTCGGCGTCGGCAAGAAGCGGCCCCGCTCGCGCGGCTGGCCCGGCTCCACAATGACCCAGGGGCTGCCGCCGATGATGCAGCCCGGGTGCGTGCACACCGCCCCTTCCAGCGGCAGGTTATAGTAGCCATTCAGCGGCGTGATCAGGCGGACGTTGCCCAGCTTGTCAATCAACTGCGCCTGTTCGGCGATGGCGGGCAGCGCGTAGGACTGCGGCTCATGGCTGTTTGTCCAGACCACCGTCGTGGTGGAGTCGCCGCGGTCAATGGTGACGATCTGGATCGGCCCTTTCTGTTCCAGGCTGGCCGTTCGGAAGCCGGCAAAATAGTTCGTGACTACCTGGAAGGCATAGAAGCCCGGCCGCTTGCTCTCATCTTCCCGATACAGGCCGTAAGGCTCCAGGCTACCCGGCGCCTTGGGTCGGTCAATGAGCTTGTACACCGCGATACGCTCCACACCTGCCGCGATCCCCAGCGCGAACGAATGGATGATGAACGACGCCTGTTCGTCCAGCGTGACGTGGAACACCGCGTTGGGCACAGGGTCCTGTGGGTCCTGTGAGGGCGGCGCGTTGGTCTCGTTGATCCAGATGGGTTTGTCAATGCCGTGCGCCGCCATCATCTTGCGGAATTCCTGCACGATGTCGTACACGCTCTGCGACCTGAAGTACAGGTGCAGAGTCACCACATCGAAATAGTAATTGTGGGCAGGCGCGGTCGGGTCTCGGACAATGAGGTCCAGCAGCCGATTGAAATATTGCTCGCGATTGTGTTCCTTGTCCCACCAATAGGTCAGCCCGCAGAGATGCACCTTGCAGTCGGGATTGCCTTCCTTGGCGGCCAGGTAGCCCACTTTGAGCAACTGATAGAATTCTTCAACCGTCCCCTTCCAGGTGTAGCCCGGCTGTTCTTCCGACCATACATCTGGTTCATTCCAAATCACCCAACGATTGATACGCCCGCGGTAGCGGGCGGCGATCTTCATGACGAATTGGCCCCACAGGTTGTTGGTGTCATTGTATGGCAGATACAGGCCGTTCGGCACGCCGGCTGGCCCCTGTCCGCCATTGGCCCAGTCGGGCGGATTCGACAACATGCCGATGACTTCCCGACCGGCAGCCAACTCGTCGTTCAACACGCCATCGGGGAAATAGTGTTCGTTCCACTCGTCGGAATTGTTGGGCTGCAGGCCCCGCCACCAAAAGATTACCCGCTGCCACCCTACGCGGGCCTCCGTGGCGCCCTGGGGATAGCGAAATGCCTCCACCGCCCCTAAGCGATGATCCAGCGGAGGGGACTGGGCGTCCACCCAGCCTGGTGTCAACGCCAGCAGCGCAAGCAACCAAACGCGAAGTATTCGACGCAACCGTAACCTCTTCAGTGGCTGACCGCTTCGTTACCGCTTACGTGGGCCGGACGGGCGCACATCTTCCAGGCGCAACTGCAATCGCTCCTCGCCGTTCCATTCGTTGCGTTCCAGACAATAGACCACGTCAACCCACGAGCAGGCCGAGACCTCTGGCAAGAGGTCGCCCATGCCAAAGCCAATGGCCTCCCGCGTAGTTCGGCCATCGAACAACGTCAACTTCAGATGCTGTCCCTCTGCGCCAACCGCGCGGGGGTTCTGTACAATCAGATGGGTGCTCAGGAACAACGGATAGGGATTGCCAACGCCAAAGGGCTCCCAGCTCTCGACCTGCTTCAGCGTGTCCCAGTTC
Organism: Anaerolineae bacterium; assembly: GCA_034435095.1. Taxonomy (GTDB): domain Bacteria; phylum Chloroflexota; class Anaerolineae; order DAOTYC01; family DAOTYC01; genus DAOTYC01. Next base: position 2,547 of record DAOTYC010000143.1, on the reverse strand, counting down.
GCCGCGTGCAAAGGCACTTCTACATCAACATTGAGCGAGGGGATAAGCTCCTGTCCGCCCAGTCGCTCGCGGGCGATGGCGTGCAGTCGCTCAATCACGCTGCCCAATTTGTCCTTCGACGCTGTGAACCCGGCCGCCGCCGCATGGCCGCCATAGCGAACCAGGAGCTCGGCGCACAGGTCCAGCGCACCCGTTATGTCAAATTCCTCAATGCTGCGCGCTGAGGCCCGGCACTCCTCCTCGCCCAGCTCGATGACCACCGACGGGCGATAGAATTCCTCCGTCAGGCGGCCGGCCACCAGGCCGACGATGCCCTGTGGGAACTCAGCATGGGCAGCGACCAGCAGCGGCAGATCAAGGCCATTGTCCAACACCTGCTGGCGGGCCAGTTCCAGGGCCTGTTGGGTCTGTCGTTGGCGTTCGCGGTTGGTCTCGTCCAGTTCTTGGGCCAGGGCAGCGGCCTGAAGCGGGTCGCGGCATGTCAATAGCTCGTAGCTCTTGCGGGCGTCGTCGAGTCGCCCGGCGGCATTCAGGCGAGGGCCCAGGATGTAGCCAATCGTGGCCGAGCCAATCCGTTCGGGGCGCACGCCGGCCAGCTCGATCATCGCCTTGACGCCGGGGCGGCGCATCTCACGCAGGACCGGCAAGCCACGCCGGACCAGGTCGCGGTTCTCGCCTTCCAGCGGCGCCAGGTCAGCCACCGTCCCGAGCGCCACCAGGTCGAGCAGGTCGTCCTCGGAGAGGTTCACCTCACGGGCCAGCGGCACCCTGCCATTGACGCGGAGCAGGGCCTGCGCCAGCCGGAACGCGACCCCCACTCCGGCCAGCGAACGAAAGCCGTAGGTGCACGCCTCTTGCTTGGGATTGACGACGGCCACCGCCTTCGGCACATCTGCCCCAACGGAGTGATGGTCGGTCACAATCACATCCAGGCCAGCCTTCTGCGCGTGGGCGACTTCCTCTGGCGAGCGGATGCCGCAATCAACGGTGATGACCAGGCCCACGCCTTCTTGGGCCAGTGCGCTGAGGGCGTCTTTGTTCAGTCCGTAGCCTTCACTGAAGCGGTTGGGAATATAAGGACGCACTTTGGCACCCAGAGACTGGAGCGTCTCGGTCAATAAGGCGGTCGCCGTGATGCCATCCACGTCGAAATCGCCGTAGACCACGATTTCCTCGCCAACGCGGATGGCGCGGCGGATGCGGTTGACCGCCTCGTTGACGCCCTTCAGGCGGAACGGCGGCGGAGGGGGCTTCGCCACGCCGAGGAACTCCTGAGCAGCTTGCGGCGAAGTGATGCCTCGGTTGAACAAAATCTGAGCCAGATAAGGTGAAACGCCCAGCTCGTCGGCAAGTTCTTGGAGTTCGGATGCCGAAGCAGGGGGAGCCAGCTTCCAGCGTTTGTGACGATAGATCAAAACAATCCCTCTGACGATGGTGTCAGGCGAGCGTTCCGCCCCTTGCGTCATGGCATTACAGCACGCCTGTAATTATAGACGAGATGGCCGATTTGGCAAAAGCGTGTGGTCGCAAAATTATGAAATTGTCAGCTCGCCCGAAGTATGATATAATTGTAGGCACAGGAATCCGGTAGAACATCGCTTTCTCCACTAAACATCCTTCTCCATGACGGTCATGACGGTACAAGTCCTGTAACCATATCGCTGCGCTGTTGTGTTTGCCGATTTGAAAGGAGGCTAAAAATGGGACGGTCTTTTGGTGCAGCCGTTTTCAGCCGCAGCAACACATCGCCGCTTCCTCGTTCGGTTCTTCCCCGCGTTTTGGTTGTGCTGTTAATCTGTGCGCTCGCCCTGCCTGGTACTGCGGCGGCCTGGTTCGTCCCGCCGGAGGGTCAACGCGCGCCTGCGCAACAGGCTGCGCCGCTGGAGTGCGGTGGCCCGCCACCAGCGGCCGTGCCCGCCGATTGGCTGCTCGGCCTGTGTGATACATTTGATGACCACACCTACAATTGGCCGGTGGGCCTTGATGAGGACGAGCTGCTGCGTGCGACACGCACCATCGCTGATGGCAGTTATACCTGGGAAATGGAAGCGTTTGACAGCGTGGTCTCGTCCGTCCGACCGTTCGATGTCCGGCTTGGCGATGTGTACGTCGCCGTGGATGTGGCCTGGGCCAGTCCGCCGACCGGCGTGCCGCAGTACGGTTTGCAGTTCCGCCGCTTCGACCGCGACAACTTCTACGGTCTGACCGTTGACCCCAGCGCGAACCAGTACACGCTGGAGATGAGGTACCGCGGCAATTGGGAAACGCTGATCGATTGGACGACCGACCCGGCCATCCGGTCGCGCGGTGTGAACCGACTGGGCGTTCTGGCGCAGGGTAGTGCCATTACCCTGTTCATCAATGGGCAGCAGGTGGCCCAATACACCGACGGGCGCATTGGCGAGGGTGTGCTGGCCCTGGCGTCTTACCTGGTTCAGGGCGAACGTGCGGATATCGTCTTCGACAACTTTGAAGTGCGCGTGCCGCCCGAAGACGTCAGTCTCCTGCCCACCCCGGCAGCGGCCACACCCGCGCCCACGCTGCCAC
>DAOTYC010000142.1:0-43869 GCA_034435095.1 Anaerolineae bacterium | reverse complement strand
AGCCGGGTGTGTTAAGCGCACGCTACGATGGCCCGCAAGGGACCGACGAATCGCGCTATTTGCTGTTGCTCGATAAGATGCGCGGCGTGCCTTGGGAATGGCGGGGAGCCCGTTTTCGCTGCGTCATCGCCCTGGCCGCGCCGGACTGGCCGGCCCCAATCATCGCTGGCAATGGCCGATGTGAGGGCTTCATTGCTCGACAGCCTCGCGGTGAATACGGATTCGGCTACGATCCTGTCTTTTTTGTTCCGCAGTTTGGCCTGAGTATGGCCGAGCTGCCGCCGGCCATCAAGAACCAAATCAGCCATCGCGCCAGGGCAGCAGAGACAGCAAAAAAAGTGCTGGCGCAACGCTTTTTCCCCGATGTGGTTGGCCCGGAATCGCCCGAAACCCGCTTGCCCCCCACTTCAGAGATGCGTATTCGCCCCGCGCAGCCTTCCGATGCGGATAGTCTGCAACGCTACTGCTATACGGACAGGACATTGCGTTACGTTGAGAGACGGCTCGAGTGGGCGATGGCTGGTCTGGCTCGCGGGGAGAGAATACCGTTGGTAGCGAAAGCAGAAGAAGAGGCAATAGCCTACATCGAGATATATCTCAGAAAGACGGTGGCGGAGCTGTCGAGCCTGATTGTGGCCCAACCATTCAGGCGACGTGGGGTTGCTACCGCACTGCTCAACGTGGCGCGAGAAATCGCGCGGGATCATGGCGCCAGGCTCCTGGCGGTCGCGGTTGAACCGAAAGCGAAACGCTTGCAATCTTTCTACCGTGGACGCGGCTTTAGCCCTCACAGGACGGTCAGGGCGATTGTGCAGGGCTACCTTGGTCCGGCGGTGTACCTGATACAGCGCATTGGCTAGTACGGACGCGCCGATTCTCCCGCCATTCGACCGCGTGCCGTAGGCATCCGCCGCGCGGCGTGAGTTGCGAGCAGGATGTCCGCGTCCCAGCCGTCATGGTCTTATTGTGCAGAGGGAGTTGGCAGTGGTTCTTGCCACCTGGCCGCGTATGTTGTAATGTCGCGCGTGGTGGCCCCGGCAGCGATGGCCAGGAAGGCCCCGGCAGGAGCGACCCGGTACTGATAGGTGTTCAGGTAACTTCGGAGCGCACCATTGAAGGCGTCATCGCCGATATACTGGCGTAATTCATCGTAGAGGGTGCTGCCCTTGGCGTAGACAATCGCTTCATAGTTGTCTTGGGTGAAAGAAGAGGCTGGGCCTGCCACTGGCGCGTCGAGTCCCTTTTTTCGGATGTATGCCAGGGGTTCCAGCCACCGGCTCTTGACCATCTGCCGGGCGTACCGCCTGCCGTATAAGTTTTCGTAATAGTAGTAGAGCGAATACTCGGCCAGGCTTTCGTCCACGGCCGGTTCGTTCACCGGGTCGCTGCCTACCAGGTTGTACCACCATTGGTGAGCGGTCTCGTGCACCACCAGCGGCTCCAGGCGTTTCTTTTCTGTCCGATAGACTTCTGCGCCGATCAAGATCAGGGCGGGATACTCCATGCCGTGTTTCCCCAAAGGCGCTTCCACGACATCCAACTTGGTATACGGATATTCGGAAAAGGCATCGCTGTAAATCTGGAGGGCAGTCGCTGCCCGCCACAGCGCGCTGTAGCCTGCCGATGCATCTTCCGGCAGATGATAGGAATTGATGACCACTTGCCGAACGGTCATGGTCTGTCGCTGAAAGAGCGGACTCATGATTAAGCCGAAGTCCCGCACCGGCCCTGACACGAACCGGATGATCTGTCGGCCGTCAGGCGTGTCCTTCTGGTCAATAGCCACACCGCTTGCAACGACCGTCGTCCCTTTGGGCACGTCAACGTCTACCTTATATAATGCGATGTCGCTGAAGACGGCGTCGGCAAATTCCGGCCCAATGCTGAGGTCCCAAGAGCCGTCTCGACGCATTGCCAGCATGGGATAGAAATTTGGCAGGCTTAGAATCCCCTGACTCTGGCCCAACAACACGCGGCCATCGTCTCGCTGCCGCACCTTCAGCCTGAAATCGAGTGCGAGCTCGATGCGCTCCTTTGGCCGCAAGGGGTGAGGGAGGGCGATGCGTAAGGCCGTCCGGTCTGCCTCATAGCTCGCGTTCACTTCTTTACCTTTGATTTCGACGCGGCCGACCTGCATGTCACCGCCATACGCGGGCAGGTTCGGATACAGGCGGAAGCACAGATCATCCAGAGGCTCAGCCTGGTCATTGACAAACCAGACTGTCTCACGCCCGGCGATAGCCAGATGTTCCGTGTCAATCCGTAACGAGATGTCATAGCGTGGGGCGGATGCCAGTTGGTCAAGTTGGCTCTGGGCATGAGGCTGCATGGCGACTCGATAAGGGGCAAGCTCATCACTTCTGGCGAAGGGCCAGGTAGAACAGGCGGATGCCGTCATTGCGACGACGAACACGAGCGCCATCAGAATCGGATGCCTTATGGCTCTCCAAGGTGCATAAGCTCGCGCTCGGTCGCCGCCCGGATCGCGCCTATACATTATCGGTTTCTTGATCATGAGCAGCCTCGGACTTGCCTGTCTTCAATACAACTGATGGCTGTAAATGTATTCTTCAACCGATTCTGGAACCTGATACTTTATGGAATGCCCCATACGTATGCGGCGCTTAATGTCTGAAGACGAGATGGCAATGGCCGGCGCTTCGACGAACTCAACGCGCGAGCGCACGCCCGGCAAGACCGATTCCAGCCATTCCAGGTCGGCTTCATAATTGGGTCGCCCGACAACGGCAAACCGGCACAGTTCGATCAACCGTTGCGGTTCATGCCAGGTCGGCATATCCATCAATGAATCGGTCCCGATAATGAAATATAAGTCCACCTCATTTTTGAGTTGTTCGCTCAGTAAGCTGACGGTATCCGTCGAATAGCATGGGCCTGGGCGGTCGATATCGAGACGTGAGACGGTGAAGTATGGGTTGGAAGCGACGGCCAGTTCGGTCATCGCCAAACGGTGCTGTGCGAGAGTGACCGGTTTGTTCAGTTTATGCGGTGGCGCCCCTGCCGGGACGAAAAAGACACGTTCCAGGCCAAGCTGTGAACGGCACGCTTCGGCAACGATCAGGTGCGCGATGTGGATGGGGTCAAATGTGCCACCCAGCAGGCCAGCTCTCCTTCGGTTTACCATCGCCACTCCATTTCAACGTCGCCCAGAATAACCGTATCGCCAACCTCTACACCCCTTTCACGGAGCTCTTGCAGCACCCCCATCTTGTCCAGGATGCGCTGGAAGCGGTCTATGGCTTCGCCATAATTGAAATTGGTCATCGCCACAAGCCGCTCTATCCTGGGGCCTCGCACAAGCCAGGCATCCCCTACCCGGCTGATCTCGAAGCTGGGCTCTTCCTTGGGGCCCTCGAAAACGACCGTCTCCTCCACCTGGGCGTGCTCACTGGGCAGCGATTTGAGCAAATCCATAGCCTTTCTGACCACTGCCTTCGTCCCCTGGCCGGTCGCTGCCGACATCGCCAATAATTCAACGCCCCGCCGCGCAAATTCCTGTTGCCACTCAACCCATCGGGCCTGAACGTCGGGCAAATCAATTTTGTTCAGCACCACAATCTCAGGCTTTTGACTCAGCCTCTCGTCAAATAGGGCCAGTTCTTGCCGAATTTGTTCATAGTCGCGGGTGGGCGAATCTGACAGCCCATTGAGCACATGGATCAACACGCGGGTTCGTTCGATATGACGAAGGAACTTGTGGCCGAGCCCGCTGCCTTTGTGCGCGCCCTCGATCAAGCCGGGAATATCGGCCAACACGAAGGTGTCATCATCCACTGTGACTACACCCAGAACCGGTTCCAAGGTGGTGAAAGGATAGTCGGCGATTTTAGGCCGCGCCGCGCTCACCGAGGCCAGGAAAGTTGATTTGCCGGCGTTGGGCATACCCACCAGGCCAGCGTCCGCGATCAGTTTCAGCTCCAGTGTGATCCATCGTGCTTCACCAGGTTCACCTCGCTCTGCGATGCGGGGTGCCTGATTGGTCGAGGATTTGAACATCTCATTGCCGCGTCCACCGCGTCCACCGCGCGCCACGACTACGGTTTGGCCGGGATACGTCAGGTCGGCAATGAGCTGGCCCGATTCAAAATCGCGCACAACGGTCCCCAGCGGAACGGGAATGACACAGTCCTGGCCTGCCTTCCCGTGCTGGCTTTTGCCACGGCCATGTTCGCCACGTTCGGCTTTGAAGTGTGAACGTTTCTTGAACTCGATCAGCGTGTTGATGTTTGGGTCGGCGATCAGATAGACAGATCCTCCGCGACCTCCGTTGCCACCATTTGGGCCGCCAAAAGGCTCAAACTTCTCCCGCCGAAAGCTGACGCACCCATCTCCACCGCGCCCGGCCTGCACACATATCCTGGCTTCATCGAAGAACATAGGCCACTTACCTTAATTTTACAAGCTGTATGAAAGGATACACGTAAAGGACAATCGTGTCAAGAAGATGCCTGTCTGCTGGGCGGGTGCATCCGAAATTTTAGGAGCAGATGCTTACGGCGTTTTCCATAGCCGCCGAATCGGGCAGGCCGTCATTCTGAGCCAAAGCCCTGAGCGCAGCGAAGGAACAGCGAAGAATCTCGTTGTACATCGTGGAATGAGATGCTTCGCCTTCGGCTCAGCATGACGCAATTGAGGCTCCTGCTAACTCGCCTGAAATTCTGGATGCACCCTGCCGGGCCGCCCGTTTTGTTTTATGCTGGGAATTATGCTATACTCTGTAAGTTGACCGCGGCAGAAAATACAAAGACAGGCTCTGTGCGGGGGCAATTGCCGGGGGCCTACCCGGTCCCGGCGGGAGCATTGTCATTGTGCTGGCAATCTGCCGGCCGGTTGTCGTCCATGAGTGCGAAAACCTGAGGAATTGGTTTTGCCCAAATAGGGCGTGCGCCCTAGATTTCTTGAAGCAAAAGAGGTTAAACCTGAGAAGTGAGACCAAATCTGGACAATATCCCTTTGTTCGAACACCTGTCGCCTGTAGACAAACAGAAGCTAGAGGCCAGGCTGCGTCTTGAGAGAGTCCGTCAAGGAGAGACGATTTATAGTCGGGGCGACGGTAGCGACGTTCTGTATGTCATCGAAAACGGCTGGGCTAAACTGACAGATGAAGAAGGGCTGACTGTCGCGAACCTGGGGCCAGGCAGCCTGCTGGGCGAAGCGGAAGTTCTGGCAGACACCCCACGGGAACTCAATGCAGAGGCTGCCTCTGACATGTCGCTATGGGCCCTGGATGTCGCCGACCTGGACGAACTCGTGGCCGAGTCGCTGGAGATGGGGTTGGCCCTTAACAAAGCTTTTGGTTCGCGTATTGCCTCGTTCACCCGCTACCTGGTCGAAAAACGGTTGCAGCCCATCCCCTTTTTCTACGAGTTAGACTATAAAACTCTGACCCAGGTGGCGGATTTGCTTGTCCTGGAACGGTATCAGCCTGGCTCTTTTCTGTTTCACAGAGGGGGGTGGGCGCGAGCTCTGTTCATAGTTGAAGCAGGCCAGATCAACGTGATCGCTTCTGAGCCGGGCGGCAGACTGGAGTCAGTCGCACTCAAGCCGGGCGACGTAATCGGCGAGGTGGCCTTGTTGACTGCCAAACCGTATACGTTCACGGCCGAGGTGGAGGCCAATTCAGCCGTCTGGGCGCTGGGCCGCGAGGATTTTGAGCGTCTGTGTGAGCAGTACCCCTCCATCCGCCTGATCCTGAGCCGTTCGATGTTTATGACACCGCGGCTGAGCGACAAAAGCGTCGCCATGCAGCACTTAAGCCAGATTCCCTTGTTTGCCGAGCTGCCGGACGAAGCCTTGAAGGCTATAGCCCAGCGATTAATCCTGCGCCACGTACCTAAAAACGAACTGGTATACGCCGAAGGCTCTCCTGGCGAAGCGATGTACATCATTGACAGCGGTGAGGTCGAGATTCTATCGAGTGCGAATCAGCCGCACAACGTGCTGGGACGGCTTCGCGAGGGCCAGTATTTCGGCGAGGCAGCGTTGCTGACAGGGCGGACGCGCGCTTCAGCAGCACGCGCAGTGACTCACGTCAACCTGTGGGCTCTTTACCGCTCCGATTTCGATGAACTGATGGTGCAGTTTCACTCGATTCGCCAGGCTCTGGGCGCTACGCTGGAGCAAGAGTTGGCTGAATCTGGCAGAAAATTCACCACCATTGACGGTGAGGTCATCGAGTCGTCTGGCGAGGCGAAGAAAACTGCATCTGCCGGTGGCACGTCTTCGATGCGTGCCCTTTCCCCGTTAGGACCGGCGATTGGTCGGGTGGGCAACCTCGAACCGCGGGATGTTCCCCCTGTCACCAGTCCGCCGAAAGTCAAGCCGTCTATACGCGCAGAGGAAGCCCGGATGGGCGATAGAACACTTCATCCACAGCGGCAGACCACGCAGGCCCTTTCTGCGCCACGGCCTGGTGTGGATTCCCTGGAGCGGGAATTCGTGCCCTCTCGCCAGCGAGACGAATTCTTGCGCGTCAAGCCCGCTGCCGAAAAGCGGCCGGCGGCGGAACGCAAGGCTGGCGCAACCGGCGGGCAAAAAGCCTCCACCCCTCGAAGCGACAGGCAGCAAGCCACGACGGTTCAAGACAGGGCGCCAGTGTTAAGGTCTAAGGCCCGCGTCATGGCAGAACCTGCGGCTGAAGACAAGCGCCAGGGGTGTTCACCTGTTGGGATGGCGAAATGGTTTGTCGAACTGAGCTTTCTGGCCAAACTGCGCCTTTTGGGGCTGCTGTTGATTTTCGTTTGGTTGTGCGGGATCACTCTGCCGGCCACTGTGCTTTGGGGGGCAAGTTCGCTCGGCGAGGACGTCAGCCTGGTCCTTTTCCCCGACCTGCTTGGTGGCGGTCAGACGCCAACGCCAGCCATTGCTGAGCCGTTGGGTGGCTCGCTTCAGGCCGGACCCGAGGCAGGGAACGCGCCAGAAGCGCCGCCCACAGCTACACCGATTCCAACCGACACACCTACTCCTGCACCGACTCCGACCCCTACAGACACGCCGGAGCCGCCGACGGCCACGCCAATCCCGACGGACACACCGCTGCCACCGAGCCCCACTCCGGCACGAGAAGGGACGGTCACCACAGCCGTGATGTGGGTGCGCAGTGGGCCGAGCGCCAGTTTTCGCGCGGTCGCCAAACTGGCAGAGAGCGACAAAGTGACGATTTTAGGTCGCAATGAGGACGGGACCTGGTTGCAACTCGAAACGATGGATGGCACGGTCGGTTGGAGCGAAACCAGGTATTTGGCGACCCAAGTCAATGTGGCAGCATTACCTGAAATGGAATCGCCGCCAACGCCTACTCCCAGGCCGACCGACACGCCTACTCCGATCCCAGATACGCCGACGCCCGAGGGTACGCCTACGCCGGAGATCAAATATCCCGCGCCTGTTCAGACTGCGCCTGAAGACGGCTTTATCTGGAGCAATGGCCCGCTGGCTCAAAACTACCTGGAATGGGAGTCGCTGGATATTGCCCCGGACGAGTTCTACAACGTGACGATTATCTACAAGAGATTTGGCGAAGACCAATACTTCGGCGATTCCTCTAAGGAGCCACGCTATCTGCTGCCACAGGGCCTCTACGACATTGCCGACCAGCATTGGTACGAATGGCGCGTGGTTGTTCGCAAACAGACTGGCGTAACGGCCGATGGTAAGCCGGATGGCCCACCCATTAGCCCCGAAAGTGGTCTTCGTCGTTTCAAATGGGATTGATGGGGCTGGTTGGCAGAAGAAAGCGGGCGACTCACTTGAAGTCGCCCGCTTTTGCCCTGTTCATTGATTTATGGACAGTGTTCCTGTTCCATGTTGAGCAGCCAGGCTTTGAGTGACAGGCCGCCTCCGTAACCGGTCAAAGAGCCGTCTTTGCCGAGCACCCGGTGACAGGGCACCAATAAGGGCAGTGGGTTCGCGCCATTGGCCGCGCCTACGGCCCGACAGGCATTGGGCCGTCCCACCTCTCTCGCAATGTCGGCGTAGGCGCGCGTCTCGCCATAGGGTATGCGCGCTACCGCTCGCCACACTGCGCGCTGAAACTCGGTCCCGTACATGTCCAGCGGAACTGAAAAGGAGAACAACTGTCCTGCCAAGTAAGCATGTAGTTCAGCTATGGCGTGCTCGTTGGTCTGCACCGACTCGACGAAGGAATCCCCCGAAAAGGTCTTGTTCAACCAGGTGAAAAACGCCTCCGCAGGCACGTCCGGCAGACTGAGATGGCAGATTCCTCGTTCGGTGGAAGCGATCCACATGGAGCCTATCAAAGTACAGAAACGGGTGTAATAGATCACTGGCGACACCTCTGCTAAGAAACTACCCTGTCCCGTCATTCTGAGCGAAGCGAAGAATCTTAACGCCTGCCAGCGCGAGATGTTTCGCCTTCGGCTCAGCATGACGGGAGGGAGCGGCGCCTGCAAGAAACGATCCCTCATGACGCCTGGCGGTGTTTCTTCTCCAATGAGCGGCACGCCTACGCGCCGTGGGGGAGATCAGAAGGCGAAAACAAAGATCAAATCATTCACATTGGTATTGGTAGGGCCGGTCAGCAACAGGTCTCCGATAGCTTCAAAGAAATGATACGAATCGTTGCGGGCCAGATATTCTCTGGCATCTAGGCCCTTTTCGCGCCCTTTCTGCACCGTGTCCCCGGTCGCCAATGCGCCTGCTGCATCGGTGGGGCCGTCGGTCCCGTCGGTGGCCAGGCTGACGACCATCGCATCTGACCAGCCTTCCAAAGCGATTGCGCTGGCCAGCGCGAGCTCTTGATTACGACCTCCCTTGCCATCGCCCTGGATGTGGACTGTGGTTTCTCCACCGGCTACCAGACATGCCGGACGGGACAAGGGACGGTTGTAACGCACCAGTTCTTTGGCCAGGCCGGCAAATACCCTGGCCACTTCACGTGCTTCTCCTTCAATGTAAGTTGACAGCAGTTGAGCGTTAAATCCCAGGGCTTTGGCCTGTTCAATGGCCGCCAAAGCGGCCAGTTCGTTGCTGCCCACGATCACGTTGTTGACCTTCTGAAAGATGGGGTCGTCTGCCTTAGGGTTCTCCGGAACGTCGCCAGCCAGGCCGGCTTCCAGTCGCCGTCTGATGGACGGGGCTACTTCATCCCAGATTCCGCCGTCTCTCAGCACACGCACGGCCTCGGCGAAAGTACTGGTGTCGGGCGCGGTCGGGCCGGACGCAATCACATCCAGAGGATTGCCCACCACATCGGACAGGATGAGAGAAATGACCTGCGCCGGCATGGCCCGCCGTGCCAGTTGTCCACCTTTGAAAGCATCGAGATGCTTGCGCACGGTGTTCATTTCGTTGATTGTCGCCCCACAGCGCAGCAGCAACCCGGTCAGTTCTCGCATGTCCTCCAGCGAAATACCAGGCTGGGGCAAGACCATCAGCGCTGAACCTCCGCCGGAGATGACGCAGATCACCAGGTCTCTTTCGGTCAGCGCGGTTAACAGCTCAAACATTCCTCGCACGCCCTCGCACCCATTCTCGTCTGGCGAAGGATGGCCCGCTTCACGAATCGAGATGCGCCGCGGCATTTCGGCAGGAGGAAGCAGATGGCCGTACTTCACATTGACCAAGCCGGCGGTGACGCGGTCTCCCAAGATTTGTTCGATGGCTGCTGCCATTGGCGCGCCAGCCTTGCCGCCGCCCACCACGAAAATGCGGTCAAAATCCTGTAAATTGTAGGTTCGCTCTCCTACGTGGAGCGTGCTACCTTCGAGGCGCATAGCGCGCCGGACGGCCTCCCCTGGCTCAACCGCTTTGAGCGATTCCTGAAGTATACTCCAGACCATGTGGCCGTATTTGGAAGATGCGAGTGTCATTGGAAGTTTAGATACCATATCCACAAAACTTGCCTCCAGCAATGTCAGAGTGATTTGCAAGATCCGTGCTCATTTCTCGACGATGCTAATGACCTGGTCGGCTGCTTCGGCAGGAGATGCTGCCCCCGCAAGCACATCTCTCAGACTGCGCTGCAATCTCCTGGACATCAGGTCGAACTTCGGACCGGCCGGGTAGGGCGCCGCCTGTTCGAGCAGACTGGCACAGAAAGAAATGTAGGGGTCGGATTGTCCCCAGGCGGCCAGAGACTGACGTGCGGCCGGCAGCCGGTTGGCCGCTCTGGCCCAGGCTCCGTTGTGTTCCGGCCTCAGCAGCCATTCGATGAATCGGACAGCGGCTTCTTGCCGGTCAGGCTTTTCAGTCAGGATCACCAGTGCCCACCCTTTCGCCAAAGAAAAAACGCGCCCATCCCTGGTGGGTACCGCCGCAAAGCCTGTGCCGCGCAGCGAGGAACGGTTGCTGAGATACCGCGAAGAGCTGACATCTACCATGCTGATCTGGCCGGAGAGGTACGCCGCCCAGACCTCCGCTTCTGTCTGATAGCTCAGCACAGATTTCGGAATAATGCCGGCTTCCCCCCCACGATAATAGAAATCAAATACTTCGACCAGAAGCCCGCGTTCCAATTCGAAGCCCTGATGTTTTCCCTCCTTAGCGTCGTTCAATGCCAGATATTGCAACCAAAAAGACGGGCTGACTCGTTCACCGTTCTCATCGTTCAGTGCAAACGCATACGAAAGAGTGCTCGATAGCACCTGCGACCAAGTCAATGGGGGCAGATCAATAAGTTCTGAGTTGAACGCTACATGCACCAGACCAGATTCAAACGGCAGACCAAACAGGCTGCCCTCCACGGTACAGCTCTGTCGTGCAAACGGAAACAGGTCATCTCGGATTTCCTCAGCCATCAAGTTGTCGAGTGGTCGGACCATGCCCTGACTGACCAGACTGGACAGGTCAGCGACATCCACAATGGCGACATCGGGCAATCGCTCCGGCACAACCGCGTGGGTAGTCTGCAGGAAATCGTACATGCCCCCCTGACCATAGGGTTTCTTGAGGGTGAACTGCACAGAGATATTTGGCTCTTGGGCCTCGAAATCGGCTACCTGTCCTTTGAGGAGCTGGCTGGCAAAGTCGTCCTGCAGTGGGGAAAACACCTCAGTGGTCCACACGGTCAAAGTAATCCCGCGTGCGGCAGGAGGCTGTGACTCTAAAGCGGGCTGCGAGGTTGGCTCCGCTCCAGTCATGACGGATTCACTTGCGGCCGCTGTCGCCCCAATCGCGACAGTGGCTGCGGCCTCAGTATGCGACGCCGGCGATGGCGGAGGTTCGGCTCTTGGTGAAACGACCGGCCCACCACAGCCAGCCAGAGACAGCCAGAATCCTCCGAAGACAGCCAGAAACGACAGAAGCCGAGACAGCACAACCAATCGGATGCACTTCACCGGGCAAAACTCCGCCGCGGGGTGAGAAGACGCCGCAAAGGCAGTATCTACTCTCACTCGATTTTGAGGCCCTGGAGTTCGGCTGGGAGCTCCGGGTACTTCATTTTGAGTTTCTCTAACGTTTCCACCAGCACCTGCGAAATGACCAGGTTTCTGTACCACTTCCTGTCCGCTGGTATGACGTACCACGGCGCCCACGGCGTGTTGCAGCGCGTCAACATGTCTTCATACGCCTTGTCGTACTCGTCCCACTGTTCGCGCTTCTTCACATCATCAATGCTAAATTTCCAGTTCTTGGTCGGGTCGTCCAGCCTCTCCTGGAATTGCTCCTTTTGTTCTTCTTTAGAAATGTGCAGGTAGAACTTGAGAATAATCGTCCCTTCGTCGGTCAACATCCGTTCGAAGTTGTTGATGTGCCTGTAACGCGCCGACCAGACGTCTTTGGGGGCCAGACTGTCTACGCGCACACCCAAAACGTCCTCATAGTGTGAACGGTTGAAGATAACGATCTCGCCGCGCGCCGGCGCCTGGGCATGAACCCGCCAGAGGAAATCGTGTGACAACTCCAGGCTCGTGGGCACCTTGAAATTGGCTACCCGACAACCTTGGGGGTTAAAGGCGTTCATCACGTGCCGAATCACACCATCTTTGCCGGACGCATCGCGGCCTTGCAACACTATCAGCAAGCCTCGCTTTTTCCAGGCGTAGAACAATTCCTGTAGCTCGGTCAGCTTTGCCAGATTCTTGAGCAAATCGTCACGCGCATCGAGCTTGTCTGTATAGCTCCCCTTGTAGTCCGGTTTGAACTGTTCGAGTTTGACCTTGGCACCCCGCGGAACCAAAATCGGTTGTTCCGGCATGTTCTCCTCCTTTGTCTTCAGGATGGCCTCGACATTTGGCATTATAGCACAGAGCCAAAAGACTCACAACAAATCTGCCCGTAAGGGAATATGGCCTGATTCCCGCGGTTTACTTTCGTAGAAAATAAGGTATAATACCCAGAGTTCAAGTGATAGGATAACACAAGATACAGGAGTCTGCTAATGATTGAAATCCCCAACAGGCCTCTTAAAGATCAAATCTCCGTTGTACTGGGCGGCGAGGCCGGCCAGGGTGTGCAGAGCATGGAGTATATTCTTACTCACGTGTTGAAGCGGGCCGGGTATCACGTATTTGGCACCAAAGAATACATGTCTCGTGTACGTGGCGGCAGCAATTCGACCGAGATCCGTGTCTCGTCATCGCGCGTCGCCGCCTTTGTTGACCGAATAGACATCCTCATCCCATTGGATAAAGATGCAGTGCCCCATCTGGAGCACCGCATCTCAGCCGAGACGATAGTCCTGGGAGAATGTGAGAAGTTAGGCGAAGCGTGCCTGGGTATAGACATACCATTCACCAAGATTGCCGCCGAAGTGGGCAACACGCTGTACGCCAATACGGTCGCCGTCGGAGCGGTGTTGGGTCTGCTCAAAGTGCCGCCGCCAGCTCTGGATGCTTTCCTGTCCGAGTTTTTTGCCCGGAAGGGGCAAGAGGTGGTCAATGGGAACATCGCAGCCGGACGCAGGGGATATGACATCGGTTTGAGCCTGTCAGGGCCGGGCAAAATTGACATCGCCATACAGCCAGACCCGGCGGTGCGTGAGGAGTATTTCCTCAGCGGTGCGGAAGCCGTGGCTTTGGGCGCCATCGCCGGTGGCTGCAATTTCATCGGGGCCTATCCGATGTCGCCGTCAACTGGTGTATTCACTTATCTGGCGCAACATGCGGCAGAGTTGGGCATCATAGCCGAGCAGGTGGAAGATGAGATCAGCGGGATGAACATGGCCATTGGCGCCTGGTACGCTGGCGCGCGAGCACTGGTCTCAACAGCCGGTGGCGGTTTTGCCTTGATGGTGGAGGGGCTCAGCCTGGCCGGCATGTTCGAATCGCCGCTGGTTGTCCATCTGGCTCAGCGGCCCGGCCCGGCGACCGGCCTGCCTACCCGCACCGAGCAAGCTGACCTGCAACTGGCATTATACGCCGGGCACGGGGAATTCCCCCGCGCCATCCTGGCGCCGGGGACGCTGGCCCAGGCCTATCGCCTGACCCAACATGCGTTTGACTTAGCCGACAGGACGCAATGTCCGGTTTTCGTGCTGACCGATCAGTACTTTATTGACTCTTACTACAATACTCCCGTCCTTGATTCGCCTGACGGCGGCCCGGTGCATCATTTCGTGAGGACCGACGCAGGTTACAAGCGTTACCAAATCACCGACAGTGGCGTGTCGCCGCGTGGCATACCGGGTTACGGAGAGGGGTTGGTCGTGTTGGACAGCGATGAGCATGATGAAGAAGGGCACATCACCGAGAGCATGGCAGTTCGTAAGGCCATGGTGGACAAACGCCTGCGTAAACTTGACCTGCTCGTCGCGGCCAGCATTCCGCCCGAATTGGTCGGTTCGGACGACTATAAGACGTTGGTCATTGCCTGGGGGTCGAATTATCATCCGGTCAAAGAAGCCTTGCAGGTTCTGGGCGCGCAGGATGCGGCCATGCTTCATTTCCCGCAGGTCTACCCGCTGCACCCCAGCACCACCGACTACTTGAAGAAAGCCGCACGGACGGTCGTTGTCGAGAACAATGCCACGGCGCAATTCGCCGCGCTCATCAAGCGGGATACCGGCATTGATATTCATCACAAGATTCTCAAGTATGACGGGATGCCTTTCTGTGTGGAGGAACTTGTTGACCGCCTGCATACTCTGATCAGCGAGGGCAACTAAAAGTGGACAAACAATTGTACGATATGGGGAACGTAGACATTGCCTGGTGCCCGGGTTGTGGCAATTTCAGAATTTTGAGCGTCCTGAAGGAAACATTGGCCGAGCTGGACATCCCGCCTCAAGACCTGGTCATCGTGTCGGGCATAGGGCAGGCGGCCAAAACGCCGCACTATCTCAGGACCAACGTGCTCAACGGCCTGCATGGCCGGGCACTGCCTCCTGCTACGGCCATCAAAGCTGTTAACCCACATCTGACCGTCATCGCGGAAAGCGGCGACGGGGACATGTACGGGGAAGGGGGCAATCACCTGCTGCACGCCATCCGGCGCAACCCGGACATCACCAACATTGTGCACAACAACATGGTCTACGGCCTGACCAAGGGCCAAGCCTCACCGACCAGCCAGGTCGGCTTCCGGACGCCCGTGCAGGTGAACGGCGTGGTGGCCGAGCCGTTCAATCCGATTGCGTTCGCCATTGCGATGGACGCTTCTTTCGTCGCCAGGGCCTTTGCCGGCGACCCTGACCAGATGAAAGAGATGCTCAAAAGAGCGATCAGTCACAAAGGCTATGCGTTGGTGGACGTTTTTCAGCCGTGCGTGACCTACAATAAGATCAACACGTTCAAATGGTTCAAGGAGAACACCTACTATTTGGAAGAGTCTCACGATCCCTACGACCGAATTGAGGCGTTCCGTCGGGCCCTGGAGACCGAACGATTGCCGCTGGGTGTGTTCTACATCAATCCTAACAAACCGACTTTTGAGGAGAATACAGGTATCTATCGGGATAACCCCGCGCCTTTGTACCGGCGCAGCGTCAACAAACAGAGACTCGCCGCTTTGCTTGATGGCCTCCGATAGCGTTGCCGGCGACAGCATCTTGTCTGTCATAGCAACCTTTCCTCGCATCTGTCGCAGTCCGGAATCCGCCATGGCTGGACTGCCGCGCTGTAAGATTGGACGGCTACGGGTAGTCGTTAGTTGTGACATCGTAACTACATACGCAGGGAGGATGAAAGCTCATGGAATTTCAAGATGTCGTCCATGCCCGCAGGGCGTATCGCTCACTTGAACCGGTCGAGATTACCGACGAGATAATCAGATCGCTCGGCGAGGCGGCGATATTGGCCGCCACTTGTTTTAACAACCAGCCGGCCCGCTACGTGTTCGTCACCGACCCGGCGGTGCTCAAACAAATGCAGGAAGCCATGTCCAAGGCGAATGCCTGGACGCAGCAGGCTTCGATGATTATCGCCGTGTTCAGCCATGTGGATTACGATTGTAAACCCAAAGGCCGGGAGTACTATTTATTCGACACGGGTATGCAGACTGCCCAGTTGATCCTGAGAGCGACCGACTTGGGCCTGGTCGCGCACCCGATAGCCGGCTATGACGAGGACAAAGTCAAGGCTATCTTAGGCATACCTGAAGAAATGAAAGTGATTACATTGGTCATCGTTGGCAAGAAGTCGGACACAATCAGCCCGTTGTTAGATGAAGGTCAGGTCGAACGAGAGGGAAAAAGGCCAGAGCGGCTACCTCAGCACAAATTCATTGCGCTGAACCGCTTCAGCGAGGAGCTGATCAAAGAGGCTCGCCGATAGTCTCTTCCTCTAACAGAATCATTTGCCATTCGGCCGGAGTATTGACGTTCCGGAAAGAGCGCAGCCCCGCGTCCAGGTGGGCAATCTCGGATGGAGTGATGTAGCGCACCCGCACCTGGTCGTAGAATGAGAAGGCGCAACGCTGGCCGCTGCGAACCGCGGCTTCAATGGCCGGCAGACAGTTCTTGTGGTAGAGGGCGTGTAGTGGTTCCAGGTATCCTTCGGCGTTCAGCACCACCAGGTCTGCGCCGTCGGTCGCGGCCAGAAACGAGGCCAGGACGGCCGGATTCAAGAATGGCATGTCGCAAGCCACGATGAAAGCCCATTCATGGGCCGCAGCGTGCAGCCCGGCGTGGATGCCCCCCAAGGCGCCCACGCCGGGAAACACGTCCGGCACACAGCGGTCGGCGAACACAGCGTACCGCTCCACGTGACTGGCGACGATGATAATTTCGTCAGCCACCAGGCGCAGCCGCCCGGCGAGCGTCTCAATCAGTGGACGCCCCCTCCATGCCAGGAGGGCCTTGTCTCGTCCCATCCTTCGGCTGGCGCCACCGGCCAGGATCACGCCGCTCACCGGGCCCATCTTCATTACAACAGCCCTTCCATAAGGTCTGCCAGCCCGGCCACATCGTCCAGACCGAACTGGGGCACGTTGTAAGGGATTGCCACATCGGTCACCAGAGCGAGCAGTTCGTCTTCGGCGCACAGGGGTTCTGCACTGCGCGCTGCGCGGACGACTTCAACTTTCAGCTTGCCGGTGCGCTTGAACCCCTCTGCCAGGATGAAGTCTACATCCCGAATCGTAGCGGCGACTTCCTCGAGTGAAGGTTCGCGTTCGATCCGTCGAATGGAGGCCACCATATCGGGCGCGACGATGACCACATGGTCGCTGCCGGCTTGAGCATGTCGCCAGGTGTCCTTACCCGGCTGATCGATCTGCACCCCGGCGTGCGTGTGATGCTTAATCGTTGCCACCCGGTAGTTGCGGCGCTTTAATTCGCGGATCAGTTTTTCCAACAGGGTGGTCTTGCCCGAATTCGAGCGACCAACAAAGCAAACTACCGGAGGATTTGTCGGCATGTTGTGCTCCATTTCGCATAAGGCAGCCAGTAGATTGCCAGGCCTGCCAGAAAGCCTATGGCCAGGTTGTTGAACAAGAAGGAAAGCAAGGCGATGCTTCCGGCGACGAACCAGTCGAAAGGATGCTGCAAATCGGCCACCAACAACGCATGTTGCACGGCTACGTAGAAAAGCAAAACGGCCAATACGGGCAGGGGGAAGCTGCTGAGCAACGGCAAAGCGCCGCCATCAATCAGAAAGGCAGCGGCTAAGAACGCCCCGCCGATAACCAGTGGCGCACCGCCTGAGCGCGCCCCAAAGCGCACATGGGCAGTGAGCCCACCCGAACCGTGACAGATGGGCATGCCGCCCAGCAAGCCAGCCAACAGGTTGCTGAACCCCATTGTAAGCAGCAGGTTGTTCGGGCGCACGCGACCGGCGCGAGGGCCGAAGTATCGTTGAGCTGTGTCCGCTGTCGAAATCACCGCGTTGCCAATCGTCAGAGGAATCTGTGGGACGACTAGCAGCCAGGCTGCTGTGGCGATTTCGGACAGGTTCGGCAAAGCAATGGCTGGCGGGTGGAAGCCCCAACGCAGGCCACCTGTCGCTGCCGGCGCGCCCAAAACTGCGCCTGAGAGCAATCCAAAGGCCAGCACCATCAGAGCCGCAGGCAGGCGTCGGCTGGACAGGCCGAGCAGCAAAACCAGGCCTGCTCCAGCAATCAGAGCATATTGCAATGGCCAGTCTGCCAACAGTAGCCGCGTCTCCCCGCCGGGGAACAGGTGTGGCCCACTGACCATTTGCCACGCGCTCTTCAGCAGCAACAGCCCCAGACCTAACTGGATGCCGCGAACGACAGGACGGGTGAAACAGCGGCCCAGCGGCTCGATCAAGCGGGTGGCGGCCAGAAACAGCAATACCACACCCATCACCAGGCCCGCAGCAGACACCACCTGGCCCGAAAGCCCCAGCGCGATCGCCGTCGCCGAGACCGCTTTCAGCGGCTGCACCGGTATGGGCAGACGGTAATACAGGCCATTGACCACGTAGGCCAGCCCCACAATCAAAAACACTCCGGTGGGGTTCAGGTGGTTTACGGTGATCAACGCCGTCAGTATCGGCGCCAGCACGGCCAAATCGCCAAATGCGCCGGAAATTTCGGCCAGGTCCAGGCGGAAGCGGGTGGCCTCAGAGCAATACATAATACGCTCCGCTTGCACAGGCGCGGCATAGAATCAGACCATCATGGCGCACCTCACGCCCGTCGTTGATGGTTTCGCCGCAGCGGGCGCAACACACCCGGCTGACGGGCGGGCCGGGCATGTCTTGTGCTGGAACTGTCAAACGCACCTCCTGTACTGTGAACAATTCGTGTTCGGGCATCACCTGGTACGCAGCCGTCTGAATGGCATAGCGGTCGCCGTTCAAGTTCGGTGCATATATAGCTGCCCGGTCTCTCGCCGCATCTAAAGCCGCGACCCGTACAGCGCGGCCGGTCAGTGTGTCCACAAAGGTCGCCGCCAATTTGCCATAGTCTACATATTTTAGCGTGCGTTTGCCCAGTTTGCAACCGGTAACTGCAGCGATGGCATCGGCCGCGCAGCGGTCTATCTCCACATAGACCAGCAGCCGTTTCGTCTTGCGCGGCTCTTCTATCCCTAATCTCTGGCAGCCAACCATAGCCATGCGCACGCCGAGGACCTGTCCTGGGCATATATGGCCATGGGCGGCCGCCGCCTCGCTCAGTAGCGTGCTTAAATCGCGCATATTTCATAACCCCTGCGATAAACTTTCAATCAGACTTTGACGACTTTGACCTTCGTGTCATAGAATACCGCGCTGCCACCTACCAGGTCGCGCAGGCAGGTGTTGGGATTGTACGGGTCGGTGCGCATGGCTGCGTTTCCATGTAAACCGGTGATGCGACGAGGGTCGCCTTTGATGGTCAGGCCATCCACCGTCACATCTGTGCCGCCATAGGCCCAATGGCCATGGCCCAGCGAAAAGCCGACCACGCCGGGCCGGATGCCCTCGACCACCCGCACTTTGCCGATCATGGGCCACTTGACGCCGTTGCCTAAGTCCCAAATCCCATCAGGGTTAGTCGCCGAGATAAGCCGCACCTGATCGCCGTCCCGCAAGCCGCGTTGCAGGGCATCTAAGCGGTTCATCAGGACCGAGTTCTCTGGCAGTATGGCCTGCAACCAATAGTTGCCGCTCGTGCGGCTCTTTGTCTGAACGATTTCGCGATAGGTGATCAGACTCAGGTCATAGCCGTCTTGTTCATCGGCCAGCAGGTTGCCCATCGAGTCAGTGGGCGCGGGGAAGTAACGGGACACCCCCGACCAGTGCTGGCCGGTCATGGAGTCCTTCACTTCATACGTCTTCTCGCAGTACATATTAATGCACTTGCCATATTTATTGCTGACCAATTTGCCCTTAGCTGCCTTGTCCCAGTCCTGGAAACGGCCACCGCGGTTGAGGACATAGATGACTTTCCGCCACCAGACCTCGCCGACAGCCGCCTGCCAGGCCGCCGGGTCGAAAACCGTGTTCGGCAGATGTTTCCGGGCTTCCAGAAACAGGCGAACCTCTTCATCGTCAGCGTCGGGCACAATCTCTCCCTTCTCGCCCTTCTCAGGGTCGGGCTTTTTGTCACCGAAAGCCAGATTCGCTACCTCCTTGAGATATAGGTCCTCGCCTCGCACAAACGGTTGGCCTTCGCCAAAGCCGTTTGGTCCAAAGCCGGAGAGTCCCAATCTTTCGGCCAGGCCCAGCAGCAGAGCTTCTAAACTGGCCGGCTGCGGTACGCCGAATACTTCGACGGTTTCGGTCAAGGGCGCGATGGCAGGCTGCCTCACCGGCGCGTTTTTGACAATGACCGAGGGATGCGATTTGTGGAACTCCCAACGCTCCAGATAGGACAGGTCGGGGAAGATGTAGTCCGCGTACATGCTGGTTTCTCCGATGGTAATGTCGGAGCAGATGAACAGCGGCAACTTCTTTGGATCTTTTAGGATTTCGATGTTTGTATGGCCGGCAGGCAGGGCATAGACTGGCGAGCCCATGTACAGGATGACCGCTTTGACCGGATACGGATAAGCATCGCCGATAGATGGAATGAGTTCCTGGTAGATGTCGGAAGAAAGCGGATACCACGGGCGTTTGGCGGGGTAGCCGTCGCGGTCGTAGAGCGTAGAATCCTGGTATTTGCTGCTGCGGATGATGGTGACGCCAAACCTGGTCAGCTTGTTGGGGTGCATTTTGCTGATAGGGAAGGGCTGCCCATCTTTGCCACCGGCCTGGTCATACGCACTGGCTTTGACCATGCCACCCGCGTAGTCGAAGTTGCCGGCCAGGAGGTTCAAATTGTACCACGCCTGGACATTGTAGTAGCCATTCGTGTGTTGGCTGGCGCCGCGGTGCACGTCGGCAGATGCCTTGCGTCCGAAACGGACCCATTCAACAGCGATGGCCTGTATATCGCTGGCAGGAACGCCGCAGATGGCCGCCCATTCTTCCAGGCTGTGTTCGTTGGCCGAGTCATAAAGCAACTGGAGCGCGCTTTTCACGCGAATCTTCCCAGCCTGACCATCTACTTCGGCGTCTACCAGCAAATCGCCCTGCACTGGAGTGGTGACATCGTTGGGATCGAAGGTCACCGGCTGACCATCGCTAAGAACCACAAAGGGGTCGAAACTCCATTGGCCTGAGCCATCCGCCTTGTCTCGCATTTCAGGCTCCAGGCCGAGGTCAGAACCACGCAGGAATTTGCCCGGCTGCCCCTTGTCGTCCAATTTGACCAGCCAGGTCGCGTTGCAATAGGTCGGCTCTCCGGTTTGGTCGGCGGCCGCCTTGTTGGCGTTCATCAGATAACCCTTGTTATACCCCTCCATCTCCATCACCTGACGGATTACGGCCAGGGCCAGGGCGCCTTCTGTGCCGGGGATGGCCGGCAGCCATTTCCAAGCCTTGGCTGCCGTTTTGGAGAGGCGTGGGTCCACCACAACGTAGCGCAGCCGACCTGACACCAGCCCCTCGGTGATCTTCCCAGCCCGCAGCGGTGGGCCGTAATTGCCTTCAAAGGGCGACGCGCCCACGAATATCACGAATTCGGCGTTGGCCAGGTCGGTTTGCCAGTAGAATTTGTCGCCGCCAGTGAACTTGCCCTCGACGAACTGCTCGCTCATCGCTTTGCCAGTAAAATACAGGCTGCCCTGACACACCGTGGTGTGACCGTGGGCATTGACTGAGCCGAAGGCATCGTGGGTGAAGCGTTTGATCAGGTCGCCCCGTCCATCTTTGAGCCGCCCCCAAATGAAACAGAACTGGTTGTTCTTGGGCCCCAGGTCGGGATGGTCGGGGTCAATCAGGGCATCCAAATAGGCGGCGTGCTTGCTTTTGAACTGTTCTACCAACGCCTTGCGTTTCTCTTTATCTTTCTCTTTGCCGATGGCCTCGACATCGGCAGCCATCTCTTTGGCGACTTTCGGGTCGCGCAATGCATAGAGGTCTTTCAATCCTTCCACATTGCCTTCCCCGAACAGGTTGCCGCCGTTGACTATCTCATCCAACGCCTGGCTGAACGGAATGCTGACCCACTGGCCGCTGCCGCGTGGGCCGGCGCGTTTGAGCACACGGCGGATGCGATATGGGTCGTATACGGTCTGAATGCCGGCCTGGCCCTTAGGGCAGATCCAGCCTTCGGTCGTCGCCATCTCCTGAGGCGAAGTAGCATAAGCTACCTGCGGCCACATAGACATGGGACTATAGGGACTACCGTCAATCTTGACCGCCACACCGTCTTGGATTTTCACTTTGATGCCACAGCCGGTGTTGCATTGCAAACACGTCGAATAAATCTGTCGCTCGGGCTGATCGAAGGGATAGACGTTTTGCTGCAAAGAATCGGCCCGGATCAGATGATTGTGGACACGGAGCACTGGCAGGATGGCCTCAGCAAAGAGGGTCGTGCCTCCCAAGAAAGCGGTTGTCTTCAAGAAATCGCGTCGGGTGAGTTTCATTGTCTTTACCTCCTGATGTGATGCGCGGCGCGAATAGCCTGACGCCTGAGAAAGTTCAGATTTCATGTCTTCTGGCAGATTCCAACGGCAGCAAGAGGTTGCCCAGAGCAAAGACAGTCAGGGCCAGGCCGATAGCAAACAGACTGACACGCCATTCCATGGCGCTGGGGACATAAAGGCCGTAAGTCCAATGAGGCTCAAAGAAAGAGCGACCGATGCCTGGCAGCTCCTCTACAGCGAAGCCCGGCAGGACGATGTTCCAGCGCACGCCGACAAATCCAATGGCCGAAATCAAACCGGCCAGTCCAGTCCACACCGCGCTCTTACGGCCGATGGTGAGCAGGATCAGCAAGGGCAAGATCAAGGCGCAACCGACGCCGAGGAACCAAAAGATGTACCAATTCGGGCCGAAAAGCTGATCGTGGATGGGGATGAAATGGGCCGGCGCGATGCCATATAGGCTGACCAGGATCTCGGCGATCTCCATGAGCATATCAATACCGAGAAAGATGATCAACAGTTGCCCCAGCCCAATGACCAAATCGCGGTGCAGGCGATAACCGTTGGGCAAGATGAACGCCGCCAGGGCGGTGAGCAGTGCCCCACCAGAGGCGAGAGCCGATACAAGGAACATGAGGGGGAACAGGCCAGAGTACCAATAGGCGCGCGCCACGCTCACCGCAAAGACAGTCCCCGTTCCGCCATGAAAGGCGATGGCTAATGGCACACCGATAGCTCCCAAGACTTTAACGACCTTCATATCCTGGTTCCGTGCCTCCTCGCCGCCTTCTTTAGTGCCCAAAGCCAGGAGACGATACAGCCGACCTGATAGCCCCCCGGTCCGGCTCAGCCGGGCGAAATCCTGCCGCATAAGAAACCAGGCTTCAGTTAAAAGCAGGAAAAAGTAGGCGGTATAGAGCCAAACGATCCAGGCCAACGGAGATGTGAAGCTTGGCCGAATGAAAATGAAGAAGGCTCGCTCCATGTGTCCCAGGTCAACGACGATGAAGACCATGGCGGTAAGCAGCGACACCAGGGCAGTGAAGATAGACAGGCGGCCTACTGCTTCAAACTTCTTAAAACCGAACACGTAGATCAGCGAGGAGACGAGAAAAGAACCGGCCGAAAGGCCGATAAAGTAAATGTAGAATACTACCCACAGCGCCCACGGGATGGGCGACCCCCAGCCGACTTTTACCAAACCAGTGGTCAGGCGTTCAAACAGCCCAAAAGAGCCGACGGCCAAAGTGACCAACCCCACAACCAGGATGAAAATCACCAGTTTTCTCATCGGTTTTCCTCCTTACAGCAAGTAGTAGACGCTGGGTTCTGTGCCCAACTCTTCTTTGAGGCGCATGACGTGCGGTGAGGCAGCTTGTTTGGCGACCAGGCTATCGCCGTCATTCAAATCGCCGAAGTAGCGCGCCCCCCCGATACAGGTGGTGATACATGCTGGCAACATACCTCTCTCCAGGCGATGCAGGCAGAAATGGCACTTGCGGGCGTTGCCCATCGGCGATGCGCCACGGTGGTCGGGGCTGCGTTTCCATTCTCTGCCGTAATCGAAGCTGGGCGTCAGGTCATACTCGGCCACCGTGGGCGTTTTGCCAACGGTGTAGAACTCGCCCAAATCGGATGATCGGGCGCCGTAAGGGCAGGCGACCAGGCAATAACGACAGCCGATGCAGGCTTCATAATCCACCACGACTACGCCGTCGGCACGTTTGTACGTGGCATTCACCGGACAAACCCGAACACAAGGAGGATGTTGGCATTGCAAACAGGGACGAGGCAAAAAGCGACGGGTAACATTGGGATAGCGGCCTATCTCTTCCTCGATCACCACGTGATAGGTAACGCCGGGTGGCGTTTTGTTCTCGGCCTTGCAGGCTATGGTGCAGGCGTTGCATCCAACACATTTCTTGAGGTCAATCACCATGCCCCAATGCCGCTCCTCTATCGGCTTTTGCAACGTTCGTTTCAAGTCATTTTGCATTCGCAAAAGCAAGTTTTCTGTCACGGCTGCTTCCCCCTCCCTTTACAGGAATGATGAAAAATAGAGCAAAGTCGCCCCGCCCGATTTTGAGGAAGACCGGGCAGTGTGCATCATGCGGATAGACTCAGTTTACCCTATTATCATATCAGGCTCTGAGGTGAACGTCTAGCGGGGAAAGTACTCAAAAAGAGGCGACCTGTGTCGGGCAAAAACTGTATCGTGTCAGGCAAAACCTGACCATTTCAGCTTAACCATCCTTGTTCCTGAGCATACCGCACCAGGGCCGCACGGCTCGTCAGACCCAGTTTCACCATGCCGCGGGCACGATACGTTTCCACGGTCTTTACTGACAGGAAGAGTTGCTGAGCAACCTGCGCGTTGGTGTAGCCCAAAGCGATCAGGCGCAGCACCTCTTCTTCGCGCGCGCTGAGCGGTTGTGTGCCAGCAGGCTGGGTTGTCTGTCTGCCCCGTTCCAACATGCCCTCTAGAAGAACCTTCGTATGAGCGGGATGCAGGTACGTGCCGCCCTGATACACAGCCCGAATGGCCGACAGCAGTTCGGTGTCGGCCGCATGTTTGAGCACATAACCATTGCCGCCTGCTTCAAGCACAGCGCGCAGGTATTGTTCATCATCGTGCATGGTCAAGACCAACACCCGCGCCTCAGGCCGATTGGCTTTGATGCACCGGACGGCGTCCAATCCAGCCAGCCCGGTCTCTGCCTGCTTCGCCTGGCAAAGCGGGCCGGTAGCACGACGGGCAGGCAGCGTCAGGTCCATCAACACCACGTCGGGCTGTAGCTGGCCGTCCAGGGCCAAAGCCTGCTCGGCAGAGTCAGCCTCCCCCACGACTGTCAGGTCGGGTTGGGAATCCAACAGCAGACGCAGGCCGGCACGCAACACGGCGTGATCGTCAACGATCAATACTCGGATCGGCTCGTTACTTTTCATCTCTACTCGCCCATTCCGCAATCGGCACTTCAATAAACACTGTTGTGCCCACGTCGGGAGTAGACTCAATGGTCAACGTTCCACCGACCAACTCCGCCCGTTCGCGCATCCCGTGCAAACCCAGCCAATGTTCATTTACGGGGCCGGTCATAAGCTGACCGGCATCGAAGCCAACGCCATCGTCTTCGACGATTACTACCAGCGCTGCGCCCCGTTTTTCCAGCAACACACTGACCTGTTGCGCCTGGGCGTGGCGTGCGACGTTAGTCAATGCCTCCTGTACAATACGATACAGGGCTGTCTCGGCGGCCGGGGGGCACCGTAACCTGCCGTTTAGTCCTACGGTTTGAAAGTCTACCGGCAGATTGTAACGGCTGCTGTATGTGCGGACATATCGCTCTAAGGCTGGCACGAGTCCAAGGTCGTCCAAGACGCTGGGACGCAGCTCGAGGGCCAGGTTTCGCACGCCCTCCAATGTGTCGGCTACGATGGCTTTCAGGTCCTGCAAATGAGCTGGATTGGGGTCGCTCTCCAAGGTGCGCAGCCCTACGAGGAGGGAAGTGAGCGATTGACCGGTCTGGTCGTGCAGTTCGCGGGCGATGCGTTTGCGTTCCTCTTCCTGCGCAGTCATGGCCTGTTCCAGCAGTTGGCCGCGCATGGCATCCCGTCTTTTCAGTTCTTCCCACAGGCGGAGGCTCTCCGCCCGAGCCTGGCTCAGCGCCTCCACCATGGCGTTGAACGCGCTTCCCAAATCGCCTATTTCATCGTTGGCCCAGCGAGGCGCGCGGCGGCTCAAGTCGCCCTGAGCAACGGCGCGGGTGACCTCTACCAGGGTTTGCACGGGCCGTGTCAGTATCCAGGCCAACAAATAGCCACCCAGGACGCCTATCAACGAAACCAACAGGGTCATCAGGAGCAGTTGCCGGGTGGTCACAGCCAAGAGCGTCTGAAGTCGCTGTTCGGAGAAACCCGCCCTGGCCGTGCCCGCTCTTCCCTGAAAGATAGGCACGGCTACGTCATGAATGAGCCCTTCCTCTGTGTTGAGAACTTGGAGACGAGACCGTTCATCAGAACGCACCGGATTGATTGTCAACAGCCCGTGTGGCACCCCCTGCTTGAACGTATGGGCCAACACTTGTCCCTCGGCATCCAACACAAACGCATAACGCAGGTCTTCGTTGTTGTCGGCCGTGTCGCGCAGCAATTCATATAGAGCATAGACATTATTGGTCAAAACGAAGTCGGTGCTGCGGGCCGCCAGGTCACGGGTGACCGATATGCCACGCTGTTCCAGTTCCCGACCCAGGACATGCGCCATCGTGGCGCGTACCTGTACCGTCACTCCTGCCCCCAACAAAATGACCAGGGTCAGAACGATGCCCATGATCTTCGTGCGGACACTGACCGCGCCGATGGTTCCCCATATTCGTCTCAACCACACCGCTGCCCATTGGCTCACAGCAGGTCTCCTATCTGCACCAATGCTTCATGCACCGAGTCATAGGCCCGTTCATCAACAGGCACGAAGCGGTCTATCAGCAGGCGATTGAGGACATTTTTCCCCGTTGGGTCAAGATGCATGGTCAACAAAATGTCTCGCAGTTCGGCCTTTAGTTCGGCATCCAATTGAGCGGGCGTTATGACCGGCGGCATTCCGCATGGGTCTGATTGGGCAATCACCCGTGTCCGTTCAGCGAGCGATGGTTCGCGGCTCAAAGCATAGTGATACACCAGGCTATCCACCGCTGCTCCGTCTACCAGACCTTTAGCCACCGCCTGGATGGAGTTATCGTGGCTGAAAGTGTAGATCGTGCGCCGGAAGAACTTTTGAGGCGTTTCGCCGATTTGCCATAGCAGATAAATCGGCATCAGCCGGCCCGTATTTGACATCGGGTCGGTGAACGCAAACACTTTGTCTCGCAGGTCAATCAAACGGCGAGCTGGGCTATCAGCGGGGACAATAATGTAAGAATAGTAAACGGTCTGGCCGTCCACCTGAGGCACAGCGAGCAGGTCCATGGCGAATTCGCGGCGGCCCTGAACGTAAGCGCCGGTGCAAATGAAGGCCAAGTCTACGCCGCCATCGCGCACCAGGTCGTTCACCTCGGCGTAGGTCTTGCGTTGGATCAGTCTGACTGACCGCCCTGTATGTTGCGCCAAATAATCAAGTAGTGGCGTGTAACCTTCAACGGTACCCCGCGGTGATATGACCGCCGCAATCGCCACTCGCAGAATCGGCTGACTCGTTTGGGGCGCCGCGGTCGGAGTGAAGTACGGGGGCGGCTCGGCCAGACTCACGTAAGGATAGGTAGATACAGGCTGACACCCGGCCGCTATCCAGATGATCAAAATCAACAGCCATGGCAGATGTCGAACGCGACGCTGAACATGCACCGTTTCGCCCTCCAGCGTTTACAGGCGGTTTCCTAACCACTGATATTGTAACGTATATCGGCGGCTATGTCCAAAAAGCACAATCTGGCGATTTCCTGGCAATAATGCTTTGCATACAACCGCTATTCTCCATTTTGCATATTGGACGCAATATGGTAACATGTCCGCCGATAGAACCAGACCATGTAGGAGGTCACACGATGAATAGGCGTCAATTCCTGAAGAGTTTAGGCATACTGGGGGCTGGTTGGGCTTTGTCTACCTCACCCTGGCGTTCCGTTTCGGCCGTTCTGGCGGAGGAGCAGGCCCAGGCGGCCCCTGTTCTGTCTGTCGCAGAAGGCGCGGATTATATGGCCCTGGTGGCGGCGGTTCTCGCCCCGCTGGGCGGCATCGAAGCGTTCGTCAAACCAGGCCATCGGGTGGTGGTCAAGCCCAACATCGGCTGGGACAGGACGCCAGAGCAGGCGGCGAATACCCACCCCGACGTGGTGAAAGGTTTGGTCAAGCTGGCCCTGGACGCCGGAGCCAGCCAGGTGCTCGTTTTCGACCGAACCTGCAATGAGCCGCGCCGCTGTTACGCCAACAGCGGCATCCAGGCTGCCGTCGAGTCGCTGGGCGATGGCCGTGCTCGCTGCGAGTTCATAGACGACCGCAAGTTCGTCCCGGTCGCTCTGGACCAGGGCCGCTCGCTCAAGTCGTTCACCTTCTATAAGGACGCCCTGGAGGCCGATTGCTACATTAATGTGCCAGTAGCCAAGCATCACGGAAGCTCTGGCCTGACTCTGGCGCTTAAGAACACCATGGGCATCATCGGCGGCAATCGCGGCGAGATCCATGCCGCTTTGGGGCAGCGCATCGCCGACATCAATCTGGCCCTTAAGCTGCACCTCAACGTGATAGATGCGACGCGCATCTTGTTGCGCAACGGGCCATCTGGCGGCAACCTCAATGATGTCCTGGTGTTGAACACCCTCATCGCCTCGGCCGATCCGGTCGCGGCGGATGCTTACGCGACCACGCTTTTCGGGTTGCAGCCGTGGGACATCGAGTCCACCCGCGCGGGCTATGAGCTGGGGCTGGGCGAAATGGACTTGAGCAAAGTGCAAATCGTCTATAACAAACTCGAGACGGTTTAGGACGCGCGATAGGCCCATGCAAGTGAAACTGAGAATCCCTGTAACCTTCTGGCGGAAGGCCGTGCAAGCGGCCTTCCTGTTCCTCTTCCTGTTTCTTTTTCGCAAAACCGACTATTCGGGCAGCGATGAGATCCCTTACGCAGTGAATTTGTTCTTTCGCTGGGACCCACTGGTGGCCGCATCGGCCATGTTGGCGGCCAAAGCCTTTCTGGCCGTCCTCCTGCCGGCTGTAGCCGTCATTGTGCTGACCATGTTGTTGGGGCGTTTCTTTTGCGGTTGGGTCTGTCCGTTGGGCACGTTGCTCGATCTGGCTCATCGCATCATTCCGCCGCGGCCCGCCGGCTCCGGCGGCCGCTATCGGCCGGTCAAATACGTGCTGCTGGGCCTCATCTTGACAGGCGCGTTGTTTGGTCTGCCGCTGGTGGGCTATTTCGACCCTTTTTCCATCCTCGTCCGCGGCATGGCCGTGGCCGTGGACCCGGCGTTTAATCTTGTGGTCACGTCGGTATTTGACTGGCTTTACCGAAACGCGCCGACATGGGTGACGGCAGTCAGCGAACCGGTCTACACTTTTCTACGCGCCTATATCCTGCCCTTCCATCAGACTTTCTTCGCGCTGACCTTGCTTTCGCTGGCTGTGCTGCTGGCCGTATTCGCCCTGGAGCGGCTGGAACGGCGTTTTTGGTGCCGAAATGTATGTCCTTTAGGGGCGATGCTTGGCCTGCTGGCGCGCCTCTCGCCGCTGCATTGGCAGCCGGGCATCGCCTGCCACGCCAGGGGCTGTCGCGCCTGCTCGGACATCTGCCGGACGGGCGCCATCAACGAGACAGACGGGCGCATTTCAGCGGAGTCGTGCATCTTGTGCCTGGATTGCGTGGAGGCCTGTCCGCGAAGCATCATTGCCTTCAAGTTCAAGAAGCCAGCCGCTGACCCGGCGCCGCTGAACATTTCCCGCCGGGTCTTTCTGGGCACGCTGGCGACTGGCATCTTGCTGCCGGCCTTTTTCCGCGTGCGGGCCGGCCAGAAATCACCCAGCCCGACCTTGCTCCGTCCGCCGGGGGCCTTGGCAGAAGAGCAATTCTTGGGGCAATGCGTGCGCTGCGGCGAGTGCATGAAAGTCTGCATCGGCAATGCTTTGCACCCGACCCTGCTTGAGGCTGGCGCCGAGGGCATGTTTACGCCCCGCCTGATCCCCAGGCTCGGCTACTGTGAGTACAACTGCACACTGTGCGGGCAGGTCTGCCCTACTGGCGCTATCCGTAAGCTCACGCTTGAGGAGAAGCACCAGACCAAAATGGGGCGAGCCTGGTTCGACAAGAACCGCTGCCTGCCTCACGCCAGAGGTATCCCCTGCTTGGTCTGCGAGGAGCACTGCCCTACTCCGGACAAAGCCATCAAGCTGCGCCAGGTAACTGTTTTGGACCAACAGGGCAATGAGGTGATGCTCCAGCAGCCCTATGTGGTGGACAGCCTGTGCATCGGCTGTGGCATCTGTGAGAACAAATGTCCTCTGCCAGGCGATGCGGCCGTGCACGTGAACCGCGAGGGCGAGTCGCGCTCCCCCAACGCTGACTTGCTGATCACGGCCAGTTACTACTGACGCGCTTCATCGAACAAAGTCGGGTAAGTTCTGCGCAGGTGCTCTTGCAGCGGGCCAAAGACCGCCGGCGATTCGGCGGCGACAATCTTGAGCATCTCGATGGCCGCTGCCCGAATTTCCCATTGAGCCGCCGGGTGGATGCGCACCTTAAAGAAATGCAACAGCTCCCGGAAGTTCATGGTCACGACAATCCGCGTAGCGACAGCGTTGGGCAACAGGAAGCGGGCATCTTCCTTGTGAATGCCCAACTCCAGAAGGGCGCGATAGGCGTCTACCATCTGCCCGGTCAGGCGGTTCCATATCTGCATGGCGTCGGGACTGGCAGCGATGGCGGGAGGGATGACCAGCTCGGGCTGGGACAGATTGACATACCTCTGCGACTCCTGCGAATAGCTGGCTAAGCGGTGACGCACCAGTTGGTGGCTACAGGCCCGAGAAATGCCGCTGATCTCGAACGTTGCGCTGGCATGTTCGATAATGGATTCGTGCCCCTCACGGATTCTGGCTCTGATAAACGCGGCCGGGTCGCCTCGGCCCGAACTCCGATAACACACCCGGCCGGCGTGTTCAATCAAAGATTCCGCGCGCCCATCGCCCGCCAGATAGCGGGTCAGGGCGATGAGTTTGACTTCCACTTCAGGGTATTTTCATGATTTCGATGTCAGTGGCTTCAATAGCCGCGAGCGCTTCCCGGATGGTGGCCTCTTCGACCTCGCGGACCTTGAACACGAGCAGCACTCTAGGATGTCCTTCCCCTTGCAGGAATGTGCCCAGAGTGACGAAATCGCCGCCTTTACTGCTGATCATTGAGGTTAACTTGGCCAGCGTTCCCTTTCTATCAGGCGCCAAAGCTGAAACGCGCCAGCCCGAATCGCGCGCGCCTATCAATTCCAGGAAAATCTTGAAGATGTCGGTTTCGGTAATGATGCCAACCAACTGGCCGTTGCGCACAACCGGCAAGCCGCCAATTTTGTTGTCAACCATGATGCGGGCTGCCTCTTCAAGCGGAGTGTCTTCCGTGACGGTAATGACCTTCTTGGTCATGATGTCACCCACTTTGACTTTGGACAGCAGGTAATGCAGCTCGAATACGCTCAGGGTTGTCGCTGGCGACGGCGATACATAGAGCAGGTCTTTTTCGGAGACAATGCCAAGCAGGTTTCTATCTTCGTCTACTACAGGCAGTCGTCGGATTTTTTCACGGCGCATCAGGTTAAGAGCTTCATCTACCGGCATGTCCGGTCCACATATCACAGGGTTTCTGGTCATACGTCGTCCTACTAACATGTCTTAAGCCTCCTTCTCTTGTTATGTACATTCCACTTATTCTCTCTGCGGCGGGCTGTAACCCAGGCGGCGCAGTTCGGCTTCATCGGTTCTCCATTTCTTGTTGACTTTGACCCACAGGTCCAGATACACAGGATGACCCAACATGTCTTGTATTGCGGCGCGCGCGCCCGCGCCGATCTTTTTCAGCATATTGCCTTTTTCCCCGATGATAATCCCTTTCTGGCTTTCTTTCTCTACCAGGATGGTCGCGCCGATGTAGGCCAGGTCCTCCCGCCGCTGTTTGAACTCATCAATGACCACAGCCACTGAATGGGGGACTTCCTGGCGGGTATGCAACAGCACCTGCTCGCGGATGAGCTCTGCGGCGAAAAATCGTTCCTGTTGGTTCGTCACCTGATCGGGTGGGAAATACCGCGGGCCGAGCGGCAACGCGGCGATGATGCGTTGCCGCAGTTCGTCGCGGTTATCGCCGCGAGTGGCCGAGATGGTTATATGCTCGTCCGCTGGAATGAGCTGGATATACGCTTGCTCCCTCTCGGCAAGCCCCTCTGCCGCAACCAGATCAACCTTATTCATGACCAAAATCTTACGAGCCACCCGGGCTTTCCCCAACGACTCTGCGACCAGCCGGTCCTCTTTGCCCGGCGGAAAAGAGAGGTCAACCAGGAGCAGTGCGACGTCGGCGTCTTCGAGAGCTGAGAGCGCGGACCTGACCATATATTCGCCCAATTTGTGCAACGGCTGATGGATGCCTGGCGTGTCCACGAAGATGATTTGCGCTTCGGGCAAAGTCAGAATGCCCAACAGATTCGTGCGGGTTGTCTGAGGTTTGTCGGAAACGATGCCCAGCTTCTGCCCCAGGTAGGCGTTCAACAAGGTTGATTTGCCCACATTAGGACGTCCCATCACGGCCACAAACCCCGACCGATGGTCTGGCGGAATGTCTTGTGGCACAAGCAATTCTCCTGATGGGTCAGTGTCAGCCATTGTATGGAATACCTTTTGTTTGGAATGAATAGAACTTCACCTGAATTATACCAGCAAGCTAAAGCAGGAGCAAAAGATCAGCCGCCGATTTCCGACATGGTTCTGCCCTGCGGCGCGATATGCTCTTCCAAATGGTGTTTCTGGGGCTTCAATCGTATGGCGCGTCCGAGATAGTCTCGGACTGCTTCCGGGCTGTTGCTGCTCCGCAGCACGGCGCGCAAGTCCAACTCCACGTTGGCTAACAAACATGGGCGCAGTCGGCCATCTGCTGTCAGGCGCAGGCGGTTACATGAGTGGCAGAAGTGCTCCGTGATCGGACTGATAAACCCTACCGTGCCTTCTTGGGCGTTGGCAATGCGGTAGTAGCGGGCTGGCCCGTTGCCCTGCTTCATCATGGCGGGTTGCAGTGGGCCAACCGCTTCGGCGATCCATTTCTGAATTTCTGCGATGGGCACATAGGTATCTGCCGACCAATCCGCCCCGCTGCTGATGGGCATCATCTCAATGTAGCGCACGTGCCAGCCTCTATCAACTGTCAGCCGGGCAAAATCAACCACTTCGTCATCGTTGAAGCCCCGCATGACGACCATGTTGATTTTGACGGGGTTAAGGCCGGCTGCTTTGGCCGCTTCGATGCCAGCCAGGGCGTCGTCCAGCCGGCCGCAGCGGGTGATGCGTTCGAACCGGTCTGGTCGGAGCGTGTCCAGGCTGATGTTCACTCGATTCAGGCCAGCTTGCGCCAACGCTTTGGCCTTATCGGCCAGCAGAGTCCCATTTGTGGTCATGGAAAGGTCGTCAATGCCGGGCACGCGAGCCAACATGCTCACCAGGTCAACGACGCCAAGCCGGGCCAGTGGCTCCCCACCCGTGAGCCGGACTTTGGTGATGCCCAGCTCTGCCGCGGCGCGCACCACCATCTCAATTTCCTCGAAGGTAAGGATTTCGCGCATGTCGCGCTGGTGCACGCCCTGCGGAGGCATACAATAGACGCAGCGCAGGTTGCACCGGTCTGTAATTGACACCCGCAGGTAATTGATTGGGCGGCCAAAATCGTCTATAGACCTCAACGTGTCATTCCCCTTCCGCTGTATCGCGTACCTGTTGCTGCGCGTTCAGTAAATAAGATCTCCTCGAACGAATGCCGCCGCACGTGGGTCTCGCGGGTTGGCGAAGAAATCGGCCGTCGCGCCAACTTCGATGACCTTCCCCTCCAGCAGCAAGGCCACCCGGTCGGCGAGCCGTTTGGCCTGAAAAACGTTGTGAGTCACCAGCGTAATGGTCGTTCGCTTTTCCTCGTTCAAGTGTCTGATAATTTCCTCGATCAAGCTGACGTTGCACGGGTCCAGGTTGGCTGTTGGCTCGTCCAGCAACAGGACCTCAGGCTCAATGACCAATGCTCTGGCCAGTGCGACGCGCTGCGCCTCTCCGCCGGAAAGAGTCCTGGCCCGCTGATTGGCGGCCTGAACCAGGCCCACCCATTCCAGGGCCTCATAAACTTTCTCGCGCGAGCGCTTGCAGCCCCTGAGCTGCAAGCCAAAAGCCACATTGTTATACACGGTTGTGTTAAGCAATACCGGCCGTTGAAAGACGGTGGTCACTTTGCGGCGGATATGCAGCGGTGCGACGCCGGTGCCATTGGTCACATAGCCGCCAAACTCGATGTGGCCTGAGGTGGGCAGCTCCAGAAAGTTCAGCAGCCTGAGCAGCGTGCTTTTGCCTGAGCCGCTGGGGCCGACGACGCCAAGCACTTCCCCTCGCTCAATGTCCAGTGCCCTGACATTGAGCACCTCTCGATCGCCGTAGGATTTGGTCACATCCCGCAGACGATAGGCCGCTTCAGTCATGGAACGTCCTCCCCTGCAGTTTAAGCATCAGCGCGTTGGCGATGAACGACAGGCCCAACACAATCAGTCCCAGCGCGATGGCCAGGTCGAAATTGCCCTTGCGCGTCTCCAGGACAATCGCGGTGGTGAGCACTCGGGTGGAACCCTGGATGTTGCCTCCGACCAACATGACTGAGCCCACCTCTGAGATGATGCTGCCGAAGCCGGCGATAATCGAGACGATCACTCCCACGCGCGCCTCACGCAGGACCGCGAGCGTAGCCTGCCACTGTGTGGCGCCCAACGACAACACCTGTTGTCGGAGGTTGGGGTCGACGCCCATCACAGCGGCCATCGTGAAACCAGCCACCAGCGGAAAAGAGATGATAATCTGTGAGATGATCATCGCGTTGGGCGTGAAAAGCCAGCCTAAAAAGCCCATCGGTCCTGCCCGTGATAACATCAGGTACACGAACAGCCCTACCACAACGGGTGGGAAGCCCATGCCAGTATAGAGCAAGACGATGACCAGATGGCGGCCAAAGAACCGTCGTAGCCCCATGAAGCTGCCCAATGGAACACCTACCAATGTACTGAAGAGCAGGGCAATCCCTGTCACCTTCAGCGACAAGAGGGTGATCTGCGTCAGCTCGGGGTCGCCAGTCACAATCAGGTGTATGGCCTGCGCCAAACCTCTGTAGATGTCTCCCATCGAATTGCTTACACTCTCCCAATCTTAAACTCGTGCCAGATGGCCCAATGGTGCAGGGCGTCCATAACAAAAATGACCTCCCGCATGGGAGGTCATCATCTCTATCAACGGCCGCGACAGATAGAGCATCTCCTTCCCAAACGGGGGGCCACGCCGTTTCCCGCGTGACCTTTGGCGCGAACGAGTTCGCGCACTGCGGCTACATACCATCGAGCGGACTGCTCCTTAGGCCATGCAGCTCGGAGAATCGTGGGGAAATTATACACGCACGTCGGTTTTAAGGCAAGTTTCGCGCTCATCTCTTTTGTGATAGAATAGAAGCGGCTTGCAATTGACCACTTGAGAGGCAGGAGGAGAAACACGGATGCAAGAGCCGAGATTCAGCGGCAAGGTAGGCATTGTTACGGGCGCAGGGCGCGGCGTAGGCCGCCAGGTAGCCCTTGATCTGGCAGCGGAGGGGTGTAGAGTGGCGTTGGTGGACATCCGCGCCGAGAACTTGGAGGCGGTTGCCGCGGAGGTGGCGGGCCGTAGCGGAGAGGCAATGCCCGTGGCATGTGACATCTCGCGTTCCGATCAGGTCAATGCGATGGTCACGCGCGTGGTCGAACGGTTCGGCACAGTTGACCTGCTGGTTAACAACGCCGGCATTTTGCAGATGAAACAGCCGCTGGAAACCATCACCGACAGCGAATGGCAACGCATGATGGATGTCAACCTGAACGGCGCGTTCTACTGCCTGCGGGCCGTGCTGCCTATCATGAAGGCCAAGAACTATGGGCGGATCGTCAACGTCAGTTCCTCGGCGGGCCGCAGCACCAGCGCGAACGGCGGGGCGCATTACACCGTGTCGAAGGCGGCCATTCTGGGGCTGTCGCGCCACGCTGCCCGTGAATGCGCACGTTACAATATCCGCATCAACGCCGTCGCGCCGGCCAGCCTGAACACCGACATGGCCGTCGAAGCCGTGGGCTTAGAACACCTGGAGGCCTCGCGCTCGCAGATTCCGGTGGGGCGGCTGGGCACGCCAGAGGACATCTCACCGGCGATCCTGTTTCTGCTCTCCGATGCAGTCGGCTTCCTTACCGGCGCGACGCTGGACATCAACGGCGGCCTGCTCATGATCTGAAAATCTAAATTGCCTGAAATCCTGAATGCGTGAAGCGGGAGATTGCGGGCTTAGTCAGACGGAGGCGACTGTGACAACCAGACAAAGTGCTGGCATTTTGTTATATCGTCTTCGGAATAACCAGCTTGAAGTGCTGTTGGTACATCCCGGCGGGCCCCTTTGGGCGAAAAAAGACGAAGGGGCCTGGTCTATTCCGAAAGGTGAGTTTGGGGTGGACGAAGACGCCCTCACCGTGGCGAAACGAGAATTCCTCGAAGAGACTGGCGCGCATGTCGAGGGGAAATTCATTTCCCTGACCCCTCAAAAGCTGAAGGGCGGCAAGACGGTATGTGCCTGGGCAGTGGAAGGCGACCTTGACGCCGATGCCATCCAAAGCAACTCCTTTGAAATGGAATGGCCCCCCAGGTCAGGGAAGGTGCAGCAATTCCCAGAGGTGGACAAGGCGCAATGGTTCCCTGCGGAGGTCGCCCTGCAAAAGATCAATCCCGGCCAGGCTGGGTTCATCCGCGAACTGGCAGAAAAACTCCGCCATTGACCGGGGCACAAGCCATTCATCCTCTCGATGGGGTGTATCCGAAGTTTAGGGAAGTAGATACATACGGCGTTTTTCATAGCTACCGAACGGGGCTGACCGTCATGCTGAGCCGAAGGCGAAGCATCTCGCGCCGACTGTGAGGCTGAGATTCCCTTCGCTGCGCTCAGGGCTGTTGCTTCGGCGACGTCACCCCCTCAGCCGTAGGTCGGGTATGGAAACCCGACCTACGTGTCAATAGGTTCCGGCTGTTTCCAGCACCACCAACAGTACGGTCAGGGCGACGGCGACAATCCAGGCCAACTGCCAGCCGTCAACTTTGAGCAGCTCCGGCAGGCTCACCAGACCAAAGTAGCCCCAACTGAGCACCGAGTCCTTGAGGTGTGGATAGATGGCCGCGAACAGCGCCGACCCGACCAGCAGTCCCAGCAGGCCGCCGATCAGCGCGTCGAGTGAGCCCTGAGCCGCCGCGCCGAGGGCCGTGCCGGGGCAATAGCCCAACACGGCGAAGCCGACACCGAAAATCAGTCCGCCAATGACCGACATACCCACCGAGCCCGCCTTCGGGTGCAGGCGGACCCAGCCTCTGCGCCGGAAGTAGTATACCCCTAACATGCCGGTGATCACCGCGGACAGCATGATCTTGAGCACGGTGAAGTCAGTCAGCAGTAACTGGCCGAGAATGACGTCGTATTCGGTCACGCCGCCTCTCTGCAGCAAAAAACCGAAGAAAAAGCCTATCGCCAGGCCCATGAACAACTGAAAGGCCTTATCGCTGTGCAATTTGGTCAACATGGCACTATCTCCCCTCAGGCCCAAATCGTGTATATTGCCATCGCTGCGGCAATGCCGCCAATGAAGAAACAGATGGAAGCGACCCAACTGCTGACGGTCAGTTGCATCGTCCCGCTGATGCCGTGGCCGCTGGTGCAGCCATCCGCCCAACGCGAGCCCAAACCCAGCAGGACGCCTCCGATGAAAGCCACAATCAGGCGGGGAACCGGCGCCGGGCCAAACGTCGAGGCCCACAACGTCGGGACCCATTGCCACTTGAATTGGCCGGACAGTTGAGCCGAAACAAACGCGCCGAGCACGATGCCGACCGCAATGACCCATTGCCAGTCAACAGTCGGCGTTACCGTCTGGTAATAGGGGTGGAGCATCACTTTGTCGCCGCGAAAAGCGCGCTCGATCAGGCCACAGGTCTTGCTGAAGGCGGTAGAACAACCCAACGGCCGGTCGGACAACAGGAAAGCAACCCAACTGAGCAAACCGATGCCAATGCCAACGATATAGGGCGACCATCGCCCCATGCTGAGCCAATCCATGATCAACCTCCCGATACACAAGCTGGACAATCCAGCGGATACCCGGCGGCATCGTAGGCCGACATGCCGCCGGCCAGGTTGTACACCTCTCGAAAGCCGTTCATCTTTAGGATGCTGGCTGACAGGCTTGATCGACGGCCACTCCCGCAGGTCACGACGGTCGGCAGCGTGGGGTCAAGCTCCCGATGGCGCGTCCGCAGGTCCGGCGTGGGGATGTTCACCGCGCCGGCGATATGGCCTTTGGCGAACTCCTCAACCGTGCGTACATCCACTAAGGCGATGGGGCGCTCGCCAGTGCTCATCTGGCGGAACTGCGCCGCCGAGAGCAGCGGCACGCGGTCGAGCGGCAGTCCGGCCATCGCCCACTCGATCATGCCGCCGGCCAGATAGCCTGGAATGGTGTCGAAGCCCACCCGCCGCAACCAGACCGCCGCATCCAACGCCTGGGCCGGCCCCTCGGCCACGAGCACGATGTCTTTATCCGGCGGCAACACCCAGCCGGCGAAGGTGGCGAAGTTCAGGAAGAAATCAACATTCCAGGCGCCAGGGATGTGCATTCCGCTGAAGTTCTCGAAGCCGCGCACGTCCAACACGGTCACGTCACCCTGCGCCATACGTGCGGCGAGGGCCTGCGGGCTGATGGGCTGCAACGGCGGCAGCGCGCGCAACAGGGCCGGTCCGGCCGCGTTTATCGCGCTGCAGCGGCTGAAGTGGTCCGGCGCGGCGGGCATGTCGTGGGTCAGTGAGTAGATGAATCGCTCGCGGTCGGCGATTTGCAGAGCTGGATTGAAGCGCCGTTCATAGCCGATGGTGCTGCTGCGCTTGGCGGCCATCGCCCGTCCGCACAGCGACCCTGCGCCGTGGGCCGGGTAAACCTCACAGAAGTCGGGCAGGGCGAGCAGCTTGCCGTGCAGGCTATCGAACAACCGCGAGGCCAGCTCATACGCCTGACCAGGAAACAGGTCAGGGCGGCCCACATCGCCGACGAACAGCGTGTCGCCGCAGAAGACCGCCACCGGCTCGTCACCGCGCGCCAAGTCGCGCACCACATAGCTGATATGCTCCGGCGTGTGGCCCGGCGTCTCCAACACGGCGATTTCCATGTCTTCCAGCTTGAAGCGGTCGCCTTCGACCAGCAGTTCGCACTCGAAGGAGCAGACACCCTGCGCCGGCGCGTAGATGCGTGCGCCGGTCAGGTCAGCCAGGTCGAGATGGCCGGAGACGAAATCGGCGTGCAAGTGCGTCTCCAGGACATGGGTGATCTTCAGGCCCAGCTCCGCGGCGGCATCCAGGTATATCTGGACGTCGCGACGCGGGTCAACGATGGCGCAGGTCTTATCCCCGCCCAGCAAGTACGAGCTGTGGGCAATGCCCGGGGTGAAAAACTGTTGGACAATCATGAATCAGCCTCCCGAAATCTACAGATAGAGAACGTATACCATGCCGACGGCGATAGCGGTGAAAATCAGCGTCATGACGCCGCCAGCTTTGAGATAGTCGCTGGTGCGATAGTTGCCCGGCCCCATGAACAGCGCGTTGACCTGATGGGTTGGCAGGATGAACGAATTGCTCGCCGAAACGCCTACCAGCAGCGCCAGGGCACGAGGGTCGAGGCCGGTCTGTTGGCCGAGGTTCATCGCCAACGGCGCGAGCACGGCCGTCGCCGCCGCATTGGACATGAACAGCGAGAAGAGCGTCACCAGAACTGAGAGGGCAGTCAGGACCAGCAGCGGGTGACTGCCTTGCAGCACACCGCCCAGTCGGTCGGCGGCGAACGCTGCAGCGCCGGTCTTCTCCATGGCCAGGCCCAGCGGGATCAGGCCGGCCAGCAAGAACACGATGCGCCATTCGATGGCGCGATAGGCCTCCTCGATGGACACCACGCCGATCAGGATCATGGCGGCTGCGCCGGTCATCATGCTGAGCGACAGAGAGAAACCCAGCACAGTCAGCGCGATGGCAGCGAGAAAGCACAGGACGGCCAGCAAAGGCTGGTTGGCCCGGGCCGGTCTGGCTTCTATCGGCGTGACGGACACGAAATTGAGGTTGTCGGCCATGGCCTTGATATTCTCCCAACGGCCGTGGACGATCAGCCCATCGCCGGGCCGCAGCGGGCGGTCAGAAAAATCGCCGCGCACGACTTCCGCGTCGCTGATGAGCAAGACAGGCTCCACGCCATAGGCCCTGCGCAAGGCGATCTCGCGCAGGCTCTTGCCGCTGAGGGGCGCGCGAGGCAGCATCACCAGTTCGGCAAAGCCGACGTTCTCGGCGTCGCGCAGTGGCTGGAAACAGCGCCGCGCCGGCGTAGCGCGAAGGCCGAAATCGCGCGCAAACTGCTGGACCCCGGCTTCTGGCCCGATCAGGGCCAGGGCTTGCCCGGCGGCAAACCGGGTGTAACGCCATGGCGCATAGGAGACATCATTGTCCTCGGCCAGAGCCAGCAGGTGGACATCATATTCGCGGCAAAGGCCCACTTCCTCGCGGGTCTTGCCGACCAGCGGGCTGTCGGGCGGAACAGTGTACTCGTACACGGTGGATGGCAGCCGCCACGTTTCAATCAGAGCCTGCTGCGGGCTAACCTGCTCGCCGGCCTTGACCCTGGCAGGCAGGACCAATCGCCCGAAAACAGCAAAGTAGAGTATGCCGCACGCCAGCAGCGCCGCGCCAATGGGGGTCACGCTGAACAGCCCAAACGTCGGCTGACCGGCC
The DNA here is from genome assembly GCA_034435095.1 of Anaerolineae bacterium. Classification (GTDB taxonomy): domain Bacteria; phylum Chloroflexota; class Anaerolineae; order DAOTYC01; family DAOTYC01; genus DAOTYC01. Next base: position 3,508 of record DAOTYC010000142.1, on the reverse strand, counting down.
TGGCGCAACAGGTCGTTCAGAATGATGAGCGGATTAGAGCCCACCATGGTCAGCGCGCCGCCCAGGATGGCGGCGAAGCCCACCGGCATCAGCAGGCGCGAGGCCGGTATGTTTGTCCGGCGCGACAGCCGCAGCAGGGCGGGCAGGAAGAGAGCCGCTGAGCCGATGGTCAGCATGAACGACGACATCAGGCCCGCGGCCAGCGTGGTCAGCGCGACCAGCCGTCGCTCATCCGTCCCGGCCAGATGGAGCACCGGCTGCACTGCGCGGCTCATCGCACCGGAGCGGTCCATCCCATAGCCCAGGACCGTCACACCGATGATCGCCATGGCCGCGCTGCTGGCGAATCCAGAGAAAGCCTCGCGCGGTTCGAGCAGGCCCGACCAGGCCAAAGTGAGCATCACCAGCAGGGCAATCACATCCACCCGCAGCCTGTCGGACGCGAACAGGATGATGGTGATGCCAAGAATAATGTAAACCAGAAGGATTTGTTGTGTCATGGTTCAGTCCCGTTTCCAAGAATTGATTATAGCCGCATGTTCACTTTCGGTCAACTCTCATCTCCCCTTAATCTCACCTTAATTCACCCTTAATGTTACGGTGGGATAATTCCGGCAGAAATAGCAAGAAGAAGCGGCCAGCATGATGCTGGCGGCTGAGATCTGCAAATCAGGGAGGTTATGGATATGTTTAAGAAACCATTATCGGCTGTCTATCTGGTATTGGCCTTTGCTGTGATGCTGTCTCTGGTGGTTGGCGTGGTAGGCGGCGCGTTCGCCGGCAGCGTGGCCAGCTATGCGTTGGTGAGCCAGCAGGCGAAGCTGGTGGCGGCGGGCGAAGCGCGCCCCATCGCCATCAGCCAGCCGGTGAGACTGGAGCAGCCCAGAGTGGACGTTGTCCGCCAACCCGCAGCCGAATCGCCAGTTGCCGAGCCGCCGACGCAGGTGACCATCAGCTCCGACGAGGAAGACCGCTTGCTGGAGAGCATCTACGAGCGGGCGAATCCCTCGGTGGTGAACATTCAGGTGACCAGCCAGGTGGGTGTGTCAATGCGCAGGATGCCGGATTTCCGCGGCTTTCCGAAGCTGCCCGAGATGCCAGGCCTGCCGCCTGAGCTGAGGAAGTGGTTTGAGGATCAGTTTGGCCGCGGCGACAACGGCGGGCAGAACGACGAGGAACAACAGCAGGACGCGCCGGGTTACTTCACCCGTGGGGAAGGCTCTGGCTTCGTCTATGACAGGCAGGGCCACATCGTGACCAACAACCACGTGGTGGAGGGGGCGAAGACCATCCGGGTGACGTTCTTCGATGGCATCTCGGTTCCGGCCAAGCTGGTCGGCACCGACCCCGACAGCGACCTGGCGGTCATCAAGATAGACCCGAAGGGTCTTGACCTGGTTCCACTGCCGCTGGGCGACTCCAGGGCTTTGAAGGTCGGCCAGCGGGTCATCGCCATCGGCAACCCGTTCGGCCTGAACAATACGATGACCACGGGCATTGTCAGCGCGTTGGGGCGTTCCCTGCCGGTGGGCACGACAGGCCTCACCCGGTTCACCATCCCGGATGTCATCCAGACCGACGCGGCGATCAACCCTGGCAATTCTGGAGGCCCACTGCTCAACTCGGCTGGCGAGGTGGTGGGTGTCAACTCTGCCATTGAGTCGCCAGTTCGGGCATGGGCAGGCGTCGGATTCGCCATTCCGTCGGCCATTGTGGCGAAGGTGGTGCCGGTCCTGATTGAGGGCAAGGACGTGCAGCATCCGTGGCTGGGCATCTCCGGCACGACGCTCAACCCGCAGCTCAATGAGAAGATGGGGCTGCCAGCCAATCAGCGCGGTGTGCTGGTGGTGGAAGTGACCAAGGACAGCCCGGCGGCCAAGGCCGGCCTGCAACCGAGCACGAAAAAAGTCACGATTGACGGCGTTCCGATGAAAGTGGGCGGCGATGTCATCGTCAGCATCAACGGCACGCCAGTGCGCCAGTTTGATGACCTGCTGCTCTACCTGACGTACAACGCCGAGGTCGGTGACAAAGTGACGCTGACCCTTTTGCGCGATGGCAAGAACGAAGACATCACGGTCGAGCTGATGGACCGGCCCAATGTGTCACAATGGGATAAGCTGTTTACCACAGAGGAGCCTCAGCCGTAAGAAGCATTGACGCAGAGCATTATTTCCCTCCTTGCGCCTGGCACGGGCCTCAGACCCGCGCCAGGCGCGTTTCCATTTCCAGGCTGTCACACTCCGGGGTCAGAACCACACTCGCCTGCCGGGTAATGTGTTTGCTGAGAATTCAGCCTGTCATGATGCACATGCCGCGGCGGCTTTTTTCTCCTGCTGGCGGTGATAGCGGATGTAGTTGGCGCAGTATTCGTCGCGGCCCAGCAACATATCGGCGATTAAGATGCCGCGCCTGGCCTTGGCCGGATGGACGATGGCGCAAGTCATGCCCGCCTGAATGGCCATGGCGACGAAGATCTGATTGATGGTGTCGCGGTCGGGCAGGCCAAACGACACGTTGCTGGCCCCCAGCGTGACGTTGACGCCCAGCTCGGTAGACACGCGCTGGATGGTTTCGAGCGTCACTTTCGCGGCGTTCGGGTCGGCGCCCACCGTCAACGCCAGGCAATCAATGATGACATCTTCGACTTTAATGCCGACCTGGGCTGCACGGTTGAGGATCTTCTCCGCGATGGCGAACCGCTTCTCGGATGTCGTCGGGATGCCTTCATCGTCCATCGTCAGGCCGATGACCGCCGTGTCGAATTCTTTGACCAGGGGCAGGACGCGCTTCAGAGCCGCCTCTTCCCCGTTAACCGAGTTGATGAGCGGCCGCCCCGGGCAGATTTTCAGCGCGGCAGGCAGGGCAGTGGGGTGGGTCGAGTCAATGCACAGCGGACAGTCAACCACCTCGCTGACCGCCCTGACCGCCATCGGCAGCAATTTCTCTTCGTCCCCGCCGGCCACGCCCACATTGACGTCAATGACCTCCGCACCGTCCTCTACCTGCTGAATGGCCTCACGGCGCACGTAGTCCATGTCTTCGTTCAACAACGCCTCACCCAGCTTCTTACGCCCCGTCGGGTTGATGCGCTCCCCGATGATGACCACTGGCCGGCCTCGCTCAATGACGACCGTTTTCACGGTGCCCTTCAAAACAGTCTGCATGTTCAATCTCCTTTCACAATGAACCGAAATGTCTGACTATGTGTACGCCCCGCTTGTTTCGAGGCGAGTCATGCCTCACCCAGGTAAGCCTTGCGCACTCCTTCATCTTGCAGCAGCTTTTCCGCCGGACCCGACAAGACAATCGAGCCAGTCTCCAGCACGTAGGCTTTGTGAGCCAGACGCAACGCGGCGCGGGCGTTCTGCTCGACCAGCAGGATGGTCACTCCCTGCGCATTGATCTGGCGGATGGTGTCGAAAATCGCCTTGACCAGCATCGGCGCCAGCCCCAGCGAAGGTTCATCCAGCAGCAACAGCTTGGGGTTGGCCATCAGCGCGCGGCC